>CAYTFM010000039.1:13135-19297 GCA_964436735.1 uncultured Victivallales bacterium | reverse complement strand
ACCTGGTTCCAGAACTCGGTGCGGGGAGGAATATACTGGTCGTAGCCGACGAAGTTTTTGGGGTCTAACGCTTCGATGTAATGACCGGTGCCCTGATCCGTCGACCAGAACAGGATGCTCGGATGGTTGCGCCACCGGTGGACGATCCCGTCGACCTTCTGCCGCCACGCCTGCCACGCCTTGAAGTCCGCCTGGTTGGCGCTGATGCGGGGCAGTTGGAAGAGGATGCCAATGCCGGTGTCGTCGGCCGCTCTGGCCATCTCCTCTGGATAATAGGAGAGCTTCGGATTGTAGTCGTAGATGGAATACTTGATCAAGTTGAAGCCGGTGGCGCGGAAGTTCCGCAGAAAGTCCATGATGCCGTCGCGGCCGCAATTGGCGAAGCTCCTGCCATACTCGCGGAAGTATTCGGAGAAGAAGTGGACTTTGTGCCCGTTGAGCATGAAGTGCTTCCCGTCGGTGTAGAACTCCCTGAATCCGAAGCGCTCGGGAAGCGTCTCGTCGATCGCCGCGCCATCCGTCTTGGCGATGGCGAAGGTGACGTCGTACAGTTCACCCTTGTCGAAGTCCCAGAGCCTCGGATCGGCCCAGTCCCAGCGGAAGCTTTTGACGCCTTCCGCGAGATCCGCGGCGGAGAACGGTTCACTGACAAATCGTTTCTCCACGGCGCCTTTGTTGAAGAACGTGGCGACCGCTTTGTAGTTTGCATAGGGGTCGAGTCCCGCGAAAACGGCGCGGACGGTCACGGTCTTGTAGCGCCAGGAGGCGGTCGGGTAGGCGTCGACGACGCGGGGGCCACCGGACGGTTCAGAGTCCAGGTAGACGTCTCCGGCGATGCCGCGGGGGCCGTCGCCATCGGATATGCCGGGGGTGAGCGCCCTGATCGTCACAAGATTTTTCTCGCCAGGCAGCGCGGCGGCGGTGGCGTCAAGGCGGCCTCCCGGCCAGCGGAGGCTTCCGGTTTTCTTGCCGTTGAGATAGACGTCCGCCTCCTGCTCGATCATGTCGAAGCGCAGGAATATGCGTCTGCCCGCCCATTCTTTCGGGATGGTGAATTCCCGCTCGTACCACGCATCCTTGACTTTGTCGAAGGGGATCGTCTCACCGACGTTTTTGTTGCGGAAGTGCCAGTTGCCGCGGTCGATGTCCAGCGGTCCGACGGCCTCGCTCCAGCATGCGGCCGCGATCGGGATGAAAGAGTACGGATTATGCCCCCATCGGTGACTGCAGGGCCATCCGCCCGGAACCTTTAAATACCCCCAGCCTGAGTTCTTCGCCGGCAGTTCCTTGTCCGTGTCCCACGTCGGCCTGAAGCGCCAGAGGCCGTTCAGGCAGATGGAGCCTCGGGAGGCGGTTTCCTTGCGCCAGCAGGTCGCCAGATCCCAATCGAGCGTCACTCCTTCCGGAAGAACGGCGTCTTCGGCCGTCCCTTTAGGCGCTGGCAGCGGGCAGAGCCGTGGAGGCGGCGGTGGGGGGGGAGGTGCCGCTTCCTTTTTCGCCTCGGGAGTTTTGTTCTTTTGTTCGGCCAGCAGTTTTTGAAGCTCAAGTTCGGCGGGGAGGCTGTCCTTGGGCTTCGTCTTCTCGGCGTTTTTCTGCGCGACGGGCGCCGGCTCGGTTTTAACGGCGGGCTTGGCCTCCATGGGGGCCATACCGTCGACGAGGAGGACGCCTGCGGCGGCCTCCGAGGCGTTGACGCACAGCCCCAGCGCGGTTGCCGGCCAGTCGAATGTTCCATTCTTGTCGCCGCCCCAGGTGGTGTGCGGGTCGACGATGGCGTACTCGAGGAGAATCCATTCAGGTGTAGAACCGGCTATTTTCCGCGTCCACTGGAAGGTTTCGCCTTTCGCGTCCACCAATTTGAGAAAAACACCCACTTCCTTGGGGCCCATGTTTTTGGCCCAGAAACGCATTCCGGGAACCGGAGTTTTCAGTTCGACCGCATGCGCCAACTCGACGGATCCGGCGGCAGGGAAGGAATAATCGATTTTCAAGCAGTTGACGCCTTCTTTCGGCTTCTCGGGAAGCACGGCGGCCTCCGCCTTCGCGCCAGGGGAGGTGAAGCCGACTTTCCATTTCGAGGAGGTGTCCTCCGTGCATTCCATATCGCCCCCATGGCAGTGAATGCTGGCGGAAAGCGCGAGCACCACCAGTCCTGAATACCGTGAGGAGAAAAACCGCATAACAGCCTCCATGAGTTAGTTATTCTTATACATGTTTCTATCGGCGAGAACTTTGGAGCGGTCGACGATGGCGCAGTGGCCGTCGAAGTAGAGGTGATTGGCATTGTTGCGGTGGCGTAGATGGATGCCTTGCGCCTCCGACGAGATGTAAACCTCATGGCCGGCGAGCCAGGGATTGTAGTTGGTCGTGCCCGGTTTGTGGTCGCCCAGCCACATTTTCGCCTCGGGCGTTGTCACTCGCCGAAGCAGCGTGTTCTCGAAGGCCGTTGACGGCGCATAGTCGGGGCGTCCCATATTGGGAGATTCTGCACTGGGACAGACGATCACGGAGGGATTCTTGTTGCCAACGGCGGCATTGTAGTAGGGCGTGAGATTGAGGTAGCTTTGCAGCACGACCGGCCAGATCCCGTAGTAGCGGTAGCCGTTCTCGCCATCGCTGGTGGCGCCGCGGAGGAAGGGCAGGCTGTCCTGATAGTCAGCCGCATAGCTGATCGTGGCCAGATGGCATTGACGTAAGTTGCTGACACACAGGGAGCTCTTCGCCGTCTGCCGCACCTGGCTGAGCGCGGGCAGCAGCAGCGACGCCAAAATGGCGATGATCGCGATCACCACGAGCAGTTCGATGAGGGTGAACAGCGTCCTTCCGGTCATGTTACACATAATACGTCCCTCCTTTTGCGTGAGCACCCTTCCGGGAGTCTGTCGGCACCGTCCGCGGGGTGGCGCACGACCCGAGCGGGAGGATGGATGGCTTGTCTATGCATGATGGGCACGCGCCGGGATGCCTGACCTTCTCGAGCAGCATGCGGGCGGCGGCCATGCCCATCGCCCGGCGGTCCATCATGACGCGGTCGAGTTTGAAGAACACCCGCGTGTCGCAGAACGGCATGTCCAGGGCGACGATCGCAAGATCCTCGGGGATTCTGACACCTTGCCGCAGCGCTTCGACATAGACGGGCATGGCGCCGCCGGAGACGACGGCGGTGAAGTCCCTGCCCGCTTCGCCCTTGAGGAATGTGATCACTTTTTCGGCGAAGACGTCGCCTGACGCGGCCTCGACGCGCAGCGGTGTGCCGTGCAATCCTGCGTCGGCCATGGCGCGCTCGTATCCGGCGAGGCGGTTTTTCAGGGAGAAGTGGACGGAGGCGAGCGACTCGCCAGGGGCGAGACTGTAGGCGAAAAGCACTCGGCGGTGCCCGCTTCTCACGCAGTGCGTCGTCGCTTCGTAGCCGATGTGGAACTCGTCGGCGAAGACACAGTCGTTGGCGTCTTGGATGTTGGAGTTGAGATAGACGATGGGGATGCCAAGCCTTTCCAAATGCGACCGGGTCTCGGGATCCATCTCGAATTCCGCGAGAATCCCGTCCGAGATCCGTTCGCGCAGCGGTTGTGGAAGGGTGTCAACCATAATGCGCCTCCGCGAGAAGGCGACGGAGAGGAACATGTTCTCGGCGAGCAGCACCTCGCTGACGCCCGAGACGAACTCCATATGCAGCGTGGTGACCAAGGGGATGATCGGGTCGGGGAGCGGATGCTCGAAGATGTAACTGACATTGTTGAAGCGTGATGACTTCGCGGCGCTGGCCCAGTTGTTGGGCAGGTAGCCAAGCCGCCGCGAGGTCTTGAGTACTTTCTCCCGGGTGGCCTCCGAGATGTCCGAGCTGCCCCGCAGCGCCTTGGAGATGGTCATCGGACTGCAGCCCAGTTTGCGGGCCAGCCCGCGCATGGTGACTCGTTCCGTGGGCATTCCCGTGTCCTCCTCCAGGCGGCGTGTGGTGTTGTACTTTACAGATAAAGTTACCTGTAATTATACACGAAGCCCGCACCGTGTCAAGAGGGCGGACGTGGAATGTCGGGGGAATTGCTTTTTTTGACAGGATTTACAGGATTGACATGAGAGGGGCGTTTTATCCTGTCTAAATGTCTTAAGTTCCGGAACAGCCGGTTACGTTCACGCTTAAGAAATTCAATATGGTAACCCCTCCCTAACAGTCGGGGCTCGGTTCACGGCGTCTGAACAGAGCCACGAGCGTGAGCGAGTGGTTGCAGTCGCGGTCGCGATGCCGCCTAATTTAAGGTTCACCACGTGGAAGCTCATACAAGGGATATGGCCGTCGATCTCAGTGGTTGGCGAGCGCCCGCGAGATAACAAGTTGGATGACCTCGTCGTCGGTGCGGAGGGTGTCGTCGAGCGGGGAGGCGAGGGTGTCGTTGGCGGGGTCACCGCCCACCCAGACCTTCCAGAGGTCGGGTTTGCCGTCGGTGCCTTTGCGGCAGCCCTCGACGCCGAGCGGCGCGCAACGGTGCCGTCCGCAGGAGTTGGCGCAGCCGGAGAGTAAAACCCGCTCGGCGGCGTCGAGGAGCTTCGGCTTGTTGGCGGGATCCGCCGTCAGCAGTTTGTCAAACTCGCGGCCAATTTTCGAGGCGAGGCTTCTCGAGTCCAGCAGGCCGATCTTGCAGACGTTCGACCCGACGCAGCAGGGGGTGACTCCGACGAGCGAACCGCCGACGTAGCTTGGCGAGAGGCTGGATAGCCGTGAGGCGAGTTCTTGGGAAGCCTCTGCGGAAGGAGAGGCGGCCCAGAGATCCTGGGCGATGGAGACGCGGAATTCTTCGCAGCCGAGTTCCTTGGCGGTGTCTATGAGTTTATCGAGCTCAGTTATTCCCAGATCGCCGAAGGGGATGAAGATCCTGGTCAAAGATTCGCCCTTCGGAGACGACCTTCCACCTGGGGATTGGGTGCTCGCCAGTGAGGGCTTCACGGCGTGGAGATATTCGTCATAGAGTTTTGCGAAGGCCTCCTGCCCAAGCTTCTGAGCAACAAAGCGCAGCCGGGCTTTCGCGCGGTCGGCGCGGTCGCCGTGGTCGTGGAACAGGGCGGTCACCGCCTGAAGATGCCGGGGGAGCTCCTCGACGGGAATGAACTCGTGGACGACGAAGCCCGCCGCGCTGTAGCGCCCCATGCCGCCGCCAACGAAGACTTTGAAGCCGTGTCGTCCGGATGGGTCGACTGCCGCGAGGAGGCCGAGGTCCTGGAGTCTCGCCTCACCGGCGGATGCGGGGCAGCAGGCGAAGCCGACTTTGAGTTTGCGGGGGAGTTTGACCGCCTGATCGTTGAGGCGCAGCAGGTCGTTCGCCCAGAGGGCATAGGGCTGCACATCGAAGACGCATGATGCGTTATCTCCGCTTTTGTGACAGGCGGTGATGTTGCGGTAGGTGTCACCGCCGCCGCCCCAGAAGGAGAGACCGATGCGGTTGCATTCGGCAACGAGCGGGGCGACGTTGGCGGCGGGGACGTCATGGATCTGGATGTCTTGGCGGGTGGTGAGATGGAAGCGGGTAGCGGCGGCCGATCTGGCGGCAGAGGTGAGCTCTCTCGCCGCCGCGGTTGATAACCTGCCGCCCGTCAGTCTGACCCGCACCATGAAGAGTCCGTTGCGCTGCGCGTAGATGCCCAACGGGGCCGTCGTTTTTTTCAGTTCGGCCTCGGTTATTTTTCCGGCGCCGAATTCGCCGGCCGCTTTCCGCAAGGTTTCAACCGCCGCGTCCCTCGATGTGATCCATTGTTCGTACGTCATATGTCATGCTCCTTTATGGATGATCTAATGTCATCCAAACGTGCTCAAATGCAATAGCTTGGAATGATCTCCTCGGTGGTCAAGAGGCGCATGGCCTGATCGAGAGCGTGCTCGGAAGGCGCGTCCGCGGGGATCTCGAGGTCGATCGGGAACTTGCTTGTGGTCTTGCCGCCCATGTTGATGACCAGTATCTCGTTGGGGTGGTTGAGGAGCTTGAGCATTTCAAGGTCATGGTCGTCGGCCTCGTCGACGGAGGTGACCACGATCATGCCGGCGTCGGTCATGATCCTGGCGAGCTCGCCGACGCGCCTGATGTGCTCGTCGCGGTCCCAGAGCTGGTCCTTGAGGTCGGAGTCGAGTCCCTCCATGACGCTTGCCACGCCCAGGTAGTAGGCGAGGAAGTG
>CAYTFM010000039.1:10014-13125 GCA_964436735.1 uncultured Victivallales bacterium | reverse complement strand
GGAAGTGGAGTTCGAAGAGTTTGACTTCGAGCACCTTGGCAATGCCGCGGCTTTGTTCGGCGGCTTCACCCACGAAGACGATGAGTTTGCCCTTGTGGTGGTTGCGGGCGGCGCGCAGGCTGGTGGATATCTGTCCCTTGTCCCAGCGGAACTCGCGTCGTTCGACTCGCTGGCGCGGCAGGTCGGCCTCCTCGGCGAGCGATTCGGTGACGATGCCGCCGCCGGCGATCTCATAGTTGTCGACGATCACGAACCGTCCGGTGGTCTCGATCTCCGAGACGAGGTCGAAGGCGATGGGACGGGAGGTCTCGATGACGACCTCGCCCACGTCGTGGCGGTCGAGCTGCTGCTTGCCCGGCATGGCGCTGAGCTCGGAGGCGTCGATGACCTTGGCGACCTCGACGAGCTCCACGCTTTCCCGCGCCGCGCCGAGTTTGAGTTTGTAGCGGCGTCCCTTGACCATCGGCGCGCGCCCCATCCAGAAGATGTTCGCCTTGAGGCGCGAGCCGACGTTCGGGGAGGGCTGATCCTTGCGGCACATGAGCTCCCCGGGCTTGATGTAGATCTGCGTCTCAAGCGTGAAGCCGGTGGAGTAGGGGGCGGTTATCTCGCGGCGCGTCGGCGTGTTGAATCCCTCGATGGTTTTGACCACCGCCTCTTTGCCTGACGGAAGGAAGACGACCTCGTCGCCGACGCTGAGCGAGCCAGACTCGACCGTGCCCGCCACGATGCGCCGTTCGTCGTTCGCCTCGGTGAACTTGTAGATGTCCTGGACCGGCATGCGGAAGGGGTTGTCAACCGTCTTCGCCTGTGAAGAGAAGCGGTCGAGCTGGTCGAGCACGCACGGGCCGTCGTACCACGAGGTCAGGTCGGAGTTCGAGGCGATGTTGACGCCGAGGGTGCCGCTCGCCGGTATGTAGGCGGCGGCCGTGACGCCGATGGAGTCGAGGAAGGCGGCGTACTCCTCGCGGATTCTGTCGTAGACTTCACGGCGGTAGCCAGCGAGGTCGAACTTGTTGATCACCACGGCGACCTGCCGGATGCCGAGCATCGAGAGCATATAGCCGTGGCGGCGCGAGTTCTCCATGACCCCCTCCTTGGCGTCGATCACGAGCAGGGCGGCGTCCGCCCGCGCGGCTCCCGTCACCATGTTCTTCAGGAACTCGATGTGTCCCGGGGCGTCAATGATGATGTAGTTGCGCAGGGCGGTTTTGAAGAAGCAGCGGGCCATGTCGATGGTGATGCCCTGGCTCTGCTCGTTCTTGAGGGCGTCGAGGAGGAAGGCGTACTCGAACGGCTTGGCGTTGCGGGCGCAGCGCTCCCTGACCTGCTCGAGCTTGCCCACCGGGAGCGACCCGGTGTCGGCGAGCAGCCGTCCGATGATCGTGCTCTTGCCATGGTCGACATGGCCGGTTATGACTATCTTCAAAGAATTTTCGTTGCTCATTGTGATCCTCTTTTGTGTGGGAATTAAAATTTTGCGGAGCAAAATTTTACATGTAGCCCTCGCGGCGCAGCGTCTCGAGTCCGCCGCCGTCGTCCTTGTCCTGCGCCCTGCCCGCGCGTTCCGCCACGTTGGAGAATTTTCCGCTTTTGAGTACGGCGATGATCTCGCGGACGGTCGTGGCGGTCGATTCGACCGGTGTCGTGCAGGGGGCGCACCCGAGCGAGCGGTAGCGTTTCCCGCTGCCGTTGTCGAAGTACAGGGGGATGATCGGGATCGACTCGCGCTCGATGTACTCCCAGATGTCCAGTTCCGTCCAGTCGAGGAGCGGGTGGACGCGGATGTGGGTGCCCGGGGCGAAGTCGGTTTTGTACTGGTTCCAGATCTCCGGGGGCTGGTCGTCGACGTTCCAGTCGTTCTCCTTGTCGCGGGGCGAGAAGTAGCGCTCCTTGGAGCGGCTGCCCTCCTCGTCGGCGCGGATGCCCACGATGACGCCGGTGTAGGGGTCTTTGGAGGGATCGTCCACGAAGGCCCCGCTGGCGATGTCGAGGCGCTGCCGCGGCCATTCACCCGAAAGGGTCTTGCGCAGTGCCTCGCTTTTGAGCTTTTTGCAGCAGGAGATGCGGTCTATCTTTCCGGCGGGGAAGGTTTCTCCGGAAGCGAGCTACTGCGTGTTTTGTCCGACCAGGAGATGAAGGTGCCACTCCCGTGCGATGGCGTTCCGGTACGAGATCATCTCGGGGATTTTGTGTCCGGTGTCGATGTGCAGAAGAGGGAAGGGGGCGTGCCCGAAGAAGGCCTTCCGGGCCAGCCAGAGCAGGACGGTGCTGTCTTTCCCGATGGACCAGAGCATGACAAGGCTTTTGAACTCCCGGTAGGCTTCCCTGAGTATGTGCACGCTCTGCGATTCGATTGTGTCAAGATGGGTCATGGTGGGGGATCCTTGTTGTGAAAGTGAAAAGGGTTCAGGGTTCGGTGTTCAGGGGTGGAGCGAAGCGGAAATCCGCCGCGGCGGATTCGGTGTTCAGGGAAACGGCGACGGTTTCGGGTGTCAGGCATTTCGCCGGGCCAACCAGTTTGCCGTCGACCCAGTGGAGGCCGCACTCCTTGTGCTCGGGCTCCCACCACCAGCGTCCCGCGCGCTCCGATTCGCCGGGCAGCGTCGCACGGACGCACGGCGCGCAGCCGATGCTTCTTAATCCTTTGTCGTGCAAGGCGTTGTAGGGTACATTGTTGTCATGGATGTACTCCCATACCTGGCGCTCTGTCCAGTTCGCCAGAGGATTTATCTTCACCAGGCCGAAGACGTTGTCCCATGCGACGGTCTCCACTCGCGTCCGCTCGCCGCCCTGTTCCTGGCGCAGGCCGCAGATCCAGACGGCCGCGTCGGCGAGTTTCCGGCGCAGAGGCTCGACTTTCCGTTTAAGGCAGCAGAGCTTCCGGCACTCGACCGAGGTGCGGAATGAATTGGGACCGTGCTCGGCGGTGAGCCGATCGATCTCCATGGCGTCGGGGAAGACCACCTCGTAGCGGATGCCATAGCGCAGCATGGTCGACTCGATCGTGTCGTAGGTCTCCTGCGGCAGGCGTCCCGTGTCGATCGTCAAGATCCGGGCGCGGGGCTCGACGCCGACCAGCATGTCGGTCAGCCCCTGGTCCTCGGCGCC
>CAYTFM010000039.1:6075-10004 GCA_964436735.1 uncultured Victivallales bacterium | reverse complement strand
GAGCTGGGGTGCCGGCCCCCGAGCCTCCCAGTTCCTGGTCCTCGGCGCCAAGGCTCGACGCCAGCACCACGCGTTGACGGCCGACTCGGGCGATGATCCACTTAAGAAGTTCGGCTCCTTTGAGGTCGAGAACTGTTTCCCGCAATTCCTCAAACAACTCCAGATTTTGCTGTGTACGCATATCTCACCTCATATTTGATAGTCGGTTGTTTTTGGCAGGGCTCTTCCGAGAGAGATCTTGTTCCAGACCCGCTCATGCGAGTAGTAGAGGAACATCTTGGTGAACAACTCCACCGCGCCGATGGAGAAGGCGACCTTGAGCGTGCCGCTGATCAGCCATGAGATTAGGATGGTGTCGCAGGTGCCCAGTATGCGCCATGACATGGCCTTCGCCGCGCTTCTCCAATGTTTGTCTGTCATCGTATGCCCCGCTGTATGTTTTAAATAAACATAAAATGTATAAACATGGTAAAGTATAAACCCAAAAAAATTATATCATGAAGTTGTTGTTGTTTTGTGTTGAGAGGACTGAAACCTCCTCGTCCATGATGTCCTTAATGCTTATGCCGTTGAAGACATTTTCCAAGGAATGCTCAGCCTTGCGCCATACGGAGTTGAAGGGGCGATCCTTTGACGTCTCCGGTAGGCCGGAGTCCGAGTGCGCTGACATGCGGAAAGGGCCGTCGATCGCCCGCACGACCTCAGCGACGGTGGTGTGGGTGGGAGGTTTGGCTAAATGGTAGCCGCCTTGCTTGCCGCGGGACGAATCGACCACCCCCTCCTGGCGGAGGCGCATCAGAATGCCCCCGAGGAAATTGCGGGGGATCGCCTGCGCCTCGGAAATGTGGGCGATGGTGACAGGCCCCGCGGCCTGTCGTTTGGCGATCTCGAAGACGGCGCGCAGGCCATACTGGCATTTTTGGGTTACGATCATAGTGGTTCCTTGTTATAGTATATTATATACATCAATATGGTAAAGTAAATAACCTGAAGAAAGATTTCAGGAATTATTTTTGAAATTCCTCGGTGAAAGTCCCGTGACCGATTTGAACGTCTTGGAGAGTTGATACTCATCGCAGAAGCCCGTCATTTCCGCGATGGTTTTGAGTTTCTCCCCTTTTAAAAGCAGATTTTTGGCGAGTTCGATCCGCATGTTGATGAGGCGGGCGATAGGCGAGACGCCTTTTTCCGTTTTGAACTTGTGGCTCAGGAGCGAGGCGCTTGTCTTCATGTACGCCGCTATTTCGGAGAGCTTCACGCGTTTGGCGATGTTTCTGCCGAGGTAGTGCTCGACCTCCTGGGAGAACGTTTTGTCCTCCACCTCTCCGATCGGCGGTATTCTGTGGGTGTATCCTTCGACGGAGACGCTTCGGTTAAGGTGGAACAGAGTTTCGGCGAAGAGGCTTTGCGCCATCCAGAAGGCGTCGTCGCCCAGTCGCGCGCAGGATGCCGCGGTTTTCACCAGCAGTGTGCCGACAATGGCGTCTGGATCGAGGAAGCGGGCGAAACGGAACTCGTTGTCGGTGAATCGCTCAAGTCCGCAGAATTCGCCGCCGGTGAAGACCAGATAGGTCTCCTGGATGGGAAACGTGGTGGCGCGCGTGTCCTCCCAGTACACTGCCCCCGGCGCATACACGTGAATGGTGTTTTCCGCCCTGACGGTGTGGTGGTCAAGCGTTTTGAGATAAAGTCCTCCCGCATCCTTCGCATGGTGTTCGATGGCCCACACGGAGCGTACGGAGCACTTGCACAGGCGCGGGGTGTGGAACGGGAAGCTATGAACGCTCCTGACGGATGGCCGAGGTGCCGCGGGGGCTTCCGAACCGAACGAGTGGTTGATGTTGAGCGTGTTGTCCATAATTGCAATATAGCACAAATAGTATGCAAGAAAAACCATTCAAACAGAAGTTTGAGCAGCGTATAATAGAGGCAAGATAAGGCAAATAATTAAACTCAAACGATAGGGAGGCGTGTGATGAGTGACTACACCTACAGGAAGTACTCGAAAGACGAGCTGATGGAAGTGATCGACGTCTTCAACGTCAGTGCGGAGGGGCAGCGGAAGATCCGGGAGCTTTTGGACGCCGAGAGCGTGATCCCAGACGCCGGGAATTTCTTCCGCTACTACAATCCGAAAAGCAAAGTGGCGAAGTTCGAGCAACTGGTTGGGGAGAAGATCGGCTCGAAACATGTGCTGGCCGTGAACTCCGGAACCAGCGCGTTGATCGCGGGGTTGGTCGCCGCGGGGGTCGGTCCCGGCGACGAGGTGATCGTGCCCGCCTACACATTCTTCGCGAGCGCCTCGGCCGTCGTCGTTGCGAAGGCGATCCCTGTCATCACCGAGATTGACGAGACGCTCACGCTTGATCCTGCGGCGATTGAGAAAAACATCACTCGCAAAACCAAGGCGATCATGCCGGTCCACATGCTGGGATTGCCGTCGAAGATGGATGAGATCCGCGCGCTGGCCCAGAAATACGATCTGAAGGTCATCGAGGACACCGCCCAGGCGTTCGGCGGGAAATACAAAGGGAAGTATCTTGGCACGATCGGCGACATCGGCTGCGTGAGCCTCGACGCCTACAAAGTGATTGGCACCGGCGAGGGCGGCCTCCTGCTGACTGACGACGAATGGATCTACACGAGGGCGCAAAGCTACCACGACACCGCGGCGTGCTGGAGACCCGACCGCTACGCGAAGGAGCGGAAGAGCGGCGAGCTTTTCTGCGGCGAGAACTACCGGATGCCCGAGATGTGCGCGGCCGTCGGCATCGCCCAGTTGAGGAAACTCGACTGGATCAATGAGCGCACGCGGGCCGTCTGGAAGCAGTTGCGGGCGGAGACGAAGCTGCCGTCATGCGCCACGTGGGTCGGGGCGAACGACGCGGAGGGTGTCTGCGGCTATACGCTTGGCATGCTGTTCGAGACCAATGAGCAGGCGGCCAAGGCGATCGAGGCGAAGATCGGCTTGGGTGGACTCGCCGCCGGGGACACGAAGGGCGTCAGGGACTGGCATGTGTACTGGCACTGGGACCACATCCTCAAGCAGAAGTCCGCCACAAAGGAGGGGTGCCCGTTCGCCTGCTCACACGTGGAGAAGCTGCCGGACTACTCGACGGAGATGTGCCCGAAGACGAAAAGCATCATGCGGCGCCTCGCGACCTTCGGCATTCAACCCATGTTTGACGCGGCGTGGGCCTCCGCGACGGCGGCGAAACTCACCGGCGAGTTGAAGAAGCTGTTTTAACCTTACTTCCTGCGGAGGACCGAGATGCTGAACGTTGATGTGTTGTTGGATACGGTATTCACCGAGTTGCCGCTCGAGGAGCGCGTGGGGAAGGTGGCGGAAGTCGGATTCAAATCCGTCGAGACCTGGAAGAACGGCAAAGATGATCTGTTGAAGATCAAGGCGGCCTGCGAGCGGAGCGGCTCGCGGCTAGTCAGCATCGTCGTCAATTATCCGAGCGACGCGGCGACGGCACTGACCACCACGGAGTCCCATCCCGCGTTTCTGGAGCGGGTGGACATGGCCAGCGACAACGCCTTGGCGGCGGGGTGCCATGCGGGAATCATCTGCACGGGCAACGCCGTCGTCGGACAAAGTGTTGAGGCGCAGACGGAGCGAGTGGTTGACGCGCTTGCCAAAGCCGCGGAGATCGCGGGGCGCAAAGGCTTCTCGTTGCATCTCGAGGCTCTTAACACGAAGAAGGATCACGCCGGCTATTTCCTTGACTCGCATGAGCGTGGTTTTGAGATCGTAAAGAAAGTCGGCAAAAAGAACGTAAAGCTGCTGTTCGACATCTACCACATGCAGATCATGTCGGGGAACCTCGCGGTGGCCATCAAGGAGAATCTGGGCTTGATCGGCCATTTTCATGCGGCCGGTGTCCCAGGAAGGCACGAGCTCTTCGACAACGAGACCGACTACC
>CAYTFM010000039.1:0-6065 GCA_964436735.1 uncultured Victivallales bacterium | reverse complement strand
CACGACGCGAGCGGCCGGCTGATCGCCGAGTCGTCGTATGCGGGATTCTTCGGTTTGGAATACATGCCGACGCTTCCCTCAAAGGAGTCGCTCGAGAAGACCGCCGCGGTTCTGTCTTGACCGTTTAATGAAATTCAATGCATCAAGTTGTCTGAACGCGTGTGTTAGAGCCGTTTGAGCAGGATGCGGGCGTTGCGTCCGCTTTCCTCGTAGAGCCTGAGGCGGGTTTCGGGGAGGACTGATTTGTCGGCCTCCGAGAAGCCGCACGTGGTGGTGAAGAAACTGAAGCTCTGCGTGGAGAGCGCGATGACGGTGTCGGCCCCTTGCTCCTTCGCGCGGAGGCAGGCGAACTCGACCATCTTCCTGCCGATGCCGCGGTTCTGGTAGAAGGGCATCACGTAGAGCGAGCCCACCTCGGCGAGCCGCGGCTTGTCGGCATACGTGGTGAGCGTGACGCAGGCGATGATGTTCTCGTCGATCTCGTAGACGTGAAACTGGTCGATGCTCTTCTCGATCGTCTGCAGCGAGCGCGGCAGAAGCTCCTCGCGTCTGACGCCGGAGCGGATGAGGTTGTAGATGAGCCGGACGTCGCGGCGGGTGGCGCGGCGGATCTGCTGGTACTCGTTGCCGTAGATCAGGGAGCCGATGCCCTCGTTCGAGAAAATCTCATTCAGCAGTCCGTCGAAGATGCGGCCGTCGAGAATGTGGACGCGCGGCGTGCCGGTCTCGATGGCTTTGACCGCGTGGATGGCCTTGCTGAGTGAAACGGGGGCGATCCTTTCCGGTCCATCTTTGACCAAAGAACGCAGGACGTCGATCGCGATGTCGCGGCGGAGTTCCCCGTCGACCAGCAACCCGGGCTGGTCTGTCAGGTAGATGATCTTCGTCGCATGGAGCGCCTCGGCCAGTTCGGCCGCGAGGAGGTCGGAATTGACCCGCAGCATGCGGCCGTCGGGGCCGAACCCGATGGGCTGGATGATGGGGACGATGCCGATGTCAAGAAGTTGCCGCAACAGCTCCTTGTCGACCCTGTCAATCTTGCCCGTGTACAGCTGGTCGACGCCCTTGAGGATGCCGACGGGCAGGGCGCGCACCGAGTTGGTGATGACGGCCTTCAGCGAGTTTTGCGTGAGCCCTTCGAGGAGAAGCTGCGAGACGCGGGCGGCGGCGTGCGCCGCGAGGTCGAGCGTGGCCGCGTCGGTGACTCCCGTGCCGTCGTTGTTGGAAATCGGAACTTGGTGCAGGTGGGACAGTTCCTGGAGCTGGAGTCCGATGCCGTGCGCCAGCACGATCTTGATGCCGAGCGAGCGCAGCACCGCGATGTCGACGAGCAGGTTGGGAAGGTTCTCGTCGTCGGCGATCACACCGTCCACGGCGAGGATGAACACTTGGTCCTTGAAGCGCGGCACGTAGGTGAGGATGCCTCGCAGATCGGTCGGCTTGATAGTTGTCACGTCTGTCGCCATGGCGGTCTCCGCGTCTGTCACTACGATTGCACGGGGCGAACATAGCGCGTCGCCGTGACGAATGCAATGCGTGGATCAACCCGCGTTGCGGTTGTATTTCCCCTGTGGCGGCGGTACGATAGCGGATGAGCAGCAACCGCATCAATTCACTGCCGCTGGATCACTGATGATATCCATTCGCAACGTCGACAAATCGTATGGCGCGGGAGCGGCCAAGCTCCGCGTGCTCAAAGGGGTCAGCCTCGAAATCGCCGCCGGCGAGTTCGTCTCCATCATGGGCGCCTCGGGCTCGGGGAAGTCGACCCTGTTGAACATCATCGGCCTTCTCGACAACTTCGATTCCGGGGAATACATGCTCGACGGCGCGCCGATGGCGCGGCTCAGCGAGACGAGGGCCGCCGGAGTCCGCAACAAAACGCTGGGGTTCGTCTTCCAGGCGTTCAACCTGATTCCCTTCAAGACCGTCCGCGAGAACGTCGCCCTCCCGCTCTACTACCGCGGCGTCCGGCGTCGGCGTCGGCACGCCTTGGCGTTGACGGCCCTCGAGGCCCTTGGCATTCCCGAGAAGGCGGCCCGCCTGCCCGACGAGCTCTCCGGCGGACAGCGCCAGCGCGTCGCGATCGCCCGGGCGATCGTGGGCGAGCCGAAGGTGATCCTCGCCGACGAGCCGACTGGCGCGCTGGACTCGGTGACGTCGAAGGAGGTGATCAGCATTTTCAAAGGGCTGAACGCCAAAGGGATCACGATCGTCATGGTCACCCACGCCCGCGACCTCGCCGAGATGGGGGGACGCATCATCACGATCAAGGACGGCGTGATCGTGTAAGGGAATGGCATGTTTTTAGAAATAGAGATATTCAGCGAGATCCTCAGGACGCTTGCCCAGAACAAGCTGCGGACTTTTCTGACCGGCGTCAGTGTGGCGTGGGGCATATTCATCCTGGTCGTCCTACTCGGGTCGGGGAAGGGGATGTCCAACGGCTTTACCTACTCCTTCGGGAACACCGCCAACTGTGTGCGGCTCGGCGGTGGGCAGACGGGAATTCCGTTCAAGGGATTAAGGCCGGGGCGGTGGGTGCAGTTGGTGAACGCCGACTGCGACCTGCTTAAACAGATCAAAGGTGTGGAATATCTGTGTCCTATCAACGGGGCGTCAGGTACGTTCTCGTATGGCGACCGCGACGAGACATACAGCATACGGATGGTTGGCGCGGACTACGGGCGGATCGTCAACGCGACGCTCATCGACGGCCGCTTCGTGAATCCGAACGACGTGGCGGAACGACGGAAGGTGGTCGTCCTCGGCCTGAAGGTCGCCGACTTCCTCTTCAAGAACCGTCCCCCGGTCGGGGAGATCATTGCGATCAACGGCATCCCGTTCGAGGTCATCGGGGTGTACTCCGAGATTGGCGGGCATGGCCAGAACCAGGACCGGGACGGACTGATCCCGATAACAACTGGCCAGCGGATCTTCATCCGTTCGGAGGCCATCAGGAACATCTGGGTGTGCATCGGGGACGCCGGTGTCGAGGAGAGCAAGGCGATTGTCGACGAGATCCGCAAAAAGCTCGGGGCGAAGTACAAGTTCGACACGAAGGACAACCGCGCGCTGTGGGTGCGGAACAACACGGAGGAGTACCAGGGCAACATGGAGGCGATGCGGGGCATCACGATTTTCATCTGGCTGGTCGGCGTCCTCACGATGATCGCCGGCGCCGTCGGCGTCAGCAACATCATGATGATCTCCGTCGACGAGCGGACCAAGGAGATCGGCGTCCGCAAGGCGCTTGGCGCCACGCCCTCGTCGATCATCGGCATGATCGTGCTGGAGAGCCTCATGATCACGCTGGCGTTCGGAGTCATCGGCATGGCCTGCGGCGTGGGCGCGCTCGACGCGGCGACGGCGTACCTGCCGCCGTTGGACTATTTCAGGTACCCCGAGGCGGACATGAAGACCGCCGCGATGGCGGTGATGGCGCTCGCCCTCGCCGGCGTCGCCGCCAGCATCGTTCCCGCCCGGAAGGCCGCCGCGATTCGTCCGATCGAGGCCCTCAGAGATGAATAGGAAAGAAGTCTGATTTAAGATTTAAGAAGGAACCACGCGATGAGCAGAAGCCAAATGTTATATGGCGGCATGGCCATATGCGCCCTTTGTTGGGCAATTCCGACATGCCTCGGGCAAGAGCCTACAGTGCCCGCCCAATCGGATGCGCGGCGCGCCGTGGCGGAAGGGAACCGCGCAGGCCAACAAGTTCGCAATTGTTGAGATCATTAAAAATGAGGCGGTGGCCGCTTCCGCATGGACACTGCTGTCTGAAAAGGATGCGATAGTCGTAGTGACTTCTCCGGCGAATGCGGTCAAAGTCCTGCGATTGATCAAGTAGTGTATGGCCATTCAATGTTGACTTCGACGGATCGGCGCGCCATCTTCATGCGGACGGCGCGGGTATGAAAAGGGGGCGTCGCCGTGAAATGCGGGAGGCCGCGGCCCGCAGGCGACAGAAAGGTGATTTACTTCTTAACTCATTACTAATGAAATTCTTACTTCTTAAATCTTAAATCTTAAATTCCCATATGTTTGATCTTGAGGCGTTGAAGGAAATACTGGAGTCGCTGGGGCACAGGAAGCTGCGCCTGCTGGCGACGATGTTCGGCATCTTCTGGGGAAGTTTCATGTTCATTCTGCTGATCGCCGCCGGGAAAGGTATTGAGAACGGCTTCAAGGCGAATTTCGCCGGCAGGGCCACCAACAGCTTTTTCATGTGGGCGGGCTCAACCTCGATTCCGTTTCACGGGTTTCCGCCGAAGCGCGGGATCCGTTTCACCAACGAGGACATGAAGGCGATCCGGGAGGCGATCCCCGAGATCGAATTGCTGACGCCGCGCATCGGCTGCTGGATCGGCGAGGGGGAGGCCGGCGTCGAGCGCGGCGACAAGACGGGCGTCTTCAACATCTTCGGCGACTGCCCTGAGTTCAATGAGATCGACAAGGCGATCGTGAGCTCCGGGCGCTTCCTCGATCAGATGGATCTGGAGGAGGCTCGGAAAGTCGCGGTGATCGGCGACAAAGTGCGCGTGAGCATGTTCGAGCAAGGCGAGGAGCCGGTCGGACAGAAGATCTTCCTGAAGGGGATTCCCTTTGACGTGATCGGGGTGATCCAGCCGGTTCGGCAGGGCGGCGGCTGGGATGACCGCGGCGAGATGATCCATATCCCCTTCACCACCGCGCAGCGCACCTTCAAGAACGGGAACACGGTCCACTGGTTCGGCGCCACCTCCCGCGGGGATGTCCCCGCGTCGCTCATCGAGCAAAAGACCGCTCGGCTGATGGCCAGCCTGCACAACTACTCTCCGGACGACCTCTCCGCCACCGGCAGCTACAATTTGGAGGATCAATACAAGAAGAGTCAGGCGCTGCTCGACGGCATCCGGATTCTGGCGTGGGCGGTCGGCGTCGGCACCTTGCTTTCGGGTATGGTCGCCGTCAGCAACATCATGATGATGATCGTCAAGGAGCGGACCAAGGAGATCGGCATCAGGCGGGCCGTCGGGGCGACACCGTTTGGCCTCGTGTCGGCGATCACGGTCGAGTCGCTGCTGCTGACGCTGAGCGCTGGCGCGGCGGGGTTGGTCGTCGGGACGTGGACGGTGTGGCTGGCGAACAAGATCATGATCGAGAAGGGATACACGTCGAAGATATTCAAATCGCCCGATGTCGGCTTTGACATCGCCCTCGCTTCGGTGGCGGTCTATGCCATCGTCGGCGTCGGGGCGGCGTTGTTGCCGGCCTATCGGGCATTGGCGATAAAACCAACAGAGGCATTAAGAGACAAAGCATGAAACTCATTCTCAAAATTCTCGCGGCCGCCATTTTCATCGCGGCGGTGTCGTGGACGATGTACTATCTCTACAAGAAATCGTTTCCGCCCCCGCCGCCGGTGAAGACCGAGTGCCCGAAGAAGGCGACGATCGTCAAGAAGGCCGTCGCGGTCGGTTCCATTATTCCGCGCCGCGAGGTCGACATCAAGCCCCGCGTCTCTGGCATCGTCGAGGAGATCAAGGTGAGTCCGGGAGACATGGTGAAGACTGGCGACGTCCTCGCGAAGATCAAGCTGGTGCCCACCATGAATAGTCTCCGCGATGCGGAATTGCGGCTGAGCAGGTCGGAACTCGACCTCGAGGACGCCAAGAAGACCTACGAGCGGAAGAAGACCCTGTTCAGCGGAAAGGTGATACCCGAGAAGGAGTTCCAGCAGTACGAGATCGACTTCCGCAAGAAGACGGAGGAGCTTGACGCGTCGAAGGACAACCTCAAGATCATCCGGGAGGGCGTCTATGGCGGCTCGGCGGACGTCTCCAACACCATCATCCGCTCGACGATCGACGGCATGGTGCTCGCCGTTCCTATCACGCTTGGCAAGTCCGTCACCGAGACCAACAACTACAACGAGGGCACCACCATCGCCACGATCGCCGACATGTCGCGGATGATCTTCAAAGGGAAGATCGACGAGTCGGACGTGGGGCGTCTGCGCGAGGTGCTGGACGTCGTGCTCGCCGTCGGCGCCCACGCCCGGGCCGTCGGCCGGATGCTCGACC
>CAYTFM010000038.1:16605-38347 GCA_964436735.1 uncultured Victivallales bacterium | reverse complement strand
CACTTTGCGTGCTGTGCATCCGCCTTCGCACCAGCGGGGAAAGAGGCTGACCACCGTTGTCGTTGGATGCGTCGCCTCGGCGAACTCGGGTGCTGAATGAAGCCCATGCCCCGGGGCGACGAGGACGTCGCAGCGCAGTTTCTCCTGCGGGACGAACGGCAGCAGGTGCGTCACTTGATCATCCTTCTCGATGTCGCCGGGCAGCAGGAAGACGACGTTTCCGTGCGTGATTCTGAGCATGAGCGAGTTCAGGTTGAGCAGATAATGCGCCGCAGGGTCGCTGGCGGGACGGTTTTCCGGACGCGTCTCGCCGAAGAACTCTTTCGGTGGGGCGATCACCTCCACCGAGAGATCGTCATCAAGTTGCAGCATGTCGCCTGCGACAGCCGCTCGATATCCACCGCCACCGAGTCTGAATCGTTCCCTGAGTTCGACGTAGTCCGCGATTTCGCGGGTGTAGTTGGCGTCGCTGATGCCGGAGAAGTTGTAGCCAGTGTCGATGATGGCGTCAATCTCGATGTTGTCCACCAACCACAAAAGCCCGCCGAAATGGTCGTAGTGCGCATGGCTCACGATGACGCCATCGAGTGTGCGGATGCCGCGCTCCTGCAGGTATGGCGCGATGCGGTCGCGTCCGGCGTTGAAGTCTCCCTCCCAGCCTTTGCCTGCGGGATACCCGCTGCCCGTGTCGTACAACCATGTCTTGCCGTGTGGCGTTTCGAGGACGAGCGCCAATCCCACGCCGCGGTCGGTGTCGGGAGTGTCGAGACAGGTGAGGGTGAATGCTTTCATCGCAGTGTTCCTTTGAGATGTGAACGGTCGTTGATCGTGATCGCGCGCGGCGTCGCATAGCCTTCATGCTCTTCGAAAACGAGTCGGGTGACTCCCGTCGGCTCATAGGTGACGTGGGCGAAGACGTAGGGGAGGGGCCAGTGCAGCAAGGCGGAGAGCATCACCTTGATGAACCCCTCGTGCGCGAACAGCGCGAGCCGTGTGTCGCGCTTCTTTTTTACACGGTAGCGGAGCCCTTCTGGTGCGAGGCCGAAGTCGGCGAGAAAGGCGTTGAGCGCGGCAAGGCGCTCGGTCTGTATTGCCTTGAGTTGTTTGCCGTACGACACATGTTTAGGCCAGTTCTTCGCATCGAACGGAATACCCTTCTCAAGGTGCTCCGGGCGGGGCATCGACCATGACCAACGGCCGTCGGGAGCCCTGCCGTCCGGCTCGCCAAGCCACTGGCAGATCGTACCCGACAGGCCATACGCCTCGGCGGTGTAGCGCATCGTCGCCTGGGCGCGGCCGAAGTTGCTCGCGAAGAGGGCGTCGAACGCAAGGCCGGAGCGTTTCAAGTGCGTGGCGAGGGCTTTCGCCTGGCGGTGGCCGAGTTTGGTGATCGTGTCGTTCGGGTAGTCGGGATCCGCATGGCGGATGAATACGAGCTCAAGCATGGTGCCTCCTTGAAAAGGGTTCAGGGTTCAGGGGAAAAAAGCATTATTCGATTCCATGGAAAGGGAATGGGTGGCGCTCATGGAGTTTGCTCTGATGAATTTCCTGAACCCCGAACCCTGAACCCTCCCATTTTGATCGGCAACTATTTCACCTCGAAACTGGCCGAGATCACGCCTTGCATCTCCTTGACGGCGGCGAACATCGTGTGGCCGCTTTTGGCATCCTTCACCACCCAGTCGACCGAGCTCGCGGTCGCCGCGGTCGTCACGGTCTCCTCTTTCACCGGAGCCACGCCGATGCTTTTCTTGAGGTGCGCGACGAACTCGGCATAGACGGGCGGCTTGACGAACTCGACGTCGACGCGGGTCAGCGCGTCGTCCGTGAAGGCGAGCGAGACGTTCGCCGTTGCGCCTTGCACTAGCGCGAATTCGGTGACGGTGATTGATTTCATCTTGCTTGGCGTGTAGTCACACTTCGAGATATTGGCGAAGGGGATGCTTCCATCGCGGATCATCTGATGGGCCAGAAGATAGTTCATATTCCAGTCGATGAGCGGCACGAGGCTCCAGAAACCCACCGAAGAGCGTTTGACGGCGGCGCCGGCGGTGACCGGCGCCGCCTTTTTCGCTTCAACTATCCGCGGCAGGGAAGTGGCTCCCCATTTGTCGACGAACAGTGTCGACATGAAATACGCCTGCCCTGAAAGGAAATCGAGTGAATTGTTTTTTGTGATCTCATGCGATGCCATGCGGCGCAGGGCGTAGTCGTAGGCGTCGAAACGGCCGTTGAACTGCTTCGGGAAGGAAAGCAGGAAGGGCACCGGGGTAAGGCTGGAAGGGGGCAGGCCGATGTTCTTGGTCATTTTCCCTTGGTCGTTCGGGTGGATGAAGGGGCCGCCGTCGGGGAAGTTGCCGGTGTTGATCTCGAAGCCGATGTTCTGCGAGTCGTAGACCGCGCTGACGAGGATCCGCGTGTCCTTGCCGGCTTTGAGGATTGGCGAGCCGTCCTCTGTCGTCATGCCGAACGCCACGAACGGCGTGTCGATGCCCGACAGCGTGATGCCGTCGCGGAACCGGTAGGTCGCCGGTTTGCCGATGTAGGCTTTCACGGAAGGGGCGTCGATGATGACGCGGCCGTTCTCCCAGTCCCAGACCACGTCGCCTTCGTTCCACGTGACCGGGCCTACGATCTTGTCCGCCGCCCGATCGCCGATGATTTTCAGTGGCTCAGTCTGGTGCGCATCAAAGGTGATCGCCGCGCCTTTGCTGAATGTCGTCGCCGCGGTGAGTTCGGCGATGCCTCGTATATAGTTGTAGGAATAGTAACCGGCAGGTCCGACCGAATAGGTTGTCCGGTTTTTGGCGGGAGTGACGGCCATTGAGGTGAAGATGCGGCCGGCGAGCGAGAAGGCCGATTGCTTGGCGATGTCGACGGCGTCGCTGAAGGCGTTGTCGCCTGCCGCTGACGACGAGATCGCCACGTCGGCGGGGCGCGGCGTCAGCTGCCGTGACACGAGATACTCCTCATGGGTGAGATCGTCCTCGGTCTTTTTGCTGTGGCGGTTTGGCTCGCTGAAGTAGTGGAAGAAGACGCCGTCCCAATCCTCCCATGAGGCGAGCAGGGCGATTTTGTAGCACCACTCCGCCCGGTAGGGGTTCGGGCGTCCCACGTTGAACTCGTAGATGAAGGTGACCTTGTCCTTGACGGTGAGGTGGTCGAGGATGTAGCACGATGGCGGCTTGGTGAGCGATGACGAGAGGGTGAACTGATAGACGCCGAAGGAGACGGCGTCGGACTTCGCGGCGTTCGCGTAGAGCCAGGGGATGTTCTTGAGGAATTGCGTGTCGGAGAGGATAGGGACGACATTCGAGCCCACACCTTTCGGCGCGGCGTTCCTGCAGAGCTCGACGGCGTCGGCGTTGAAGGCGATGACGAGTCCCGTCATGAACTCCACGAAGTCGTCGCCGCGCTTCTTTGGTGATTTCTCGGCCTCGGCGGCTGTCGGCGCGAGCGCGTATCCCGCGGCAAGACTTTCACCATCCCGCACCGCGCCCCACGCCTTTTTCACGCCGTCATCGGAGGCGTATCGTTCTTTGAGCCAGGCGCTCCATCGGCGCTGGAGTCTCGTCTTGAAGTAAGGAGGGAACTTCTCGATGCGGTCGGCTCCAAGCGTCCATTGGAGGAAGCCGTTCTCGTTGTTGATCTCGTACATGCAGATCGCCTCCTCCTCGGCGTAGCGTGTGCCCGTGTACGGGTTCACATGGTCGAGAACGCCCCGCATGTGGCGGAAATGGAAGTCGCGGTAACGCTCGTCAAAGTAGATGAGAAACTGCTCGTTCAGGCCGGCCTTCTTGAACTCGCCGAAGGCCTTCTTCCATTCCTCCCAGTCGCCGTCGCCGTCGCCCGCGCCGCGCAGAAAGGAGTCGTCGGCGAGCAGCGCCGGCGAATGTTTCGTGTAGAGCATGCCGGGAAACATGACGAAGAGCCCCTTGTTTTTGCACTCGGCGAAGAAGCGGTCGTAGACGTCGATGTTCGGCGTGGTCTTGGGCATCTCTCCTTTTTTGATTGACGCCTCGTCCCACCCGCCCGTGCAAGCGGGGCCCCAGATGCGGATCGCATTGTAGCCGAGCTTCCGGACGCGGTCGGCGGTCAAGAGGTTTTCGCTTTCATGACGGCAGACGCCCCAAAGCTTGAGCCGTTTGCCGCCGTAGCATAATTTTCCGTCGACCGCCTGCGCGTAGACGCCTTGCCTCGGGATGATATCCTCCGCGAAGATCTGCTCGTTCGGTGGCGAGGTGAAGGTGAGTAGGAAGTGGGAGAGTTTCTGCTCCCGGCTGAAGTCGAAGGCGAACGGAGCGACTTTTGCGACGGCATCGCCTCCGTGGACGGTTATGAGAAACCCGTGGTTCTCCCAGGTGCCGTTCAGCCAATTCTCAAGTGGTTTCTTGAAGGCGATCAGGTTGTCGCCGACTTTGAGGGATTGCAATGGGAGCGCGAGGAAGGGCGGTTCCGTGGCGGCGTCTTGCGGCAGGGGGGCGGACGCGTCTTTGAGAAGACGTCGGAACTCGAGCGCGGCGTCGGCGGAGGCGCCATTGATGGACTTTATCTTCAGGTTCAAGGCGAAGTCGACGAGATCGTTTTTCTTGACAAGAAGCGTGTTCACCATCGCAAGGTTCACCACGCAGGAGTAGCTCTCGCTTTTGCCGACGGCGATCGCCTCGGGACGATCCTTGAGCGGCACGCTGTCGCTTAGCGCGAAGATCTTCATTTTCATCTCACGCTGCATGGCTGGAACCTCGTTTTTTTTCATCGCCTCCTCTTTGTTGGACGTGAATTCGCAGGAAGTCGTCAAGCCGACAAGGGCGCACGCCATGACGGCGGCCCTGAGCAAGGGCGGAGTGAAGGTGAGTGTTGGTCTCATGCGTGTCTCCATGTTGAAAGTAGGTCGTTTGGTTGAAGGGAAATTTATTAAAGGGTTCGGGGTTCTGGGTTCAGGATTGATAATCACACTGTGGGAGGCCGTGTCCTCACGGGCGATCAACAGGAGGTCGCCACTGAGGACACGGCCTCCCACGTTGAGTACTCCCAGCTCCTCCCATGAAACTCGAACGTTCAACCCTCAACGCGTACATGTTTGAATCCGCTGCGTTCCCTGAAACTTGAACCCTGAACCCTGAACCCTGAACCCTGAACCCTGAAACAATTCTTTCCCCTCCCTCCTACTCCAGCCTCGGATCGGCCCAGACGGCGTGGCTGGCCCAGTCGCAGTGGAGCCGCGCGACGTCCTCCGAGGTCGGATTGTCGACGTAGCGGATCTCGAGGACGAGCCAGCGCGCGCCGGCGATCGGCGCGGCGGCTTGTACGGGAGCGTCCTTCCTGCCAAGCGGCGGGCTTGTCCACACGACCTTGCCATCGGCGAGGACCGAGAACTGCACCCGCACCATCGACTCGGGAAAGAGCGGATTGACACCGACCTCGGCTTTGAAATATGCGTATGCGCCAGGAACGAGATAATATTCGATCACGCCTTTCCTCACGGCGTCCTTGGAGAAGGGCGGCGCCAGCGATCCGATCACGCCAAATCCCTTGACTTTCCGGACGGACGATCCCTTGCCGCGGAGCGACAGCGGCCGCGTCTTTCCACCGGAGTAGGGGATCAGCGAGATGTCGACGAGTGGGCGGTAGCGGTAGAGCATGTCTATGTCGGTGGATGTGTAAGGGTAGGTGCGAAGGTCGAGAGGGGGCGCGGCGCGGCGGGTGGCGGTTTTGAGGTGAAGCGCGGCGACAGTGTGGAGGAAGTCGGCGAAGGCGCGCGACGACTCGTCCTGCGCCTCCTTCGAGAGGAGGATCGCCTTCTTCTTGTCGCCAGCGTACAACGCCTGGACGATGGGTAAAGCCAGGGCGGCGCCTTTCCGCTTGCAGTGGAGAAGCCGTTCACAGGCGCCCATCTCGGCGCGGGCGGGCGTGTCGCCAAGCAGTTTGGGCTTGTAGCCCTGTATGTCGACGGGGGCGTTCAATCCCTCGACGCAGGCGTGCAGTTCCAGGCCGATATGGCGTCGGGGCGGAGGCAGCACGATGTCGAGGACGGTGGGCTTGACGGCGTGGATGGGTTCGCCGATATCGCCGATCACGTGCGAAAAGACGCCGCAGAATTTCGTGGCGGCGCGCAGGTCACCTTTGTCGAGCGCGGACAACGCGGCGCGCAGATAGTGCGGAACGAGATAGGCTTGGCGGAGCGGCGCGCAGCCGTTTTCCGCCTCCTTCTCCGTGAGCGACATGATCTTTCGCTGAAGGGCGCTCGTGGGCGGCGGCGGATAGATAAAGCGATCAGCTTCAGGATCGATGGCCGCTTTGGCCTTCGCCGACATCGAGGTGTCCGCAAAAATGTCCGGATAGCACGCCGACAATGCGAGTTCCTTCGAATAAGGTGCGAACAACCGTTTCTCGTCTGCAGGAAGAACAGACAAGGCGTTCAAGGCGATCTCTTCATGCACGGCGCTCATTGTTGGTTCCTTCGCTTGTGAAAATCTGGCGATGCGTCCGATGCGAACGAAGCATGCTCAGTGGGAGATTCGACATGCGCATTATACTCTTCCTCCCAGATTTTCATTGGTCTTGAATGGTCGGTCCACATCACAAACAATCTGTCCGACGGATCATGCCCGCCTGTCGTTCATTTTGGGCAATCACGCCGCCCTTATCACCGCGCCCTCGGAGTGTTTTCCCAGATTTTCATTGGTCTCGAGTTGTCCTCCACCCTATAAACAATCCGTCCGTCGCCCTTATCTGCCTGTCGATCATCTTTGGCAGGCACGCCGTCGTCAGTCATTCGTCCCTCGGAGTGTTTTCTCGGAGTGTTTGGGTATAACGATACATCCAAGTCTACGGCCACCATCCGCCGGTGTCAATACTGGCTGAAGAATTTTCAGGCGTTTTCGCTGTGCGGAGGCGTCACTGCGCGGTGTCAATTCCATATTTCCGCATAAGGAACGTCAGTTTCTCCCGTGCGACAGCGAGTGTCTTCTCCATTTTGGCCAACTCTGGCTTGACGGTTTCCGCCATGATCGAGGCGGGGACTGGCCTCGTCTCGGCGGCGGCTTTCGTTTTGAGACTGGCCATCGCCTGCTCGGCTGAGCGCACGTTTCCCCACCTCTCCCGAAGGACTTCGTGGGCGGGGCGCTCGGGCTGCGCGATAATGCGAGGATGACACTCGGCGGTCCAGGTGGTCATATGCGCCTTGAAATAGCCGATCAGCGGCAGCATGGCTCTCTCGTATTTTGCGAAGTCCTCGTATATTCCGTTGTCGAGCACGCCCCGCGTGAGGCAGTCGCGCCGCGCGCGTTCCTCGTCGAACTTCTCAGGATTCCACAGCCATATCCCTGCCAGAAGCGTCGTGAAGCCGCCGCAGGCGCCAAGGAGCACGGTGTCCGTGAGCATGTCGATCTTTCTAAAGCCGCTCATCGCGTCTGGTTCGAAAACGGGGCCCTTCTCGTCATCGATGGCGAAGCCATACCACGTCCAGTGCAGCCGCGTCGGCCCGGCGTACCAGGTGAACCATTGATCCGTGCTCCACAGGCCGTTGACGAAATACGCGTAGTTCTTGAGGCCGACCTCTTGAAGCCGTTTCACCTCCTCTTGGCTGAACTCGCAATGGAACGCGCGCAGTCTGTCAGTCGCGGGGAAGTCGCTTATCTTTTTGAAATAGTCGTCATATTTGACTCCGCCTCTGCCCCACCAGGTTTTCGCCGAGTTCTCCCAGTTGTGCATATAGGGTGAGGGGCAGACGACATATTCCTTCACGTCGTACTTGGCTCCCACGTCGAGCATGATCTGAATGAGGGCTTTGTGCAGGTTGCCGACGTCATCGCCGAAAATGCGTGAGCATTCCGGGTCCGCCTTCACCGCCCCGTTGTATTCCTCGGCGTCGTCAAACATGAAGGTGAAGTATGTGTATCCCGCCTTTCCGGCTCTGTCGAAATAGGTGTTGATCCGTTCGACATCCTCCTTGTTCAAGGGGGAAAGGCCTCGTCCCAGTTTCCGCGACTCACCTGCGAAACTTATGGGAGCCATCAGCGATATACCGCACTCCGCCGCGATGCGTGCCAGCCGCGCGGCGTTTTCGTCCGTTAGTTTCTCGAGGCCATGCATGTAGATGTTGAAGCGGTTCGCGGCGATCCAGCGTAATCCTTTCCTGAGCGCCTCGTCGCTCTCCTTCAGGTCGCTTTCGAAAATGCGGACCTCTATCCGGTTTTTGATGGAAGGATGATCTACGATCTCCAGATTGCGGGGGATGGAGGGAGCGAACTCCCTGTATGCGGTGGTCTTCTGTATGACATCGAAGAGGGTCAATGCGCCATAGATACTGCCTTCATCTTTTGATCCAATGGTGATGCGGAGCCGTCCGTCCATCTCCTGGACGCGAAGCTCGTAGCCGCCTGCGGGCAACTCGCTCGAGGCGCTGGTGAACTCGATGGTGGAGCCTTCCGGCTGCTCGCCGCCGTTGGTTGTCGCAGGTTCCATTTTGACACCTAATGCGGCAAGCCTCTCCGCCAGCATCGCCACCGCGGTCATTTGGACTGGCGTCGGCTCCTGCGGCGATTTAAGCCGGACGGGGGCCCTCAGCGGGACGATGACGCTGCCGACAGTCATTTTTTTCGGGGCGGGCTGAAGGTCGAGGAGGAAGTCGCACGCGTCTTTGACCAGTTCCGCGTGAAGTGCTGACGGAGTGATCCTGAGCTCCCGAAGTTCTCCGGCCAGCAGTGAATCCGTGTAGGCGTCTTTCCCAACGCTCAGGACATTGGGCGAGGAGATGTCATCCGTCGTGTCTTTCGCCTCGGCCGCGGCTTTTCCGTTCACATAGAGCGTCAATGTTTTGTGCTCTACATCCCTGACGGCGGCGACATGGTTCCAGCCGTGGAGATCCCAGTCGCATTTCAAGAAGTGGATTCCGGCGCAGGAGCGCTGCGTGCCCGTGTCGTTGAGCACGAAGTTGATGACGCCTTCCCGCGACATGCCCAGTGCCCAGCCTGGAATGTCGGTGTAGGCGTTCCGCAGGCACACCCGCGTGCCGATGAACTGGTAGTAGCCGACACCCCGCGTCTTGACGCGGCACTCGACGGTGAACGACTGCCCTTTGAAGTCGAATGCGGGAACATGCTCCGGCAGCGCCAAATATTCAGCCTCGCTTTTACGCTCGGAGATTTTGCCGCCGCTCAGGAGCAGCGCATTGTCGCGGATGGTGGGATTGCCGCTGACCTTCAGATCGAAACCGTGTCCGCTCGCGTCCTTCCCGATCTGGGATTCGCCATCAAAACTCCACCACGCGAGGCAGGAATCCTGATCTGCGAAAGCGGTGTGGGCGCAGAACGCCAGAAAGAGCCCCGCCAGCAGCGTGTTGCGGGCGCGGAAACCGTGCGTGGTATGCGGTGGCATCAGGCGACCTCCCATTTGTGATAGTGGTGTGACTTCTTGAATCTATACTTCCTTGCCCGCCCTCACTGCTGCGGGATCCAGTTGCTGTCGAAGCGGACGCCTTGCCGCAGGGCCGTCACGCTCATGTCCATGGAGAGAAAATTGGCGAAATTGTTATGAAGGAAGCCCGGGGCGTACTGCCATTCTCCCAGGGTGGACGTCGCTGGCAGAAAGTGGGCGTAATGGGGGAAATTGAAGTCGTAGGGAAAGCCGGCGGGGCGGGTCTCCACCGACTTCTCGATCATGATGATGGAGGCGCCAGGGATGCGGATCGAGGATTTGGCGGTGATGCGTCCGTCCCCTTGCATGGCGCTGTTCCACCATTGGTACCCCCCTTGCTTTGTCGGATCGCTGGTTTGGTCGAGGCTGAAGCAGCAGGCGGTCGGCTGATAGGTGTGACGCATGACCGCTCCGGCGTCCGGCGCCAATTTCGCCGCGGGGCACAGCAGAACACCTTTCGGCGAGGTCAGCGACGGCATGACCTCGTTTTGCGTGGTGGTCGAGGGCGTGGTGTCTCCGGGGACGCCGAGGGATTCCCGAATGTGTATCGCCCAGGCTGAGGCGATATGTCCTGGCACGGAGGCGTTCGAAGGAGGCAGGAAGCTGTTGTTGTCCACCATATACCCGGCAAGCCCGTAGCTGATCGTCTTGAGATTGTTGACGCAGAATATCCGCCGGGCGCTGTTCCTGGCGTTGTTCAGCGCCGGCAACAGGAGCGAGGCGAGGATCGCGATGATGGCGATCACCACTAATAACTCGATGAGGGTGAAGGTGTTCCCCCTCATTGAGTTATTAATAGTCCGGCACCGCCGTACTTGTAGATTTTGCATACATCCCCCCTTGCATGGTTTGGCAAATTGATGCGACGAAGATCGTCCACATCACAAACAATTTGTCCGGCGGGTCGTGCATGCCTGCCGCACATCCCTGGCGACGATTCCGCCTGCGGCATCCCGCCCCCAGCATGTTTTTTCATTGGTCTCGAGCCGTCCATTCAAAGCCATAAACAATCTGTCCGGCGGAACAAGTTAGCAGGTCGATCATTCCTGGCAATCACCCTGCTCACCTCATCACACCCTCAGAGTGTTTCGCAGGTCCGCCACCATGCGATGGCGTGGCGGTAGCCGTCCAGCGGTTCCATGCCCGGCCAGCCATCCGACTCGAACGTGATCGGTCCGGGGAACGATATTCGTCGCAATGCCTGAATGACGTCAAGCCAGGGGATCGTGCCGAAACCGGGAGGCAGATGCTCGTCAATCCCTTTGGTGCTCACGAATTCCTCGGTTAGTCCCGCGGCGCGGGCTCTGTTGTCATGGAAATGAGTTTCAAACAGTTTGTCTCTCATGGTGTCTATCCACTCGATCACGCTTTCGCCACAGGCGTGGGCATGGCCGGAGTCAAGGCAGTAACCGACGTTGGGCTCGTCGATCATGACCACCAACGCGGGCAAAGAATTCCTCTGTCCCAGCGGGAAGAAGCGTCCCATGTTCTCGATGGCCAGTTTGATGCCATGCGCCGCCGCGGTCCGTCCCATGGGTTTGAGATTGGCGGCGACGGTTGACAGCAGTGAGTCGAGCCCGCGTGCGGCGATGAAACGCCGGTAGGCCTCCACGGCGCCGTCAGCTCCGCTGTCAGGGGCGTGCACCCATCCGGCATGCAGCACCAGCGCATGAGGCTTCCACGCTTTGAATGTGTCGACGTATTCGAGCAGTCTCTCCTGGACCAGCGTCTGGCTTTTGTCCACGGGGGCATAGACGGGACCGCCAAAATGCAGTGAACTCACCTTGAACCCAAATTCTTCGAGCATGTCAGCGATGAGCGGCACCACAACGCTGAAGTCGGCCTCGCTTTTCTCGAAGAGATTGACGCCGTGGAACGCCACCCAGCCGATGCCGGCATCCTTGAGAATCTTCCAGTTCCCTCGAATCTCCTGCTCGTCAAAGACGTGCCGGCCATCGCGGGAGGGGATGGCATGGGTGTAGTACGAAAGATCCCAGTTTTTCATATGCTCCTTTGGGTTACCTTTTCTCGCCTTCTTCTCCAACCGTCATCGAATATCTCGCCATGACCTCATCAGTGGAAAGTGCGCTCCCCGTGATCTTCAATTCATCCATGGCACCGCCCAGGTACACGCCGCTGTACGAGTCCATGCCGACATATAACGGTTTGCCGGTGGCGATGTCGTTTGTCGCATCTTTGCATCTTGCCACCTCCGCGCCATTCACGTACAACGCCACCTCACCTTTGGAGCGGTCTCGGACGCCCACGACATAGTTCCACTCGTTGGGAGTCCAGTTGATCTTCGCCACGTGCGCGGCTGCCATGCTGGTGCTCGTTCCGTCGTCGATGATGAATTTGGGCATGCCGTCCTTGCCCATCCCCAGCGCCCATCCTTTGAGGGCGCGGTAGTTCGGGTGGGCGGTCGCCCGGCTGCCGACGAACTGATTCCACACCCGCTCATCGTCAAGCTTTACCCAGCATTCCACAGAGAATGAATCTGTTCCGATCTTGAGCTTTTCGCAGAAGGGAATTTCGGCGAACTCCCGCAGGCCGGATAGCAGGACCGGGCCTGTGTCGCTGTTGCGGAAGCGGCCTCCATGCAGGTACAGCGCCTTGCCAGAAATCCCATCAACCACTTCCGGTTTACCGATGATTTTACAGGCCACGCCGCCTGATGCGTTGTTTTGTGAGATGTCGGAGGTGTCGTCAAAGCTCCAGAATCCGACGGGCGGCGTTCCCGCAAGGGGAGGTTTTGCCGCCAGACCGCCCTTCGTTTTGGCTGTGGAACGTTTCCGCGCGGCGGCGGCCGCCATCTTCTGCCGCGCGCTGGTGACACTTGCCTCCATTGTCGATAGATAGTGGTATGACGGGCAGATCGGTGACAACAGGATGTTGGACTTATCTGAGGCAACCGTCTTTCTCGCCTGATCAAGCGCGACTTCGGCTTTGCGTAGGTCGTCCTGTAATTCAGCCATGCGTGATTCGCGGGCCTCCCGCGTGGCGAGCGCCTTTTCGTTGAGTATCTCCGTCGAGCACTCGGTGGTGGCCTGGTTGACGTAGCCGCCATAAAACGCGGCGATTCTCATCATGGCGCGTTCGAAGGCGTCGAATTCCGCGGACAGGCCATGCCCCAGCGTGAACTCAAGGGCGGCGTTGCGCGCTTTCGTCTCGTCATACCGCTCCGGAGCCCAGGCCCAGACGCCGCCGAGGAAGAGTCCGGCCGTGTCACCTGTGCCGAAGAACACGTGTGTGGTGAGTTTGGGCAGGTGCCGCAGCGCATCCATCGCCTCCGGGATCGGGACGCCGCCACTCATCTTGTCGATTCGCAGGCAGTACCAGTTCCACGACAGCCGGGTGAGTCCCGTGGAAAACGTGAACCACCTGTCGGTCGGCCACAAACCATTTATCCAGTAGATATAATTGGAAAGTCCCACACCGCGCAGCTCTTCGATCTTTTCGGGAAGGAGTTCGCAGTGGAAGACGAGCACCTTCCGCAGCAACGGATCGTCGGTCAACTCCTGGTAGTAGTTGTCGAACACGTTGCCAGCCCGATGTCGTCCCCATGTCTCCATATTGCTCCGCCAGTTGCGCAGATAGGGGGTCGGGCAGATGATGTAGTTTGTAATTCCATATTTGTTTCCCGTCCGCACCATCAACTTCGTCCAGAATTTCTGGGTGTTGCCTGCGTCGCCGAACTCATTGGCGCAGGCCTGGCACTTCACCACATGCATGATTTCGTCGCCGGTAAGGTCGTCAAACAAGAACACCAGCCCATCGCATCCCGCGGCGGCGGCCTTGTCGAAGAGTTCTGCCACCAGTGCGACATCCGCGGGATTTTTCGGACACAGCGGGCGTTTCAGCTCCTTCGACAGACCCAGGTGACTCGCCTGCGCATATAGCTTGACGCCATACTTCCGGGCCTCGGCGACAAGCGCGGCGATGGTCGGCGACGAGGCCTTGCACCACGTGGCGTTCAACCGCGTGCGGATGATGTTTTCCAGCCCGCCGCGGATCGACTCCGGGGAGTCGGAAGGGATGGAGACGCGCATCCTCGTCCGCATCGCGGGGAAGTCGTAGATGGACAACTTCTTCGGTGCGGAGAGGGTGAAGTTGTTTGCGATGGACGATTGCGCCAGCACGTCCATGAGGGTGACACCCCCGTAGAGCAAGCCGATGTCTGAGCTTTTCACGCTGATGGTGACGAGTTTGCCGTCGCGGGATAGCTCCAGCGCATAGCCCTCCGCATTGTCCACCTTTTCGCCTGACAGCCGGATCAGGGTTCCTGCGTCGACCGATGGCTCGGACTCCAGATCCCAGAACATGAAACGGCTGGTGGTGGAGTGCAGCACCTCGGCTTCGACCTGGAAACGGCCGCGGAAGTCCTTGGCCAGCAGTTCGGAGGCGCTCAGGACAATGGGGGAGGGGGCCGCGGGGAGCAGGATGCGGACGGGCAGCGGGAGTGGTGCGGAATCCTTGCTGTAAGCGAGGTGGACGGGTGGTGGCTGCAGTTCGAGTTCGGCGGACCACAGGAGCGTTCCGACAGTGAGGAGGAATGAAGTGGCAATCATCTTGCTCATCATGTGCGCGTGTCCTTGTTTTCGTTAGTGGCGGTCACAGGGATCCGATGTACATGGCGGAGAGCGGGGCGCCCGCGCTTTGGCATTCTCCGGCGCCCCACGGAGTGACATGTCCGTCGCAGAACAGCAGATTCACTTTGTTCGAGTGCCGTAGGTGCATGGTGAGGTAGGAGGCGTTGTCGAAGCGCCACACCTGCGAGTTGTAGAGGATGGATGCGGGGTTCCAGCAGAGCGAGTCGGCGTACAGTGGTTTCATCGACGGCGTGCCGATGTTCCGTTCAGAGACGAAGTCCTGGCCCCAGCTCCACCAATTGTTGCCTCCCACGTTGGTGCGCGCGTAGACGTTGTTGGAGCTGCCGGGGGCGTAGGCTGCGGTGGTCCGCTGGTACGCCGGACAGAAGAACCATTTGTTCACGGCATTCGGTTCGACGTAACCATAATAGGCGAAGATGTCGAAATACCTCATGCCGCGGAACGGCGCCTGCCACACGGGGTCGGCGAGCTCGATGCCGGCGGCGGCATAGTACCGCGTATCGGCGCAGTACTCGGAGGCGATGAGGCCGAGTTGCTTCAGATTGTTCCCGCAGTTCACCTGCTTCGCCATGGACTGCGCCTGCTTCAAGGCGGGCAGCAGCATTGCGGCGAGGATGGCGATGATCGCGATGACCACGAGCAGTTCGATGAGTGTAAAAATCTGACGCCGCATACGAGCAGAGACAAGTTTGATTTGGTTGATGCCTGTCATGCGCATTCACCTCCGACCCAGATTTTTAATGGTTTTGAATTGTGTTTTGGAGTAGGTGCGGAGTCCATGAGCATTCCTATCCTGTTTCCATGTTTCATCCCAGGTGGCGTCGAACCTTGCATTGTTGTGTTGACGCGTCCAAGGGGCCGCAGCTTGCTCGTGGCACGAGTCGCGGAGGGAGCAGCACCTTTCGTGGCGTGCGTGCGCCGCCTCCGCTTTCAAAGAGGAGTTCGCAGGCGGTTCTGCCAATCTCAGAGGGGTTCTGATTGACGCTTGAGAGCTGTATACCCATCTTCGCCGACTCGAGCAGGTCGCCGTAGCCGATGATCGAGATGTCCTCCGGTATCCGCAACCCCTTTTCACGGACCGCGTCGATCGCACCCCACGCCAGCATGTCGGAGGCGGCGAAAATGGCCGTTGGCCGCATAGCCGGCGAAAGGTCATTGAGGAGGCGCAGGGTGGTGGCATACCCGTCATCGCGGGCATAGGTCCTGCCCCCGCCAATTAACTCGGCCTTGCGTACACCACCGTATTCCGCGAGGGCTTTCTTGTATCCTTCTATACGCGCATGCGCGTTAGCCACCAGTTCCGGCCCGCGGAGGTGGGCGATCCGGCGGTGTCCGAGTTCCAGCAGCATTCTCGTGGCGGCGTAGCCGCCCTCGCAGTCGTCGCTTGACACGCTGCTGACCTCGCAGCCGAATGGCGCCTCGTTGATTACCACGAGCTTGGAGTGGCTTAGGCAGACTTGTTTGAGATACGGGATGGTCGGATAGGACTCCGAAGGGGAAAGGATGATGCCGTCGACGTTCCGCCGCATGGCGATGTGGATGTCCTCCTCCTCGCGCTCTTTGTAGCCGTCCGTGCTCCAGAACATGATGTCCGCCCCGCGCTCACGGGCCTTGTCCTCTATTCCTCGGGCGATGGCGGAGAAGTAGGAGTCGCTGATGCTCGGGAAGATGAGGGCGATTGTCTTACTTGCGTTCGCGCCTTTTTCCGCGGCGAGGCGCGCGCCAGTCTTTGTCACGAAGGTGCCCTTGCCCTTGACCGTATAGAGGATGTTCTTTGCGGTCAACTCGGCGATCGCCTGTCGGACGGTGATGCGGCTGACCTCGAAGAGCTCCCCCAGACGGCTCTCCGAGAGGATGGGATCTCCCTCATGGAGACCGTCGCATAGGATGAGACCGAGGATGCGGTCCTCGGCCTCCTTGCTTTTCAGTTTGCCTTTGATGTGGGTGATCATGCGCATCATGTATTTTATATGTTATATTATAGTACAGGAAAACTGCATGTCAATGCTGTTTCCAGGTTTTTCGTTGGTTTCCGTGGAACGTGATGGCTCGCCTGTTATTCGCAGACGATCAGCATCCGGGTTCTGAGCGCATTGCACTCAATCAGCCACTCGTTGTTACGGCTTTCTGTTTTACAGCCATAGCCACCAATGGCGATCCGAACGGAGGTGAATGCGGCGGCGGAAAGGCGGATCCTTGCCGTCACTGGTAGGCGGTCGCGCATCGGCGACTTGGGGGAGGGCGAACTGGAAAGCTCGTTGACAAGATGGATCAGCGTTTTCCCCTTTTGCCGCCAGAAGGAGGTCTTGACGCAGAGAGGAGCTTCAATCTTGACGTCGGAGTCGCCAATCGCCATCGCCACAAGATGGTGGAGCACGGAGCTCCACCAGGGATGTCCTGTCTTGGAGACAAGAGTTCCCATCTGGAATGCGGCATAGATAAGCATGCCATCGCCAACACGGCGTGAGAGTATGGCCGGTGTTTCGCTCCAGATGGTCGAGCCCTCGGCGCGGAAGGCGAGCGTGGCGTGGACGTGCCAGTTGTCATCGGCGGCAATACTGAGTGAGTCGATGGGCAGGTGGATCGATTCGCCTGCATGCAGTTGCAGTTTCTCCTTCGCCTCGATGGGCTCAGGATGGTTTTCCACTGAGATATCCTCGCCCAGCCAGCTTTGGGCGGTTCCGTCTTTGAAGACAAGGTATTGATCAGGAACTGCCGGAATGGATTCCTCCAGCGTCAGCTTGCCATCTTCCGTTGACAGCCAGAACGGCTTGCGGGTCTTGATCGGCCCTTGGTTCGCGAGTCCCGAGGAGGGCCAGAGGAGCTCGTCCGAAATGGTCTCGCCAAACTCGTTGAGCGTTCCCGTGGCCATCGAGGCGATGACGGCGCCGCCCTTTTCAAGGTGCCGCCGGAGGTGGGCTGCGGCCGGTGGGGGAAGAACCGCGCTGTTCGGGAGGATGATGAGCAAGGCATCCCGATAGTCTCCCGTCGACAGGTCGTCATCCGTTAGCACTCCGACGGGACGGCGTGAATCGAGAACTGCGCGGTAGACGCCTCTGACCTCCTGCAGGAAGGGATCGTTTCTGTTGTGCGTCGGTGTCTTGTAGTAGGCGGGCTGGACAGTCTCGCTGTAATGGACCGCGATATCCGCGATGGGGGTGGCGTCAACCAGGTAGGGTTCGATTTCTTGCAGCCGATCGAACACTCTCCGCATGTCGGGACGGTGTTCCTGGACGCAGAGCGCGGCCCCCGCGGCGGCCGCCAGGTCCGCCAGCAGTTCCATGTCGTCGATTCGGGTGCTGGGCGTGAAATAGCTGTAGATCTGGTTGCTTTTCCCTTTTTTCGCGGCGCGCTGGGCGGCGCAGAACCACATGACGTGATCGCCCATCGACACTCCGTCCGGGAGCCAACTGCGGTCAGGAATCTCGGCGCAGATGAAGTCGGAGAACGAAGCCTGCTCGGGGCTTTGCGCCGCATGCCAGCCGGTGGCGCCGAAATGGCTGTTCGTGACGATCGAGATCTCCTTGTCGACGCCATGGATCGCCTCCGAGGTGGCTCGCGCCGTGTCGGCGAGCCATTCCCGCCGCGCTTTCAGAAAGAGATGCCAGCCTCTCGAGTTCCAGTCCCGCGGCTTGGGAAGGGGCAGCCCGTATTCCTTTTGGAACCGCGCGGCGCAGTGCGCGCAATAGCAGCCTTCAAAGTCGAAGACGTTTAAATCGAGATAGAAGCCGTGGGGGTGGTAGCGCTCCGCGATCTCCCGCAGGATCGAGCAGAGAAGGTCGCGGAAGGGCGAGTTCCAGCAGTAGATCGTCTTCCAGAACCCCCAGTTCTTCGCCGCGGGCGAGCCGTCGATGAGTCTTTGCTGCCACTCGGGGTGGAACTTCCCGGACTCGAGCTCGCAGGGCGCGATGTAGGCGCACCATTTAAGTCCCCGTTTGCGCGCGGCATCGGAAAGCTCGGCGGCGAAGTCGCGCCCCTCGCAGGCGGGATCCGTCGCTATGAACTGGGAGCCGTACAAGGCATAGGCCTGCGTTTTCAGGTCGAGAAAGACCGTCGTCGCCCCCGTCGAGGCGCAATACGCCACCCATTTGTCGATGTCCAGCCCACGTATCCGTTCGGGCCACATCAGATTGCGGAACGCCTGCCTGAATTCATTGTCGAGATAGCCCATCCCATTGATCCCTTTCCACTATCGTGAGGTTCACCTTGGCGGCATCCATGAGGCATACCCTATTCATAACGGTTTCTCTCCGCTGATCGCTATGATGATGGGAACTCCCGTCCCCGCGCTCTCGATGTCGATGTGGGTGAGCGGGACATGCGGCTCGGGGTTTGTCCATTCAATCACGTACGCTCTGACTTTCATGCGCGCGTTGACGTTTTCCCAGCCGACAACCGCCTCCGGCACCTCTTTCGTCGACGTCCAGTCAGAAATGTTTGTGCCGCTTTCCAGCGCGAGCGAACGCCTGGCCGCGACTCCGCCGCCCAACGCATAATTGAAATGAATGTCCGCCAAGATCCCTTTCGCCGGGCAATGCGTAGAGGTGGCCAGAATGAAGATCCGACTGACTTTCTGATTGACGGGAACGGTGATCTTGGGGGGCATTTTGGGGAAATGGAGGCTTTTCAGGCGGACGCATGACGCATGGTGGTTGTCAGCTGGATTAATGACATTGAACTTCACTCCCGCAAGCGTGATGCGTCCTACAGGGAACGTGCGGAAGTCATTCATTTCGTCATCCGACCATGCGACTCCTGAGGCACTATCGTTTTTGAATCCGGAATTGGCCAGCGGGGCCAAATCCAGTTCGAACAACTCGCCTGTCACTTTGAAGCTTCTCATGGGCGCATGCTGCACGATCTCTTCCGTGACGGGGTATGCCGTGGCACCGTCCCATTTGTCGCTGAGCGCGTAGGACAGCATGTTGCTGACATAACGCCTGGCGACAGAGTCGCTGTCGTATTTCTCCAGCGCCAAAGTCTGATCGGCCAGCACAAGTCCTTTGCCCAAGCGGATCTCTGCGGTGCCGGCGGCGAAGAGGCGCCAGCCTCCCGTCCTGAGCAGCGCGCTCTCCGTCAGCGGGGTGAAAGCCGTTTCGCATATTTTCCCCAGAGGGCCGTTCCAGCCTTCCCAGCACATTTGAGGCAGCCCCGCGAAGACCGGATGCGCTGGTTCGGTCGGCTCGGCGAAGAGCGAGCCTCCGTGCGGGATGCCGCTCACGGTGAGAGCGGATAGCCCCAAAATCGAACCCGGCTCCGTCCGCAGCAATGACAACATTTTACCGCCGCCGGAGATCCAGCGGCGGATGTTTTCGGCTTGTGTCGAGAAGGCCTGCGCGGCGGGGTCGTTCTGATCTGCTTTATGGCCGGCGACAACCAGCACCTCAAAAGAATCCAGTGCCGTGAAGTCTCTGACGGGTGTGTAACCAAGGCTGTTGTCCGCAAGAATTTTTTTCAGCTGTGCCGTCAACGCGTTGCCGCAGTCGGCCAGCGCGACCCGCGCCGGTCGGCCAGAGACCGTCACCTTGTTGTCTTCCGCGCCCAGGACAAATAGGTCGTAATTGTTCTGCGACCACGTTTCCTCCTTGACCTTCAGTTCCATTTGCAAGGAGTAGACGCCGGTGGTCGTTGCCGCGGGAACGCTGAAGGAGCAGGGGACCGGCGTGATGGCTCCCGGATCGAGCTGATTCACGCGGAGTGTCATCGTCGCACGCGTGACGGTGCCTTGCCTCAGACTAATATGCGCCTCGGCGTTTGACGGGATGGCGCGGAGGGAATCATTTGCGACGCGAATGTCGAGCGGGCGGACTTCCCCGGCACACCAATGCGGCTGCGGGTTTTTCCAGCCGATAAACACTGGCTGGCACGCCGTGTGAATGGCCTCCTTCTCGGGCGTGAAGATATCTATCTCGCCAGGAGTGCTGGGCGTGAACGGGAAAAGATTTTGGCAGTGCATGTTGAACCCTTGGACGGTGTCCAGAAGGCGGTGCGGTTCGATGAGATGCTTGAAGCCCCGCGCCCTGATTCTCTGGCAGCCGCCTTTCCAGTCGAACGCCTCCGCGACGGTGCTCATCTGCAGCGCGGTTATCTGCATCAGGTAAGCTTCGTTTTTGTTGGGTGATTTGTCATAGCTGGCGACAAGCGTGTTCAGGAAATCAACCTGCTCTTTGCGGGTGATGCGGCCTTTCCCGAGGTAGTTGACACCGGAATATTCCGTCAGCATCCACGGGATGGGCGAGTGTGGCCAGATGCATTCGCCGTTGACCATCGGCTTCACCGTCCCGTACTGTTTGACGAACCCCTCGTAATGCTTGCCCAATGACTCGTAGAGGTTGGGATAGGGCGTGCCACAGCAGCTGCCGGTGTAGTCGTGGACGTCGTAGAAATCCGTTTCGACGATCTCGTCGCGCAACGGATGACGGCCTGAATAGCCGGCGACCAGCCGTGTCGGATCATAGTTTTTGACGACGCGGTAGCATGCGGCCAGGAAAGCGGAATTCTTCGCTTGTGGCGAGTCGTACGGCTCGTTCGCGATGTTCCGCATGATCACGGATGGATGATTATAGCTGTTGTCCAGCCATTTGAGAACAACTTTCCTCACGTACGAATCGCTGATCATTTTCGTCTCGGGGGTGAATATCTCCGGCGGTGTCGGGGTCTTGTCCGCGGCGGTGACATTGTAGCCTGAGCCTCCCCAGCGTTTATACAGCGCCAAGCCGTTGAGCGGCATGGTGTCGTTCAGCAACAAACCGATCTCGTCGCACAGATCGTAGAAGCTTCTGCTTTGCGGCTCATGGCATCTGACGAAGTTGAGATTCAGTTCTTTGCTCAGGAAGGCAAGCTGGTCGGCCAGGAGATGATACTGATTGTATTGGATATCCCTTCTGGTCTCATTGAATGGATAGTCCGTTCCGAAGAGGCGGAGCGGAACTCCGTTCAGCAGGAAACGCTTCCCGTCGTTGGCGATCTCTCGAAATCCGAAACGGGCGATCCCCGCGACCGCATGTCTCGCGTCAAGAAGTTTCCGCAGGTCGAGGTGTGGCGAATCAGGGGTCCACCGCGTGGGGTTTTCCAGTTTGAGCGTCGCGCGGTACTGGTTTTCCCCCGGCTTGAGGACGACGGGAGGCAGTTCGGACATCGTCGTCGTCGTGGTTGCTCCAGGCGCGTACCGCTCGGATTGATAGGAGCTCAGTTCGGCGACGGGGCTGAAGCTCATCTCCTCGCCAGTCGTGTTGAGCAAGGCGCACGTGATATGGATCTCCGACGCCGCGAGGTCGGGTGACACTTTGAGGTTTCGTGCGTAGATCCGCGGGACGATCTCAATATACACGGGGGCGATTATCCCGCCCCGGCCATGGAATTGCCTGTTCGGCAGCTTGTTCGTGCTGTCGTCAAAGACTCGCACGGCCAGGAGGTTCTCGCCGCCGAATTCGATGGTGTCGGTGATGTCGAACTCGAAGTCCTCTATGTCGTATCGTTTCAGAGAGTATTCGCTGAAATTTGTGTAGGATCCCACTTTCTGGCCATTCACATACACCGTCGCCTCTTTGTCCACGGACTCAAAGCGCAGGATCGCCCGATGGCTCTTACCTTCCGCGGGGGCGTTGAACTTCAGACGATACCAGCCAACGCCGTCAAACATGGTGCTGTTGGTGGTCACCCATGTTTTCCTGTCCCAGCTCCATGTCTCGGGAAGCGCGGAGTTCCACCCCCAC
>CAYTFM010000038.1:10414-16595 GCA_964436735.1 uncultured Victivallales bacterium | reverse complement strand
GGGGCCACTGCGAGTCGTCCATGTCGGGTTTCCAATATCCTTCCGAGGTCCCTGCGTCATTCTCAGGATTGTCTACCGTGTCGGGAAGCTTTTTGAGTCTCCACTCCCCGTTGCAGAGATAGATCTTGGGTGTTGCGCCATGAAAAATGTCGTAATGCCCCGGGGAAAGCTCGAATTCCCCGGGTGGCGCCCCGGCGAAGAGGTTCCAGCAGACGGACGCCGCTGCCACGCACGCCACCAACAGATGTCGTCCCACTTTCATTGTTCTCAGTCTCCTCGGATCAAATGATAAGATGGTTCATTCCAGGTATAATTTTTCCATGACAACGGCGCTGCTGGCGCGCCATTGTAAAAACCCTTTCGCCTCCGAGCTGGTGTGCAGATCGCCGAACAGGAAATTTGACGACCTGTCGCAGTGCGCCCGGTTGACCCCGGTTTCTCGTTCGGGCCTGGCGGGCGTGGCGTACGCCGGGTCGGCGTAGGTGGATACCGTGGAGGCGTCTGCGTACACCGAGGAGACCCAGCTTTCACACAAGGCGATTTTCCCAGATAAGTTTTTAACTTGCGTCACCCTGATGTGGCTGGCGTCATAGTAGTAGCCTCCCAACGTGCGGTAGCCGTTCGCCCCGCCGAACATCACATAGGTGAAGCAGTTGCGGATCGGGTTGGCCGTGTAGTTCGGACAGTACAACTTGGCGGTTGGCGCAGCCGGGGGGATCACCGAAACCTCGTATTGCGAGCGTAAGTAGCCAGCCGAAAACAAATCGTATCGCCAGTCGGTCGCCGAGCCGCTGGCGCACGCTAAAACACAGTAATCGTTGAAGTCGACGGTGTAATTCGCCAGAATTGTCCCGATCTGCCTCATATTGCCCGCGCACTGAATTGAGACCGCCGATCCCCGCGCGTTCCTCAGTGCCGGCAGGAGCAACGCGGCGAGAATGGCGATGATGGCGATGACCACTAAAAGCTCGATCAGGGTGAAGTGATGCCGTGACCAAAGGGGGCGCCGTTCTACCAGGGGCGGGGGATTGTCCTGACTTGTTGCCGTCGGGGCGCATGGATAGGGAGCCATCATACCACCTTTTGCCGAATTTTGTTGTGATGTGTCATGGTCTTGGACAGGGTGGCGCAGGAATCCCGCACAAGCAGCTTCATCGGCAGGAGCGTGCCACACACCGTCTCGAACGGATGCTCCATCCTGTAGCGCAATCTGTCGATCGCTATCCGCCCCAACTCGATTTTATCGAACCCCACCGTGGTCACGAGGGGGGCTCCGCTTGAGCCGATCGAATCGTCAAACCCAATGATGCTGATGTCGACGGCGACACGCACTCCGTTTGGCGTGAGATACTCGTTGATAAGCGTCCGGGCCACGGCGTCATTGCCCGCGATGATCGCCGTGGGACGAGGCGAGGAATGTCGCAGCACCTTCAGGATGCCACTGAGATCATCCCTCAGCGGCCAGTCGTCATTCCGGCTATCGATCGAATTTCTGATCATTTCCGCCTTGAACCCCAGATATCTGTTCATAAAGCGGGTGTCGTCCTCGCCTCCCGCGAACAGTATTGCGCGATGCCCCAGCCCTAAGAGGTATTTGGCCGCGATGGTGCCTCCCTCAACGTTGTCGGGAACAACCGATTCCAAGGGAAACCCATGACTTTCCGCTCCGTAGCGGACGCATGGCATTCCCGTGGCGATGCACTGCCTAACCAATGCGGGGGCTGACTTGCTGGTCAGCAGGAACGCGTCGGGCTGGAGGTTCATTTCGGCGATGCGCATGAGGAATTCGTCGTCCCGGGAATACATAACCCGGACCAGGGTTACGCCGAGCTCGGCCGCGCGCGCCTCCGCTCCCTGCAGGGCCTGTCCATGCTATTCCGTATGCGACGCCAGCTGCCCAACGGCGGCTGAGGGGACCGGCACGCACACGACAGCTTTGGCGTCGACGCGCTTGGCGTTGAGGCTGCGCACGCCTTCCGCCACATGCGCGCCTCTGCCCGCGGCCTTTTCCAAAACCCCCTCCGCCACCAAGTCGGACACGGCTCTGGCCGCGACGACGTGCGAAACGCCAAGCAGTGAGACGAGCTCGCGCACGGATGGTATGCCGTCTCCAGGCATGAGGGTGCCATTCAGGACAAGCCCCTTAAACTGGTTTTTTATCTGGGTTGGCAGGGAAGGGCCTTGCCGACGGTCGATGCGGAGCTGCAAGCCGATATCCTGTCGCATGGGAGGTCTCCGGAATAGTGTTATATAACAACAATAACACACGTGGCGCCATTTGTCAATACTCGTGTCGTCAAAAGAGTTATGAAGGCGCGGTGGCAGGAGAAATCGTCAGCCTTGGGCTTGTGGCAGTTGCCGCCGGCAGGCGTCAGAAGGGGCGGCGCTGTCCACCCGCGTTGGAGCGTGGCCCCCAAGACCTGGATGTGTTCGGTGGCGAGTGGGGAGGGGTTATGGCGCGCCCCAGTCGCCGCCTTCGAGTTTGGCCCACCAGTTTTTCGGCGACCAGGTGCCCGAGTTCTCGTATGAGGGGACGCCGTTGGAGTAGGGCCTGGTCAGCCAGCCGACATGGCCGTCGCCGAAGAAGATGTTGATTCCTGCGTAACTGTGGACCGCCGCGGGGCCTCCCGGACCGTAGACGCCGGTCAGGCTGTTGTAGGCTAGCACGTCCGACCATAGACCTCGGCGCGACTCCATGTCGTCCAATTTGATGCTGATGTTCGAGCGCAGCCAGTTCGTGGTGGCTTTATGATAGGCTCCGTAGCGCGCCTGGTAGCCGAGGCGGAATGCCGCATTCCCCTTTTTGTAGTTGGGGTGCTCCATGGTCGGGCAGAAGAGGATGTTCTCCCATCGTCCCGGAAAGTTTGCGGGATCGGGGTTGTTGCCCGAAATCGGCAGGTAGCCATTTTTGTAGATCAAATTGGGCAGAAAGCAGCTGTAGACCGGATCATAGGTGTCGTCAGGGCCATTGTCGATGGGGTGGTTCGGGAACCAGCCGTTGAAGCTTTCCGCATACATGATGAACGCCGTGCCGACGTTCTTCTCGTTCCCCGCGCAGTAGACCCGTTTGGCCGTGTCACGGGCGTTCTTTAAAGCGGGCAGCAGCATCGAGGCGAGAATGGCGATGATGGCGATGACGACGAGCAACTCGATAAGAGTGAAGCGAAGCGCGTCCCGGTTGATGTGGCTGCCTGCGTGCATCGTGCTGCTCCTGCGCCGGCGGGTCGAAGTGACGGCCGCGGCGTGTTGATATATCGATATATTCAGTATAAGGCCTTCATGCGGGAATGTCAACAGAGGCACCAAGTTTTCCGCGCTGTTTTCATTTCCGCCGGGGGGAGGCGTTGTCGGTAGGGGGGGCGGTCGTCTCCCCTTCTATGAGTGTGTAGGGGACTGGAACGGGAGCGAGGTCTTCAGCGGGTGACTCGATCTTGCGGGAGAGCATGTCGACGGCGGTGGTGCCCATCGCGAACGCGTCATACGCGGCGGTGGTTATCCTGAGGCCGGTGTTGGTGTCCAAGACGGTGTCGAACGTCACGATGGAGAGATCGCGCGGAATGCGCAGATGGAGGTGGGCCATGGCGGCGATGATGATGGGATAGGTGGCGCTGCCGCCATAGGTGATGACGGCGGTGGGTTTCCGTTGCGCGAGCCATGCGGTGGCGTCGGCGATGCGCGCCTCGCGGGGAGTGCTCGGCGCGCCCCCTCCGATGAGCACGGGTTCCAGTTGCGCCTCCTGCATCGCTTTCTGGTAGCCTGTGAAACGGTCAACCGCGCTGTAGTGGCCGCTCGGCGAGGAGAAGTCGTTCGAGTAGTCGACGTAGACAATCCGTGTGTGTCCGAGGCCGATTAGGTGGCGGGTGACGAGGAACCCGCCCGAGAAGTCGTCCGGGTAGACGCAGTTGGCGGCGTGCTTCGAGTTGATCCAGATCGACGGGATCCGATATCGCTCAATGATCTCCTCGGTACGCTTCGAGATGCTGGCGTAGAAGTTCACCAGAAGACCGTCGCTCAGCCACTCGCGGAGGACTTTTGGGACGAGTCGCTCATCGGTGAGTTCCTGGCTCGTCAACCGCGCGACCCCGAGGGAGAGCCCTTTGGCCTTCACCGCATGGTTGATCCCCTCAAAAAGCGCCATGGTGAAGCTGCTGCTGTACTTCTCCGAGCCGAGTAGGAAGGTGAAAGAACCAAACTTGCCAGTGCGCATGGTTTTGGCGGAGGCGCGGGGGCGGTAGCCGAGTTCGTCGCAGACTGCCAGGACCCGGGCGCGGGTTGGCTCGCTGATCTTGCCGGTGCTGTTGAGCACCTGGCTGACGGTGGGGACCGAGACCCCACATTTTTCCGCAATCTGCTTGATCGTCAACGCCATGGCTGCCTCCAAAATCCGAAAAGCGATGTTTCGAATTTCGACATTCGGATTTCGATTTTCCCCTTAGTAGATATATCAATATACCGGCAAGAGGGAATCCGCAAGCCGTTCGATGATGAAAAAAACGCGAATGGCGCGGGGCGCGTCTTGACAACTGTCACCAACTGTGTTAAAATCTGTCGTAATAAGTTTCGTGAACCCTATGAAGGTGTCTTCGTATGGAGCTGAGCGTCTACTCGAATTTCTTCGCCGACCTTCCTCTCGCCGACGCCCTGTCGAAAATCGCAGAGGCCGGCTTCCGGCATGTGGAGTTGGCGGAACCGCATCCGTTCCCCGGCGCGAAGGGGGCGGCTCTCATGCGGCGGATCCGCGCGCTGCGGACGCATGCCGACAGGATCGGCGTGCGGTTGCACCAGGCGCACGGCTATTGGGGCGAGTTCCTGAAACCCGGCTCTCCCGAATGGAAGAGGAGGATCGCCGTCTTCAACGAGGAGATCGCGGTGGCCGCGGATCTGGGCGTGGAGGCCATCGTGGCGCATCCCATGAACAAGACGAAGATCGAGAAAGGCAACCCCCTCTCCGATCCGCTTGCTTCGCAGGAGATGGTGAGGAACTACAATGCGAGGTTCTTCTCCGCCGTCATTCCCTCCTTGGAGAAGCATGGCGTCAAGGTCGCCATCGAGAACATGCCGGGGCGCCACGAGGGATTCACCACGATCGACGAACTGCTGGAGCTGGTCGACACGCTGGATTCCGACCGCTTCGGCATCTGTCTTGACACCGGCCATCTGAACCAGGCGTCAGGGGACTTCGTCCGCTTCATTTCGAAGGCGGGCGAACGGCTTATCGCGACGCACATCCAGGACTGCCTGAACATTCCCGGGGCAGACCTGCACCTTTTCCCGCTGTTCTCGTCGTATGGGTCATGGATCGACTGGAGGGTTGTCCGTGACAGTCTCCGCGGTATCGGTTATGAGGGCTGCTTCAACTTCGAGACGCCCGGGGAGGGGCCCAGCGCGGGAGTCCCGTTGTGGATGCGAGAGAAGAAATTGAAGTTCGTGTTCGAATGCGTGACGAAATTCTTATCGGAATGAAACCAATGAAACCAACGTTCCCGAAACTGTTCGTGACTGATCTTGACGGCACCGCGCTGGGTGGCGGACATCAACCCTACGCGCGGTTCCCCGACCATTTCTCCGCATTCCTGGACAAACTGGCGGCGCGCGGGTGCCAGTGGGCCATCAGCACCACCTGGGATGTCGGCGGACAATGGCAACTGGTGGCGTCCAGCGCCGTGGAAAGCCATCCCGTCCTCCTCATGGGCGAGATGGGGCTTCGCATGGCGCGGTGGGGTGCGGAGGGGGCGGTGATGGTGCAGCCCTACACAAGAAAAATGGAGGCCAAACTGCGACAGACCTGCGAGTCGTCTCTATATCAAGTGGTCAAGAAAGTCAACAGCTCAGTCAGGGCGGAGCGTTCCCTTTTCTACGGGCATTGGTTCGATTTCTGGCCGGTGGCGGAGGATCGGGAGACACTTCTGCGGATCGGCCGCGCCTTGATGCGCCATCATGCCTTCGAGTTGAGCGTGACGCTGAAACCGGATGGCAGTCAGTTCCACGCCAACCCCATTTGGCTGGAAAAGGGGTTGTCGCTGAAGGCGGCGCTTCGTCTGTTGAAGCTCACCTCCGAGGACGTCGTGGTGGCGGGTGATCATATTCCGGACCTCAGCATGATGAAGCCAAGCCTGGCCAGGAATGTCGTCGCACCGGGAAGCGCGGAGGCGCGCGTCGACGAGGATGTCGTGGCCGTCGG
>CAYTFM010000038.1:7922-10404 GCA_964436735.1 uncultured Victivallales bacterium | reverse complement strand
CCGACACCCTCGCCCTGCCGCACGATTCGACGAGCTTCGAGCGCTGCAAGCTCGTGGCCCACGACGGCGCGGTCGGCCGCTCGGGATACGGGCAAGGCGTGATCGAGGCCTTCGGCGAGCTGGCCCGCATGCGTGGATGGAAATGGTGAGCGTAAGTAGAAGGAGGGGAATGTCATGCGGGATTTTTTGAATGGCTTGGCCTTGGGAGCGGCAATCTTCTCGGGTGTCGCTTTGGCGGCGGAGCCTTCGTTGAAGACCTTCGAGGAGGCCGCGGCGGCGGCTGGCTGGGAGGCGACGTCGCCGGGTAGTTTCTACTTCGTCCAGGCCACTGATCTCCACGTGAACGACACGGGGCCGCTGGTGATGGAGAACAAATACGAGGGGAAAAGCTTCGTCGACGACATCAACACGTTATCGCCCCAGCCGAGATTCCTCGCCGTGACTGGCGATACGGTCTCCGACACGTTCCGTTCTCCCTCAAGCTGGCCCAAGGCCGAAAAAGGCTTTCAGGCGGCGAAGGACCGTCTTTTCGCGAAGCTCGCGGTTCCGTACCACCTAGTGCTGGGGAACAACGGTTGCTCTCCCGAGGCGTTCCACAAGGTCTGGCCGGAACTGCCCACGCACTGGTCGTTCGATTGCGAGGGGATTCATTTTGTCGGCCTGTATGGCTATGCGCTTTGGAAGCCCGAGAACTCCAACCACGCCGGGGCTCTTCTCGACCAGGAGCAGCTTGAATGGCTGAAAAAGGATGTCGCGGCTGCCGCGCAAAGCAAAACCCTTGTGATCTTCACCCATGAGCCGCTCCAGGATCCGGACTGCCATCTGCTCCGCGCGCAACTCGCCCCCCTCGTTGGCGGATTCTCGGGAGACGTCTGGAACATCGCCGGGCACAATCATATGAACTCCTGCGACGCGTTCAATCTTGCCGGGAAGACGGTGCGGGTGTTGCAGACCACCAGCCCGGTCGGGGCGTGGAAGCCGGGCAAGGGGGCGTATCGGATCGTTTTCGCCTCTGCGGGGCGCATTGTTGGAACCGCCCTGCGGTGGGGCGACAAAAGTGGCGAGCCGGTCGGCTTCGAGAAGGACAGAAGACCAGAGGAAATTCGCATGGTGAAGACAATTGACGACGTGTTTGGAAGTGCCGCATTGCGCACCGTGATGGTGGGGGCGGAGGATAAGCCTATGCGTGTTGCCTCCGACAAAGTCGAGGACAGGATTTCCAACCTCCGCATCACCAAAGGAGGCGCGGTTGTGTATAAGATCCCCCTTGACGGACTCGGTGGCAAAACCCGTCAGATAGCCATTCTGGCGCCCCCCGCCACCCTTGTCGAGCTGTCGGACGATGGTAACGCATGGCGGCCGGTGGAGCTGCGGAAAAGCGACCTCAAGGACGCCCTCGTTTGCGAGGTGCCTCCCGAGTTGGCCGCCATCCAATTCCTTTATATCAAGATGAAGGCGCCGGCGGAGAAGGAAGTACGCTTGTACGGCATAGGGCTTCTGCCGGGCACGACAGGAAAATGATCGATTGCATGTGGGGGGGAATCACGCCATGAGTCGAGTTTCACAAACCATAGTGCTGCTGTCTGGACTCACATTGCCTTTGTTGCTGCAATCTGCCGAGGCACCTCAGGCAGCACAATGCGTTAACGTGGCGCCGCTGGCGTCGATCACCTCGGTGCCTTACTGCGGGACGCTGCAGTATCTGACCGATGGAGAGATTCCGAATGCCAAGGTTGAGGGAAGCGCGGACAGGGGGCCTTTCTTCGAGCAGGGTGAGACGCAGTCCGACGGCAATATCGCCACTTTCGCCTGTTTCCCGCAAAAAGCCTCCTCACCTCAGATCTCTTGCACCTTCCCCCAGGGGGTGCCGGTCACAAGCCTCCGGATACACCAGACGACGGCCTGCGCTAAAAAGCTGACCGTCGCCATTGACAGGACGGGGTCTGGAGACTTCAGCGCCCCTCAGGTGGAAAAAAACGATGTCGTTCCCGGGTGGTGCGAAGTCCAACTGGACGGGACTCCGCTGCGAGCCGTCCGGATCACCTTTCGCGAGCCCAGCGCGCGGGGTGCTCCAGGCATCGGCGAGATCCATTTAATGGCTTCTCCGGAGAGCGCAAAGGACCTTGCCGCCGCGCAGTCTGAAATGCCGCCGAGCGCGCCTGTGATCTTGTTTGAACAGCCTCAGCCTCTCCCGTCTCCCGCACCGATGCCGCCTGAGTCGCGGTACCGATTTGGAGCGACGGGCAGCCTGTGGATGTTCATCGATCAGACCGCTCCGTATGAGACGCGCGGCGTCAACCCCGGCGCCCCTAAGGTGATGAAGGATCTCGGTCTGGATCGCATTCGCCTTTTCCCTGGCCTGAAGCCGCCGTCGATACTCAACGTGACGTTTCCCACGGCCCCCGAGTACCGCTCCCGCACCGGCATGGAGGATATGAAATCCGGAGGATGCGTCCCATGGCCGAGCGAGGTGGTTGTCGGC
>CAYTFM010000038.1:0-7912 GCA_964436735.1 uncultured Victivallales bacterium | reverse complement strand
CCTCAAGCGGTTCTGCGAGGATATGAGAAAAGAGGGAATCGGTGTTGCTCCCATTCCGCCGCGCAACTGCGCGCCGTTCGACACCCGTTCCGGTTTCTATCCTATGGCGCAGCCTGAATTGCACGTGCCGAAAGCCAAGTTCGACTTTCCCTGTGTCTGGCATGGAGAGTACTGGATTCCGGCCTTCTCGAAGATCCTCGCCGAGATCGGCCAGTCAGCGGTCGCCGGGGTTGACGTGACGCCTGATGAATTCTATATCGAGGGGCATAACCTTGCTCGTCTTCCCGCCAACGACCCCTGCCGGGCGCTCTTCAAGGAGCGTTATGGCCTGGATGTCGCCGCCATTGCGTCAAACCCTGATGCCCGCAGGAAGTGGATTTTATTCCAGTACGAGAGCACGGCCCGGACCTTTCGCCGCCTGAACGAGGCGGTGAAGGCGTCGCAGCCGGGAATCGAGACGGAATGCAACCTCTCGGTCGCCCCACTCATCGATTACAACAGCCCATCATTCACTCTCGCTCTGGACATGGTGGGGCACGAGGCGGGGATCGAGTATTTTGGCACCGACCCCTATTACCGTGGCGACACCCTCGGCCATTACCAGCTTCCCAAAATCGCCGCGCTCTATCAAGGGGCCACGCCCACACGCAAGACCGTCATGATGCTGCAGGCCGTCTGCGGTGACTTCGCAACGCCGTTCCGCGATCCGGTGTGGGCGGCCGGGGCGGCCACCAGCGTCTTGATGCGCGGCGTGCAGGCGATCGACTTTTACCGCTTGAATTATTTCGCCAACCTCGGCGGCAAAGGGGAACAGAACCCGGCATATCCGTTCTACAAGAACTGGATAGCCATGATCCGGAGTTTGGAGCCGGAAGGCCTGAAGGCCGCGCGTGTCCCCCAGGAGATCGCATTCGTCTACTCGCGGGCGGGGACGGACTGGTGGGAACTCGAGGAGTTGACGAAGTTCCGGGCTCAGCCAGAGAACAAGTGCAAATATCCGAACAGCGCCATGGCGGGATACGCGCATCACGACGCCGTGATGCGCATCCTTTTCGCCAATGGCCTCCCTTTCGATCTCTACTATCTCGATCAACCCTCCACCCTCAAAGAGATCTTGAACTACAAAGTCGTCGTCATTCCCTTCGCCTACTCGGTGAGCAAGGAGGCGGCGGCCATTCTCATGTCAGCCCAGGAGAAGGGGGTGAAACTCGTTCTGATCCGCTGCATGGGGGAGACGGACGAGATCGGCAACCGCCATCCGGAGCCGGCCTTGAAGGAACTGGCCGCTCTTCCGGGGGTGGTTTTCATGGATTATGATCTTCTGAAGGATGGGACGCTGCCCGATGTCCAGAAACGCATCATCGACGCCCTTGACCAGGGGCTCGGAGATTCCCGCTCGTTCCGCATGGATCCGAGGGGAGGGGATGTCGAGGCGGGATTGCTTGTCAACGCAAACGGCACCCGGTTTATTCCCGTCGTGAATTGGAGCAACCGGCCAGCCGAAATGGAACTCGGTGTGCTTCGCCTGGAACCTGGCGAATATGAGGTGCGCAAGTTCGGTTTGGGCGGCGTGTCCTGCGGCGGCAAGGATGGCGGGAAGAGGTTTTCCCCTGCTGATCTGGCTCGGTTCCGTGTGCGTCTCGACCGGCATGAGACGGCGATCATGATGATCCGGCGGGGGAACAATAGATAAAAGTATTGGCGGATGTTTGATAGGTTTAAACAGGAGGGGATATATGCGGAATAAACATACAGTGGGGGATCTGCTGGAGCAGGCGGTGAAGCGCAAGGAATTCATCCGGAGGTTTACCCTCATAGAGTTGCTGGTCGTTGTGGGCATCATCGCTATTCTTGCCGCACTGCTGCTGCCTGCTCTCAAGTCTGCGAGAGAATTGGCCTTGAGGTCGGTGTGCCTCTCCAATCTTAAGCAGGTGGGGCAAGGCGTCATGTGCTATGCCAATGACTACGGCTACATGCCGCCGGCCTATGTGACTGATGAGTTGCCTGTGCCCTCGCACGACCTGGGTTGGTTCACTGTGCTTGCTCAGTCGGGGTATTTGGGACAGTCGGCACCCAATTTTTATTATTACAAGACAGGGCGTGCGGATGGCGAGCCATTCTCAAGCCTCCTGCGTTGTCCTCCTCTGCAGCAGGTGTTGCAGCTTGGCTATTCGGGATACTTCATGAATGCCTACAAATTCCGCGGGCAGACCGATGGCAACAAGTGGTGGAAGCCGGGACAATTGGACTCGGGCTTCATCTATCTTTTAGATGGAGACCACCTTACCCCTGGCTATCCCCAATCGTACCATTCACGGCGACTGGTATGGAGTCAGGGCGCGGGGACGGCCGTTGGCAGCATCCATGGGGGAGGGGCGAACATGCTGTTTGTCGACATGCATGTCCAATGGGCTCTGAAGCAAAGCATCATCGACACGGCGAATTGGTGGCAATGAAAAGGGGGTGTATCGTGTCCCGCTTGCTTGCGAAAATCCTATGGGCCGCCGTGGTGGTAGTTGGTGGCGGGGGAAGAATGGAAGGCCAGACGATGAATAACCACGCTCCGGTGGCATGGCTTGAGGACAAACGTGATACCGTGATGATTCCCGTGGAGAGTTGGAGCGTCCTCTTGCCACGGCGGTTGACGGTTGCCGCCGCCCCGCCCGATGGCGAGTTCGTTCCGCTCACGGACGCCCGCTCCCGTGGATTCGCCTTGTCCCGCCAGCGGGTCGATGGCGGCGACGTCTGGTACCGTCTTGACCCGAAGACGTTGCCGTCCGGGACGGACAGCGGCGACTGGGTGCTCGAGTTCGAGAACCCGCTGTGCGTCCTCGAGGTGCTTGTCGACGGGGCGAAAGCCCCCGACCTGAGCGCGGGACAGGCCGGAATGCTGGCGCGCGGCAGCACGACTGGCCGCTGCTTCCTGGTCGGCGCGCCCGGAAAGGTGAAGAGCGTCCTCGTCCGCGTCGCCGACTTCGACTACCGCCACAACAACCACTTCGGCCGGGCCGCTTTCCGCCGCCCGACACTCGCCGACCACCTTCTCGTCACGATCACCACCGACGACAAGCCGGACGTCCAGGCCGTCAAGCTGCGCATTTCGAGCAGGACGCCGCACGCACTGCGAGGGAAGCTGAGGATCGATGTCCGGGATTATTTCGGCGGTGCACTCCGCGGCGAGGAGCATGAGATCGATCTGAAGACGCCCGGGAAGCCCATGACGCTAACGATCCCCCGCCGTTCGCCGGCGGACTACCTGCTCGCCGCCGTCTTCGAATCGGACACCGGCGAGCGGAGCGCCGACTATCTGGTGTGGTTCAGGGACGCCTACCTGACAGCCCAGGCGTCGGAGGGGCGGCGGTGCGAGCTTATGGACTGGGGCTGGGAGGCCCGCTGGGTTGGCAAGACGGCGGGCTTCACAATGCCCCTGCCCCCCGACGGCTGGATCAGCTCCTATCCGCAGAAAGCCTATCCATTCGACGACATCTGCCAGGGGCTCCCCCTCTTCTTTCCGGGCGACCCCAAAGCGATGCCCACGCACCGGATATGGATCCGGCGGAGCTTCGACGTCCCGGCCGACCTCGCCGGACGCCGCGTCAAACTGCAGCTGCGCGGCATCAATTTCCATGGCGTGTTCTTCGTGAACGGCGCAGCGGCGGGAGAACGGCACAACCACGACCTGCCGGGCTACATCGACATCACGGATCACGTCAAAACGGGAAGGAACGAGCTGGCGATCGGCGTCACCGACTACCTCGCCATCCGGGCCGCGGACGCCGCGCCGCTCGCCGACGGCGAGCATGGGGCGGGGAATATCGTCGACGAGGGGCCTTTCCTCACGCGGAATTTCAGCATCGGCCTTCAGCGCCCACCGGTGCTCTGGGTCATGCCCGAGCTCTGGACCGACGACGTGACGGTGGTCACGCGCCTTGCGAATGGCGTCAAGACAATCGCCGTCGAGGCGGCCGTCCACAACGATGCCGCCCTGCCTCGGGAGCTGTCGGCGCGGCTGGCGATCTACGACAACGGCGTCCGGGTCAGGGAGCTCGGCGAGAAGGCACTGACCATTCCCGCCGACGGCCAGGAGGTCGTCACGTGCGGAGCGGAGTGGCCCGAGGCGCTGTTGTGGGACTTCGACCACCCGACGCTCTATGAGCTGCGGATCGAGCTTTTCGAGAAGGACAAGCGGCTCGACCTGCGCCGCGAGCGCTTCGGGTTTCATCAGTGGGAAATGGCGGGACAGGATTTCCTGTTGAACGGGAAGGTGGTCCACCCGTATGGCGACGGCTACGCGATGAAAGGGGATGGCTATTACCAGCCGGTGGTGCCGACGAACAGCAGGATCACGCGGCTCGCCTTTGGCGGTAAGCAGGAACGCTGGCTCCAGGTGGCGGACGAGTTGGGACACGCCGCCACCTGGGAGATTTTCATGAGCCCGTTCGGCGGTTCCGGTTACCGGCTGGGCGGTGACACGATCTACCAGAACCTGCTGAGCCGCTGGCGGGGTATTATCGACGAGGACCGCAACCACCCGAGCGTCTTCTGCCTTACCCTCGGCAACGAGCCGCCGACCAGCGACGACGCCATCTGCGCGAAGATGAACGCCCATGTGGAGGAGGTCCGCAAACTGGACAGCACCAGGATCGTGCATTTCAGCAGGGGCAACGACCTCTTCGGCCGCGCCCGCCTCTACAGCCCGCACTACCTCTTCCACGAGCATCTTCTGCCCTGCGACCTGAACCTCTTCCCGGTGAAGGAATTGGGCGCCGCCGACAAACGCCGTCTGGAGTTGAACACCTCGCGCGGCAACGAGTACGAGCGCACCTGGCTGAACTGGAGGGAGGACAAGCCCGTCTTCGACAGCGAGGGGGCTTCCGTCACCGATGGCAACGAGGAGTCGCCGTGGCTTTTCGGCGAGTCCACCTATGTCAGACGGCCGGGAGAGAAGCTCAGATCCCGCGCCTCGGTCCGCGTCTATCAGGATGTCATCCGCTCCTTCTTCTACGAGGCGTATCGCCGCAATGGCGTCTCCGCTTTGCTCTCGCACATCGGCTGGCGCTGGGGCGAGGAGAGCTTGATTCCGGTGGCGGCTTTCCTGCGTGAGGACAGCATCCGTCTTGTCGGCGGCCAGGCGGCGAGCCGCGAGATCCGCATTTTGAACGACACGCTTGCCGACGAGAAGATCGCCGTCGTGTTCAGGCTTGAGCGGCTCGACGGCGAGCAGCTGGGCGAGTGGCACCGGGATGTCACGCTGCCACCGGGCGGCATGGTGCCATGGCGCGTCGAGTTCACCGTGCCGTCCGGCGGAGAGCCGCAATACGTTCTCTCCACCATCGACGCACGGGGCGCCGTCAGTGGCCACCATTACAAGAAAACGGTCCAGTGGACGGTGTTTCCGCAGGCGACGCCGAAGGCGTGGGGTGCCGAGGCGGCCATCTTCGACCCCGACGGCACAACGCTCGCCGCCCTGCGCGGGGCCGGCCTGGCTATCTCGCCGATCGCGAAACTCGACGATTCGACGCTCTCGTCCCTGCGGCTTCTGGTGGTCGGCGAAAACGCCATGGCGGCCGCCGAGTCCGCCGCTCCGCTCGTCAACACGCTGGTCGCCAAAGGACTGAACGTCCTCTTTCTGGCCCAGGACAGCGTCGCCTATCCCTTCCCGTTTCCGCTGGAGGACGGCGACAACCTCTCAAGCGGGAACGGCGTGGTCATCACAGCCCCGTCGCACCCGGTGTTTGCCGGCCTGCTCCCCGACGACCTCCGCCTCTGGCGAAACGCCGGAACGGTGCCGCTGGTCTTCCGCAACGCCCCGTTCATCCCGCAGTCGGGGGACTGCCTGCCGCTGCTCCACGGCGGCGGGACGTCCAGTGGGCAGAACCTTGACTTCGCCCCGCTGATCGAGGCGCGCCACGGCGATGGCCGACTCATGATTTGCCAACTCAACGTGGCCGCCTCACTTGGGCACGATCCTGCACCTCGCCGCCTCTTCTCCCAGATGATCGACTATCTGCTTGCGGGAAATAACGTGGAGGGCCACCCTGAGCTCGGAGCGGTATTCGGTGCCGAGTCGGCCACCGAAATGGAGCGCATGTTCGGAATCGCCACCGCATCGGCGACGGCCACTGCCACCAGTGGGCGAACGATGATGCTGTGCGCCGATGCCATCATCTCGGCGGAAGCAGGACGGCGCCTGAAATCCTTCGTGGCGGACGGCGGACTCCTGTACATGCGGGGTGTCACACCGGGCACCATCACCTGGCTAAAAGAGGTTTTCGACATCAAAGCGCGGCTGGTCTCCGAGGCTTCATGCGAGGCAATCATGACCACCAAAGATCCTCTTTTTGACGGGTTGAGCCAACGCCAATGGGTCTGGCTCAGGACTGACGAAGTGGGCTCCCTCGAGGCGAAACGGCTCCTCGTGGCCCAGGAATCCATAGTCGTCGAGGATCGTCCCAGCGAGAATTTGTTGCTCCCGGCATACATGGTCCGCATCCCCTGCGGCAAAGGAGCGGTCATCCTTGACACCACTCGATGGGACGCGGTAAGGGGAAAGAGCGCAAGGCAGATCGGCTTCGCCCTTCTTCACAATCTTGGAACCCGCTTTGCATCCTCCGCTGGAAAAAACTCTCAGAGCAAATTGGCGCAGGTCGTCGCCACCTGCGACTTCCACCCCATCGACATCGCCAAAGTTGCCAACATCGGCTTCGAGGATGACGAGGCGGGCAACGGGAAAGGAGGATGGACTGATCAGGGAAAGGGGCATGACATCGGTGCCTTCCCCGTCGGCGATCAGCGTTTGGAAGGTATTCCATTTCGCATTACGGATCCGGCGGGGAACGGCGGCAAAGGGATCATCGCGTTGCAGGGATTCTCATGGAGCAAACTACCCGCCCGCTCCACTGAGATTCCGATCGGACGCAAGCTTGACCGGTTGTTTCTCGTTCACGGGGCGGCATGGGTCAGCGTTCCCAAAGGCGAGGAGGTCGCTAGGTACATCATCCACTACGCGGACCGTAAGGATTGGATTCCTGGCAAGCCCGCCCCGTATGTCGAAGTGCCCGTGCGCAACGGGCGACATATCGACGACTGGTGGATGTTCGACAAGATCGCGGCGGGGGAGCGCGAACTGTCCGACGCGGTCGTCGCCTGGCGCGATCAAGGCTCGAAACGCAACCGCGGCGTCTCGATGATGGAATGGACGAACCCCTACCCCGACCGGGAGATCGACGCCATTCAGGTCGAGGCCACCACGCAGAAGGCGCAGTTCTTCCTGATCGGCCTGACTGGTGCCACCGTCAAAACGGGGGCCGCCGCAGGGACTCCTCGGATCGAGAAGCTCACGCCAGACGCCATACCGGCATGTGCAGTCGGAGCAGGTGGAGAGCTGTATGTCCTCCGGACGGACAAACTTGCCGTCTATCTTGACAAGACGATGAGCGTCGTGACTGTGACCACACTGGCGGGTGAGCCGCTCCTCGGATCCTGTGGCGGCTGGGTGCTGCAGGAACAGCGGAATGGCACACTGCATCATGTCGCCGCCCCCAAGGGGGATTTGTTCGGGAAGGCTGTGGTTTCAGGAGGGCCAGGCGGCGCTGTCGTTGTGGAGCTAAACGAGATCCAGGACGATCTGCTCATTTGGTCGCGCCGTCTTGTGTTCGACGGTTGGAGCGTCAAAGCCACCGTCACCTGGACGTTTGCCCCGTCACTGCTGGAACGGTTGAAGGGAGGAGTAACTCATCTGGGTGTGACCACCGTGATCCAGCAGGCGAACTCCTCGCCGCCGAAGTCGCCCCTTTGCGCTGGCAATGGTTTCATGGAGATCGCGGGCGCCAGCTTTGCGGCAACAGTCCGCTTCAGCGAGCGCCTCGCCCGGCACAAAGGTGCGTGGTATGATGAAAAGAGCGGGACTATT
>CAYTFM010000037.1:38058-38517 GCA_964436735.1 uncultured Victivallales bacterium | reverse complement strand
CCCCATGGCGAGTCCCGCCAGCGCGAACTTGGCGGTGACCAGGACGAGAAACAGCAGGGCGACCTGCCCGACATGCCCCGCCACGAACATCGTGTCGAGTTGCATGCCCAGCGCCACGAAGAAGATGCAGAGAAAGGCGTCGCGGAACGGTGTCATTCCGGCGAGGATCTGGTAGTTGAAGTCGGAGTCGCTGACGATCAGGCCGGCGAGGAAGGCGCCGAGGGCGAGTGAGAGGCCGAGCGCGTGGCTGAGCATGGCCATGCCGAGGCAGAACACGATCGTGCCGATGAGGAACAACTCCTTGGTCCCCTGCGCAACGACCTTGTACTCCAGGCGCGGGATGAAACGTCGGTTCAGGTAGTAGAAGACTGCGAGGAAAATCACGCCTTTGAGGAACGAGAGGAGCGCGGGGACGGGGTCCGCCCCGCCGTTTCCCGACAAGTTTGGCATGATGGCGAT
>CAYTFM010000037.1:0-38048 GCA_964436735.1 uncultured Victivallales bacterium | reverse complement strand
CTGCAGGATCGCCGCCACCAGCGAGCGGCCCCCGAGATCCTTGATGCGCTTGGGCGGGAAGCTCATGCCCAGGATGAAAAGGAGCAGGATGATGCCGACGTCCGAGAGCATGTTGAGCTGCTCCGAGGCGGGGATGAGGCCGAGGCCGTGCGGCCCGATCAGCAGTCCGCTGAAAAGATAGGCGACGATCGTCGATTGCTTGAACCTCCGGAACAGGATCCCCACGAGAAACCCCGCCGCGAGGATGATCCCGATCGTCATGAATATGTTGCTGCTGTCCATACGAGGCACATTCAAATTGGTCGTTGCTCGGGCTTGCGCCGAGTCTCACATTTCAGGCGACGAGACTGAATAGGGTGTCTTAACCATAAGGTAAGGTGTATCTCGTGTCAACCCGCCTGCGGCTAATGCGGTATTGGGTGCTGCATTGTGGTCGTTTTTTGCGTTCCTCTGCGGATAACAGTCCCGGAGCCGCCTGCGGTGATCAGGTGGTCCGGGCGAGCGTTTGTCCGGGGGCGAGCGAGACGAGTTCGCCGTCGATTCTGAACCACAGGGTGGTTCCCGACCTGTTCCAGAAAGAGTCGAGATTGATGGAACAAGACAATCCACGCCAGGCGGTCACGTACTCGTAGACATCCATGTTGGTCGCCTGCCAGACGCGTTTCTCGGCCCCGGCGAGGGCGGCGAACTCCTCGATGACATTCCAATTCTTGTCGCGGTCGAATTCGTAGCTGTGTCCCCAAAGGTAGAAGAGCTTGTCCGTGCGTCTGTCTCCCATGAATGTGTCCCACAGCTTCTTCAGGTCGTTGTTGTGGTGGCAGGTGGGATGCCACTCGATGAAGTCTGCCGGCAGGGCGAAGCCTTGATGGGAGCGGACGGTGCGCGAGTAGAGGATGCCACACTCGGCGAGGCGGCGGTTCACCCGGGCGTCGTAGGTGCCGTAGGGCAGGGCCATGCCGAGGACGGGGTGCTGGACGAGTCGCTCGAGTCCGGCGCGGTCGGCGATGAGTTCCGATATGACTGCGGCCTCGGGGATCCGCTCCAGGGAAGGATGGCTGAAGCTGTGGCAGGCCACCTCGTGTCCGGCGAACAGCGGGACGACCTCGTCGGCCCCGATGTTCCCGTCCTTGATCGACTGCGGGGTATCGTGGGCGAACTTGCGGGCGTTGAGGTTCCAGGTGCCCTTGATCCCGTGGGCGTTGAAGATGCCGACAAGCCGTCGGTCGTGGATCGTGCCGTCGTCCCAGCTTGTCGTCAGCGCGCCCGTTTTTCCCTCGGGCCATGAGAAGGTGATGTGCCGCATGGGGTGCATGTCCTTTATTGTGCCGTCGTATACGTGTTATTGTGTGAGCTGCAAATGGATGGTGGTAGGAATCCGATGTTACCCCTCTACCTCCCGAACCTGTTTCACTTTCCCGCCTGCGAGCCGGGGAAGGCCCAGTCCTTCGACGTGTCGCATGAACGGCTCTGTTCCGCATGGATGGCTTTGATCTCGTTGTCTCCGAATTCTTTCAATTGCTTGTCCGCGGAGTCCCATTCCTTCTTTTTCTTAGCACCTTTCAGATCACCGCGGGAGCCGAAGAAGAGATCCGCCGAAAGCTGGTACGTATTGGAGCAGGAGGGCTTGTCGGGGTACTCGTTCTTGCTGAAATAGCACGTCACAGGCAGAACGCTCTTTTCCGCTATTTCCCCGATGGCGTCTCCATCCCTGTCGTTTTCAGTGGTGCTGCCCTCGAAAAGCTGCTTGTGCATGAGTTCATGCGCGACGATGGCGGCGACCGCCTGGATGTCTTTCACTGATTCTCTGTTGAACGTGTATGAGTAGGTTCCGGGGGTGTGGCTGCACCCCGTGACGGTCTCGCTGCGCGCCGGGATCGAATCGATAGCGGTGGCGTCCACCTCCAACTTCTTGTTCGCGGGGTTGTAGCCGCCGCCTATTGTTTTGCTCATGAACTCGAACTGGTCCAGCTGGGGAACGGCCGCGGAGGCTCCGCCCTGTTTCCAATAATGGAACCAGTTCCTCGTCTTGCCCGAGTCCTCGCCGGGATGGTCCTTGCCATCGCGGGAGAAGAAGATCCGCACGTCCTTCGTGTCCTCCTTCTCGATATCCTCGCACTTCGCCTTCAGCGTCTTGGTCCCGAAGTCGCTATTGTTTTCCGGCAGCCCCTTGTAGGTGACTTTCAGTTTGGCGATGCCCTTCTTCTTGTCGCCGGAACTTTTCTCCGTCTTCGCCGAGGAGCCGATGTCGGGAGTCTCCCAGGTGACCTTGTCGGCCATTTCCTTCGGCCCGACGGTCGCCTCGACCTCGAACGTCAGCGTCTTGTTCTTGAAGACCAGGTCGGTCTCGGCCGAGGCTTGCGCCTTCGGCTTTTGCGTGACCTTGGTGATCTGCAGCTTGTAGTCCTCAAGGTCGGCGGGCGTGACCGTGTAGGTGACGGCGCAGGAGATGCCGTTCGGGAAGTAGACGGCGCCCGTCGGCATCATGGAGCTGAAGCCGTAGCTGCCTTTGATCACGAGGCCCGACGCGGGCAGCGGGAGGCCGCTCCACTTTTTCATGATGAAGGTGGGGTCTTCGGTAGGATATGACATGATCGTGTAGGGGGCGGTGGTTGCGCTCTTCTGTCACTCGTCGTCAATCTGGAAGAGGCTGTAGTAGCTGGGGCACGGGATGGTGATGTTGTAGATCCCGCGGTCGGCGTCGATGGAGAACGGGAAGGAGTCGTAGGAGCCGCCGGCGGGGGAGTTGATCGAGTAGGTCCGCGTGCCGCCGCTCGGTTTCTGCACCTTCTCGTCGTACTGGATTCCGCCGTTGGCGTTGGCGCCGGCGGCCGCCCGCCACGTGCGGAAGTAGGGATTCAGCTCATCATCAGTGGGCATGTCGACCGAGCCGCCCGAGCTGCCGGCGTAGCCGTATGACCGTGTCCCGTCGCTGACCACGTCCGTTCCCGTCCCCGACCAGACGACCCCCCATTGGAGCTTCCATTGTTTCACCTTCATGAACCGGTCGTAGGAGGTGGCGGCGGAGTCCGCCGCGGTGGCTGGCGCGTGAAACGGCGCGGCGGCGAGAGCGAGTGCGGCCATGAGTGAAATCCGCGGGGTGAGCGATCGTCTTAGCATGTTCCTCTTCTTTCTAAATATTCTCTTTGATGCATGGTTATATTGTAGGAGGGGGCAGGGTTCGGGGTTCAGGAAATCCATCAGAAAATACCCTGAACCCTGAATTCTGAACCCTGGTGTCTTGCGTCAGTCATTTCTTCTCGAAACGGTTTTCCGTGCCGTTGATGAGGCGGACGATGTTGGCGTGGTGCTTGACGACTGCGAGCGAACAGGACACGACGAAAAACGCGACGAGCGTTGGCGAGATCGGCCACACGCCGATTCGGGACAGAAGGTATGCGTGAACCGGCAGCAGGGAGGCGGCGATGACGCTTGCCAGCGAGACGTAGCGGCTCGTCTTGAAGACCGTGAACCACAAAACGAGCGACGCGATCACGGCCAATGGTGATGCCGCGGCGAGCGCGCCGCCGCCCGTCGCGATGCCCTTGCCGCCCTTGAACCCCATAAACGCGCTCCAGAGGTGGCCGCAAAACGCTCCCGCCGCGGCGGCGACCAGCAGTCCGTCCGCCGTGTTGCCGGTGAGACCCAGCGCCGGAGCGAGCACGCGCCCCGCGGCGAGCGCGGGCAGGAGACCTTTGAGGAAGTCGAGGAAGAAACAGAACACGCCCCAGGGCTTGCCGAGGACGCGCGTCACGTTCGTGGCGCCGAGGTTGCCGCTGCCTTCTTTCCTGATGTCCACCCCTTTGAGCTTGCCGATGATGAACGACCACGAGATGGAGCCGAAGAGGTATGAGACGACGAACGTTCCGCAGGCGATGGCCGCCACCCCTTGTGGAGTGGTGACTGCGCCGAGGTGGTGCGCGATCAGTGTGGCAAATGCGGGCATAGGTGAGTACTATATGCGCAAGGCGATGCATTTCCTATACCTGTTTTATCACTACATCGTTTGGGGAAATGGTTGTCGCAAGTTGCACGAAGGAAATGTATTACAAGAAAATTTTGTCGGCAAAATTTTCCAAGGAGAGCGGACTATGACGGACAACGTGGTGTATTTCGACAACAATGCGACCACCAAGGTCGATCCAGCCGTGTTCGAGGCGATGCGGCCATATTTCGAGACGTTCTACGGCAATCCCTCCAGCATGCATGTTTTCGGCGGACAGGTCGCCTCCGAGCTCAGGAAAGCCCGTGACCAGGTGGCGTCGCTGCTGGGGGCGGAACCCGAAGAGATCATTTTCACAAGCTGCGGCACGGAGAGCGATAACGCCGCCATCCTCAGCGGTTTGAGGAACTGCCCGTCGCGACGCAAGGTGGTGGTCAGCAAGGTCGAGCATCCCGCCGTCCTCAACCTTGGCAAGGATCTCGCGCGGCAGGGCTACAAGGTCGCCGAGGCTCCCGTGGATAGGCAGGGCAGACTCGACATGGAACGGCTCGGCGAGCTGATCGACGCCGACACGGCGGTCGTCTCCGTCATGTGGGCGAACAACGAGACGGGCAACTTGTTTCCGGTGGAGCGGATCGCCGAGCTGGCGCACAGCCGCGGCGCGTTGTTCCATACGGACGCCGTGCAGTCGGTCGGCAAGTTGGCCATCAACCTCGCCTCAAGCGCAATCGATATGCTCAGTCTTTCTGGTCACAAGCTGCACGCCCCCAAAGGGATCGGCGCACTCTACGTGAGGCGCGGCGTGCGTTTTAAGCCGTTCGTCGTCGGCGGACACCAGGAGCACGGACGCCGCGCGGGGACGGAGAATGTGCCCGGCATCATCGCGCTTGGCGCGGCCTGCGAGCTCGCCGCCCGCCACATGGAGGAGGAGAACACGACGGTGCGCCGTCTGCGCGACCGCCTCGAGGCGGGGCTGCTCAAAGCCGTCCCCCGGGCGGTGGTGAACGGCGACGTCGCCAACCGCCTTCCCAACACGAGCAACATCAGCTTCGAGTACATCGAGGGGGAAGGCATCCTGCTCCACCTCAATGACTCGGGGATAGCGGCGTCAAGCGGCAGCGCCTGCACGAGCGGCAGTCTCGAACCCTCGCACGTCTTACGGGCGATGGGCGTGCCCTATACGCTGGCCCACGGCTCCATCCGCTTCAGCCTTTCGCGCTTCAACACCGAGCGGGAAGTCGACTTCGTCATTGAGCGTCTCCCCCCGATCGTCGCCAAGCTCCGCGAGATCTCTCCCTATTGGAGCGCGGTCAAGGGGTGACTGGAACCAAGGTGGCGGCACATTTGAAAGACCCTTCCCTGACAGTCGGCTCGGTTCACGGCATCAAGCAGAGCCACGAGTGTGAGCGAGTGGTTGTAGCCTCTGGAATCTCAACCTTGCTTCTATATCCGTTTATCTGCTCGACATCGGTTGCCAAACCGTGTCGGGAGATGGTATAATAACCTAATATTTTTCCTCGGCCGCGCGAATGCGCGATTCTCGGGGACTAGTGGCCTGTCCGGAGCGGAAGTATTGCACCGCCATCCCGGACGACAGGATCGGCGAAGCGCGCGGATGGCATAAGCCGCCGGCGACTGGAAACACCAACAATGCGAGAGAGAAATCGGAAGGAGTGCGTGCCGTATGGGTGAAGTGGTAATCAAAGATGTGGTGAAAATCTATCCAGGGAACGTCAAGGCGGTCGACAATGTGAACCTGACGATCAAGGACCGCGAGTTCGTCGTTCTTGTTGGTCCTTCCGGGTGCGGCAAATCCACCACGCTGCGCATGGTCGCCGGCCTTGAGGAGATCTCCTCGGGAACGATCTCGATCGGCGGCCGCGTGGTCAACGACATTCCGCCGAAAGACCGCGACATCGCCATGGTGTTCCAGAACTATGCCCTCTACCCCCACATGACCGTCTACGAGAACATGGCGTTCGGCCTCCGCCTGCGCAAGTTCAAGAAGGTTGACATCGAGAAGCGCGTCCAGGAGGCCGCCGACATCCTCGGCATCAAGGAACTCCTGCACCGCCGCCCCAAAGCCCTCTCAGGTGGTCAGCGCCAACGCGTGGCCGTCGGCCGCGCCATCGTGCGCAAGCCCGAGGCGTTCCTCTTCGACGAGCCATTGAGCAACCTCGACGCGAAACTCCGCGTGCAGATGCGCGCCGAGATCAGCAAGCTGCATACTCGGCTTGAGACCACGATGATCTATGTGACGCACGACCAGACCGAAGCCATGACCATGGGTGACCGTATCGTCGTCATGAAGGATGGCATTGTCCAGCAGTGCGACGCGCCGATCGACATCTACGACCACCCCAAGAACATGTTCGTGGCCGGCTTCATCGGGATGCCTCCCATGAACTTCTTCGATGGCGTCCTTACGAAGATTGGCGATGATCTGCACTTCGATGACGGCTCGTTCAAGGTCAAGCTGCCCAAGGAGTGGATGGACAAGGCCGGGCCGTACATCGACAAGCCTGTCTTCTTTGGCTCACGCCCCGAGGACGTCGGCTCGCCGAAGGCGGAGAGCACGCCTGGCATGCCGCGGATCAAGGCGAAGATCGAGGTCGTCGAACCGATGGGCTCCGAGACCTATCTCTATCTCGACACCGGGAAGAGCTCCTTCATCGCCCGCGTCGATCCACACCGCAAAACCTTCGTCGGCGACCATCTCGAGCTCGCCGTCTACATCAACAGCGCGCATCTCTTCGACAAGAACACCCAGCAAGCCATCACCTGACATTTATTTCCTCCACGGAAATAAATGAGCTAACTGCACACGTACCGTGAGCGGTTAGTGTGCAATTAGCTCAAATGAGTGAAGGATAGTGAGTAATGGAATTCCAGTTTGACAGTGTCACGGATGTCGTCTTGGCTGTCAAATCGGGACAGATGGTGATCATCACCGACGATGAGAATCGCGAGAATGAGGGCGACCTCTATGTCGCCGCCTCGCATGCGACGCCTGAGGTCGTCAATTTCATGGCGACGAAGGGCCGCGGACTGATCTGCGTCCCGATCATCAGAGAATTGGCCCTGAGACTCGGCCTCCGTGAGATGGCGCCCGAAGGCGAGCGCGACACGTTCAAAACCGCCTTCACCGTCAGCGTCGACGCCCGGACGGGCGTGACCACGGGCATCTCCGCCTACGACCGCGCCAAGACGATCGCCGTGCTGATCGACCAGAAGTCGACTCCCGCCGATCTGGTCGTTCCAGGGCATGTCTTCCCCCTCATCGCCAAGCCGGGGGGCGTCCTGCGCCGCGCCGGACACACCGAAGCCGCCATCGATCTCGCCCGCCTCGCGGGGCTACCTCCCGCCGGCGTCATCTGCGAGATCATGCGCGACGACGGCACCATGGCGCGGGTCCCCGACCTTGAGAAGTTTCGGCGCGAGCACAAACTCAAATGGTGCACCATCGCCGAGATCATCGCCTACCGCCGTATCAACGAGCGACTCATCCACCGCGAACAAGTCGTCAAGTTCCCCACCCGCTATGGTTTTTTCCAGCTCTACCTCTACAAGTCCCTGCTGGACGGCATGGAACATCTCGCGCTGGTCCATGGGGACGTGGAAGGCGGCGAGGACGTGCTCACCCGGGTCCACAGCGAATGTCTCACGGGCGACGTGTTCCACTCGGGGCGCTGCGACTGCGGAGACCAGCTTGAGGCTGCGCTGGAGATGATCAGCGAGGCGGGGCGCGGGGTGCTCGTCTACATGCGCCAGGAGGGGAGGGGAATCGGCCTCGCCAACAAGATTCACGCCTACCATCTGCAGGACCAGGGGTGCGACACGGTCGAGGCGAACGTCAAACTCGGCTTTCCCCCCGACCTCCGCGACTATGGCCTCGGCGCCCAGATACTTCTCGATCTCGGCATCAAAGGCGTCCGCCTGCTCACCAACAACCCGCGCAAGATCGTCGGCGTCGAGGGCTATGGCTTGGACATACGGGAGCGGGTTCCCATCGTCATCCCCCCCCACCTCCACAACGAGGACTATCTGCGCACCAAAAAAGAGAAGCTCGGGCATATTTTGTGAATCGTTGACGGTGATGCGAATGTCCGAAGACGGAGTAGTGAAAAAACGCAGGGTGCGGTACAAAGGCGCGAATCCTCGGCGTTTCGAGCAGAAGTACAAGGAACTGAACCCGCAACGCTACGCCTCCGAGGCGCAGAAGGTGATGGATCGCGGAAAAACCCCTGTGGGGACGCATCGTCCGATTCTTGTCAATGAGGTTCTGGAGGTGCTCAGCCCGAAGCCGGGGATGGTGGGACTCGATGCGACGCTCGGGTTTGCCGGCCACGCCCAAGAGTTGCTGAAACGGATTGTTCCCGGCGGGCGTCTCATCGGCATCGACGTGGACCCGCTGGAGCTGCCGCGGACCGAGGCCCGTTTGCGGGGACTTGGGTTCATGGAGGATGTTCTGGTGGTGCGGCGGATGAATTTCGCTGGTGTGCCACAACTCTTGACCCTGGCCGGCGGGGCGTTTGATTTCGTGCTTGCCGATCTCGGGGTTTCGTCAATGCAGCTGGATAATCCGGCTCGAGGATTCTCCATTAAAGCGAATGGCCCGTTGGATCTTCGACTCAATCCTGACAGGGGACGACCAGCATCGGCGTTGCTTGCGTCAACCCCGGAAGAAGAGTTGGTTGAACTCCTCATATCAAATGCCGATGAGCCACGTGCCGCCGCGATCGCAAAGGAGATAGTGTCGAGCCGTCGGCCGATTGACACGACAGTTCAGTTGGTGGAGGTTATCGCCCGGGCCTTGTGGCATCTTCCAGCGCAGACGCGGCGTGATGAGGTGAAAAAGTCTTCGCAACGGACGTTTCAGGCGTTGCGCATTGCCGTCAATGATGAGTTTGCCGTGCTTGAGCAATTTCTCCATCTCGTGCCGAGTTGCCTCAAGGAAGGTGGGCGTGTCGCGATACTCACCTTCCATTCCGGAGAGGAGCGTCGGGTGAAAAAGTCTTTTCTGGAGGGATACCACGCTGGCGTTTACGGACGCATCGCCAGCGAGCCAATCCGGTCTTCCGCGGAGGAGCGCCGCTCCAACCCGCGGTCATCGTGCGCGAAACTCCGTTGGGCCGTCAAGCGGTAGGCGATGAAAAACTGCTCAACCGGTGCGTTTCATCGAGATTTTCACCTATGCGCACGAAATATTTCGTTTTTTTTGAATAATGCTATATGAAAGTCGTATTTCGTAGGATATAGTATTTTCTGTCTTTGATCAATTCGGTCAAAGAATAGGCAAAAGATTCCTGATAGCTACACAGTCTGCTTCTGGCATCTATAATCTTTAGACTGGGAAGAAAAGAAGGAGCCTTTCTATGGGCAGCAAACTGTACGTCGGGAACCTGAGCTTCGAGACGAGTCAATCGGATCTCGAGCAAATGTTTGGGCAGGCCGGCAACGTCGAGGAAGCCGTGATCATCATCGACCGTGAGACGAACCGCAGCAAGGGTTTTGGTTTCGTGACGATGTCGACGGCCGAGGAAGCGAAGAAAGCTATTGCCGAGTTTGACGGGAAAGATGTTTCCGGCAGAGCGCTTAAAGTCAATGAAGCCAGACCCCGCGAAGAGCGTGGCGGTGGCGGCGGCGGCTTCGGCGGCGGATTCAACCGCGGTGGCAGACGCTAATCGTCCCACGGTTATTCCATAACCACCAGAAGGCGCAGTCTTTTAAAGGCTGTGCCTTTTTTGTTTCTAGGCGATTTCAGGAATTTCAATGTCGCCGGTGTTCAGTGTGCCAGACTACAGGTCGTACCTGAGGGGAGCTCGTGCGGAACTCTGATGGTCGGGAAAACCTCAAGCTCAACACAGAAAACCACGTGGTGCCGCAACGATCTTCGAAGAAAACTCAAGGTGATGGTAAATGGTGAATTGTTGTCGCCGCGATTCACCATTCACGATTCACGTGCTTTGTCTTCTATTTATTCGCCGCCAGGCTGTGGGGCTTCACTGTCGTTTTCGAACAGCGACATGATGCGTTTGTGGTTTTTTTGATCCGCGGAAAGCTTGGGTGCGTCGTTCGGCATCGAGTCTAATATCGTTTTGGCGTTCTTGTTGCCGCTGGCAACCGCTCTCCGTAAATACGCTTTTGCCTGCTCGATGTCTTTCTCGGCGAATTTTCCCTCGTAGTAGATCTTCCCAAGGATATACTGCGCCTCGCAGGAGTTGTTGTCGGCGGCTTTCTTGAACCAGGCGACAGCCTTTTCCGAATCGACCTTCATGATGCTCGTCTCATGGAGGAACAGCATGCCAACGACGAATTGAGCGTTTTTATTGCCTTTGATGGCCTTGTTGCGGATCGTTTCGAACTGCTCTTCCGTGACATCCGAATAGGAACTCACCCCCATCTCTTTGAAGGGGTTTTGGATGCGTTGAATTCCCCCTCCTTTTGTGCTGTCCGTGTTGGTGCGGATCAGGGGGGCTGTCGCATCTCCTGAAAAGACTGCCGCGCAGGACACGGTAATACAGGCGGCGCAGACGGTCACGATCAATGGCTTCTTGTTCATTTCAACCTCGTATTGTTTTTTGATACTATTCATTCCGTGAGTGAATTATCAATGGCCTTTCTTGGAGGCGAGATGATTTGCTCTTGCCACCGCTCAGAGGTAGTTTACCACAACGCCGAATCCAACGCCGCCTGACGGCGGCGTTACCGCATCAAAACAAGAGGAACACATGAGCAACTCTGCCGAGAAAACCGCGACCGTGCTGGTCATCGAAGACGAGCCCGATGTCCGGGATTTTATTAAAACCGCGCTGCGCCACGAACCATACGAGTTGTATTTCGCCGTCAATGGCCAGGAGGGGCTCGCTCTGATGAGGGAGATGGCTCCGATACTCGTCCTTCTCGACTTGAGGATGCCGGTGATGAACGGGATCGAGTTCCTTGAGACGATCAAGCACACGCCATCCGACGAATTCTCGGTGATCGTGTTGACTGGTCTCGGCGACGACATCGAGGCGAAGCGGTGTTATGACATGGGGGTTAACTTCTTCATCCGCAAACCGTTTGGTAGGCTTGAGCTCACGGGGGCCGTCTCTCAGGCGATCGAACTCAAGCGCCTTCAGCTTGAGTTGCAGAAGAAGAACGAGCAGATCACTCGGCATGTGGTGGAGTGCCGCGAATTGCTGCATGTGCTCTGCCATGATCTCGCCGGCGCGGTTGGATCGGTCGCGAGCGTCCTCGAGCTTGCCAACGAGGACCGCAGTTTCTTCGACAAACTTTTTCCCGATATACGCTCGGCTCTGAGCAACGGTCTCAAGGTCATCGAGGCGACCCGTATGATGCGCACGCTCGACGAGAACGAGCGGCATGTCCCGCTTGAGTCGATACGGCTTTCGGAGGCGGTCGAGGAGGCGGCCTTCCTGGTGAGCAACAAGGTCAAGGCGAAAAACATCACTCTGCGCCTGGACGTCGAGCCGAAGTTGCGGGTGCTCGCCGAGAGGAACTCGCTGGTCTGTTCCGTGCTGGGCAATGTCCTCAGCAATGCCGTCAAATATTCCTATCCCGATTCGGCCATAACGGTGGAGTCCGAGCGAAAGGCGTGTGTCGTTTCGCTTGTCGTGAAGGACAAGGGCATCGGCATTCCCCATAATCTGCTGCGCGACATGTACAGCATCACAAAGCATTATGGCAGGCCCGGCACGGCGGGCGAGGTGGGCACGGGGTTCGGCATGCCGCTCGTGAAACGCTATATGGAAGCCTACCGCGGGTCGGTCGAGGCGATCTCGAGGGACGAGAAGGAGCATCCCGCCGACCATGGCACCGAGGTGCGGCTTAATTTTGTCACCGGCATGGAGGGGTGAACACATGGAACTGACCACCGAGCGTTTGAAGGTAGAGATTGCCGAACCGGGAACCGTCTACAAAGGGTCGCGCTTCGATTGGACGGGGATTGTCCCGCAGGTTGTCCTCGACGGACGCCACACCTTTTGCGCCGTCGAGGGAGTCTCCCCCGACAAGCCGGGGACCGGCGGCATCGGGCTCTGCGGCGAATTCGGCATCCACGCCCCGGTCGGCTTTGACGAAGCCGCCGTCGACGGTTTGTTTCCGAAGTTCGGCGTCGGCCTGCTCATCCGCCCTGATGACGAGCCGTACAACTTCTTCCGCCCTTATGAGGTACAGCCGTTTAAGACTGCTGTGCGGCGGGAAGGGATTGACAAGGCCGTGTTCACGCAGGCTCCTCGTGAATGCAACGGCTACGCGGCGTTGTACGAGAAGGTCATCACCGTGGCCGGTGCCGTGATGCGTATTGAGTCCCGCCTCGAGAACAGCGGGCGTAAGCCGATCATCACAACCGAATACAACCACAACTTCATGGCCATTGACGGCAAGACTGTTGGACCGGACTATCTCCTCAGTTTCAATTTCACGCTGAAATGCGATGATAAGCCCGATATTCTCGCCTTCAGCGGATCCGAGATCAAATGGAACGCGACACCCCACGAGGGGGCATTCTATTGCCGTCCATTCGGGTACGGCTCCGATCCCGTTGAGTTCGAGTTGATCCACAAACCGAGCGGCGTGGGAGTTAACGTCGCCTCGGATTTTTCCACCCGCCTTGTCGCCCTTTGGGGGATGAGCCACGTCGTTTCCCCCGAGGTTTTCCTCGACGTCGCCGTGGCACCGGGCGAAACCTTGGATTGGTCCCGCACCTACGCGTTCATCAACGGGTGACTCGACACCTCATGGGGTTCCACCCCATCACCCCGCCAAAGGGTGGCGTCACCCTTTGGAATCCCGGGTGGCCAGCGGGTCGCCTCCGTACTTCGTCCGGCGACGGCCCGCTGGCACAACGGCTATTCTCCCAAGGGAAATCTGAAGCGTTCGCCGAAGGCGATGACTAACCGCCCGCTGCGGCGTGGACGCAGTCCCGCCGAAGCGGGGAATTATAGGGTGTCCAGAGGGCTTGCCAAGCCCTTTGGCGGGGTGATGGGGCGGAGCCCCGTGAGCAGAGCGGGCGGGAGCGGTAGGGAAATTATTTCCCGTCCTGGTTCTGAGGCTTCTCGGGGGGGGCTTCGCCGATGTGGAGGAGTTTTTCGTGCTCGATGGCTTCAATGATGTCGGGATCGTCGTCCCTCAAATGGACGAAGGGGTCGAGGTTCTCGATTGGCTTCATGAGACCGTCGACTAGTAGAACCACGCCAATCCCGCATCCAAGCATCCCCACTTCCCTGAGTATCGAGGCGAGTGACCATGTGCCTTCCACCATGTATCTGAGGTACTCGAAGGTGCCCCCGAACGCGATACCGCCAAGTATCGAGAAGGCGAACAGTCGCGTCCAGCATATCACCCGCACGTCTTCCTTGCGGACAACCACACAAAAATGAATCGTTTTCATACAGACAATCCAAAGGAATAATCACTGATATTTTTCACACAATAGACGAGTGATACTATAGCACACAAACCCTCGGATGAGAAGTCGTTGACGACAATTTTGTGGTGTGTGGAAAGTTTACGCACGCAATGGAAACCAAGAAGACAGCCACCACCCTTATGCAAGGCGGGCCGTTCGACCACGGCTTGGACGGTTATTCGTAAGAGGGCGCTGCTCAATTGTGTCGCGGGCACGCTCCGCCTTGCAGCGTGAACAGCTTGAAGCCGAACTGTTCATCGATTAAGATCGACACGCCGCCCTTGGCGCAGGTGACCGTCTCGTCCTTCGCCATGACGCCACGGAGCGTGAGTCCGTCTAAACCGAGGGAGGCGAGGTCAAAGGTGTGACGTCGTTGACGCGCGCCATTCCGGTAGGCGATGAGGTAGCCTGCGGGAGCGTCGCCGACGGCGGAGGGGGCCAGTGAGATGAATCCCGACCACGATCCTTTCGTCGGCCGATCTCCGATCGGGAGAATCAGCCCTTCCATGATCCGCCTTTTGTGCGGGGCGAACCGCTTGATGAACGCTGTGACGTCCCGTTCCTTCTTGGCGTCCAACTCCTTCAGGCTTCCCCAGTAGAGCGGATTGCCGAAGAGCGTCGTCGCCATGACGTAGTCCGTCGGGTAGTCGTCGATCTGCGGCATCATCTCAACCTCGATCTTCTGGGCGGGGAAGTATTTGGCTGTCGACCAGAGGTTGCCGAGCGTGATATAGGGGTGGTAGTAGCGGTGGTCCTTGAGGCCACGGCCGCGGTTCTCGAGAAAGAGCCGTCCGAAGTCCATGCCGAAGTCGAAACAGGGACGGTTGCGGCGCGTGATGTCCATCGAAATGACCAAGCCGGGAATCGACGCCTGCAGGTCCTCGAGGAACTCGCGGTACCGTTCGTAATGCTGGTGCTGATCGCCGAGAAGCGTGTCGAAGACGGTCAGTTGGTACAGGTCGAATTTGAAACGCTTGAAACCGTAAGTCTTGTGGAGCGCGAGGATCTTCCCACGTATGTGCTGATAGTAACGGTCGTCCATGAGATCCATGGCGGCGTAACTGCGGACACCCTCCGAGGGGACGACCTCGGCCGAGCGGAAATCGTTGGTGCGGGCGAGACTGTTCCAGGTGATGCCATCCACGTAGTCACGGCACTCGGCGCCGTCCCACTCCTTCGCCATCGGATCGGTGAGGTCGAGTCCGAACGGGTTCATCCACAGTCCGAGTTCGACTCCCGCCTTACGGGCCGCCTTCGATACGGCGGAGAAGCCCGAGGGGAACTTCCGCATGTCGACCTCGCCCATGAACCGCTCGAACCAGCCGTCGTCGATGAAGACGGTGTCAACGCCAAGCTTCTCGGCCATCTCTATCTCCCCGAGTATCTTGCGTTCGGTCACGTCGAGGTGGAAGGCGGGCCACGTGTTGGCGAGATAGCCGATATCATTGTCGATGTCGACCACGTATCTTGCCTGTTGGTAGCGCCTGAGGCCGACGGGGAAATCGGGATCTCCGGCCAGTCCGATCACCACGCCGTTGGCGCGGCGCCGCTCGCCGGGACGCAGTTTGTCGAAACCGAGGCCCACGAGCGAAACCGACTCGGCTTTATCGGGGTTGCGGACGAAGTCGTACTCGCCTTTGATCGGTTGGGAGTCGGGCATCGGCCCCTCTTTGTAGAGGAACACGCTGTCAGTGCCATTCTCGGCGACGAGCAGGCACCCCTTGCCCTTGGCGTCGAGTTTCGACTCGCGAAGCCGTTGGTTGGACTGGTCGGTGCAGCAGAAGTAGTCGACCAGGCGGAAGTCGTCGACTTTTTTGAACGTGAAGCTGAGGAGGTCGCTGTAGTAGAGCCCGGCGACGGGGACACGAGATGAATAGACGTCGTAGAACCGCACCGCGGGGGCGTCGTCGTACAGGAAGATGTGCCGCTCGATCTTGAGTTCTTCGGGAGCGAGACAGAGCGTGAGGACGGCGCGGACGCCGGAGCCTTGTTTGCCTCCCGGCAGCCTGGACGTCTTCAGCGAGGCGACGCGGACACTTCCCGTCTTGGACACATCCCGCCGCGACCGATCGAATACGACGAGTTGCTCCTGCTGCGCGCCCAGCGTCGTCTTCGATCCCGCGGCGGCGAAGCGCGTGATCTTGAATCTCCCATCTATGGCGATGTCCATCTCCACGCGGTTGTTCCGCAGGCGCAGGACATCCCCCCTCCGCACAATCTCAGCTTTCATTATGCTTCTTCCTCATATACCAGATGTGGTGGGCGACTTCCTGCGACATCTACGCGCAATAGACGCCGCCGTTGATGTCGATGGTGGCGCCGGTGACGAATCCGTCATACTCGGAGGCGAGGAACGCCACGACGCGGGCGACGTCTTCGGCGGTGCCGGCTCGACCCAGCGGGATTCCCTTGACCGTCTCGTCCGCCGACTCCTTGGTCGTGTGCGTGTTGTGGAAGCGGGTGCCGAGGATGAGGCCGGGGGCGACGGCGTTCACGCGGATGCCCTTGGGGGACAGCTCGTTCGAGAGCGCCCTGGTCCAGGTGAGCACGGCGCCCTTGCAGGTCGAGTAGACGAGCGAGCCGGGGTGGCCGCCTTTGCGCCCGGCGAGGGACGCCATGTTGACGACGCTTGCGCCACCGTTGTTTTTCTCGAGGTGCGGAAGGGCCTCGCGGGTCACCAGCATCATGGAGGTCATGTTGATGTCGAAGACTTTCTTCCAGAAGTCGACGTCGACCTCGTGCAGCCATTTCCGTTTCAGCAAATCACCGACGTTGTTCACCAGGACGTCGATTCCGCCGAGGAATTTCGCCGCCCCCGCCACCATCGCGACCGCCTCCTGCTCGTTCGTGAGATCGGCGTGGAAGATCTCACCTCTGCAACCGAGGGCTTTCGCGGCGTCCGCGTTCGACTGCGCCAGTTCCTTGTTGGCGTAATAATGGAACGCCACGTCGCAGCCGGCCTCGGCGAGGGCCTTCGCGACCGCCTGTCCGATTCCCTGCTCAGCTCCGGTGACCAGCGCTTTTTTACCTTTCAGACTACCCATGATCTACCTCCTCCTTATAATTAGCGGCTTAAAGCTCAACATCTTTGACAATAACAAGAAACCAACACCACCACACCTCACACAAGGCGGGCCGGCCGCCCGATCAATCGGACGCTTGGCATTGAAAGGCACGGCTACAAATTTGGTTGCGGTCAAGCTCCGCATTGTAATTGGAATACGACGCATTCATAGCGGGCGAACTTCAAGTCGACGATCGCATAGCCCTCTTCGAAGCGGAAGTCGACGCATGTGCCTTTCGAGGCCGTCTGGACGCGTTGCGGTCTGCCTGCCGGACAGTGGACGGCGACCGTCGCCTTCACCGAATCCCCACAGGGCTTCTGATCGACGAGATGCAGCAATCGCGCGCCGTCTTTCGCGCTGACGCTGGCGAATATCCGTTCGTCGTCACCCTTGAGGAATTTGACGGGATCCGGTTTCTTCGAGACAAGACGGCAGAGGAGTGCGAGAAAGCGGGCGAGGTCAGGGTCTCCCGCCATTGTGCCGAAGCCGCTTGCCGCGAATGTTTCCTCGATCGACGCTGGCACGAACGCCACTTTCCCTTCGCCAAACGTGTTGATGACGCATCCCGGCGCGAATGGCGCGTAGTCGGTGCCGTAGACCAGATCGGCGACGGTCTGCGCGCCTTGATGTGGTGTGACGAGTTCGAAATCGCCGACCATCAACGGCGCCTCCAACTCGAACGTGGCGCTTCCGTCGCGCAGCGTTTCTTTGGGCGAGAGGTAGATGTCCCAAGGACCCGGCGCCTGCGACCACCAGTGCATGTCCAGCTTCGCCTTCAGTGCGGGATCAGGAGAAACCATTGATGCGCCGAGGACGTCGGCCAGCGCGAAGTCCGCGAGCATCTCTCCTTTTTCATCGCACGACGAGGTTGCTCCCGTGACGACCAATCCGCCCCCCTTGCGCACGAACGCCCTGATCGTCTCCAGGTGCGATGCGGAGAACCGCGCGATTGTCGGGAGGCAGACGACCGCATAGGCGTCGAGTGATGATGGCGAAGACAGCGCGTCTTTCGAAAGCACCTGGGCCTGGACATGATTGCGCTTCAGCATCTCGTAGGCGGCGTAGAGGTTCCGGTCATGGCTTTTCCTCTGCTGGCTGGTCCATCCTTCGGTGGGCTGGAGGTCGAGATCGGAGATCAACGCGCAGTGCTTCGCCGGAACGGAGCCGGTGAGAAGTGGCTCGGCGGCCGTCATCGTGGCGAAGACCTTGGCGAGGGGATCCGCCTGGCGGTGGTCGAGTAGGAAACGCCCGCCGTACGATACGATCGGCGTGGCGCCGCGGGCCACCGACATGCCGGCCGAGAGTGCGTTCTCCTCCTCGACGCGGGTGGTGCTTCGCCGGGGCCAGCAGGAGTGGCGGTGGGTGTAGTTCCAGACGACCTTGCCAAGCTGCACGCCGCGCCCGATGCCTTTGACGCCACCCATGTGGCTTTCGATAAGGAAGCCGTCGGCGTTCTCGATCATCTCGCTTTGCCGGCGCCCTTTGAGGTATTCGGCGGCGCAGAGGTTGAAGAGCAAGGGAAGGTTCTTCGTCAAAGCGATCGAGCGGATCTCGGCGATGAGGCTGACGAGTCCGGCGCCCACCCAGTCGTGATGCCGCGCCAGCAGTTCCCGCATCTCTGGATCGTCCTTGCCGCGGGCGACTTCGGCGTTCGAGGGAAGGGAACGGCCGATGTCGGCGCGGAACTTCTCCTTGCAGGCGGAACACTGGCAGATGCCCTCGAAAATCCAACTGTAATACGGTCCGTCGAGATAAATGGCCGAGGCGTCGTAGCCTTCAACCACCTCGCGCACGATCTTGAGGATGTCCTGACGATAGGGGCCGAACGGGCAGACGGGGACGACCCCCGGGCCGCCGAAATGCATTGACTCGGCTGGACCCGCTCCGTCGTCAAGCACGAATGCCCACTGCGGTCGCTCCTTGCGGACGAGGACGCCCGGAAGCCCGTGCGCCACCGGGATGTAGGCGACGATCTTCACGCCTTTCTTTGAGGCGAGTTTGATGGTCTCCCCGAGGAGGTCGCGTCCGCCGAGGCTGGGATGGCGCGGCATGACGGCGCTGGGATAGAGCGCCCATTTTCCAATCGTTCCGAAACGGATTGTGTTGGCGTTCAACTTCTTGGCGACGGTGATGCCTTTCGCCGGATCGTAGTCGAGACGGGGATGGAAAGGCGGCCAGTAGGCGTCGTAGAGCAGCGTGCGCGAGCGTTTCAGCCATTCAAGATCGGGTGCCATTTTTGACTCCTATATAAGACTGTATGATTACAGTATACCGCAGGGAGCTTTCGCTGTCAAGGCCGGAATGCGGGATTTTGCGTCCAGGGAACACCGAGTCTCAGCTCGGTCTATTACGCTTTTCACTTGAGAGGTGGGGGGTGACGGCTGGGATGTGCTGAAACCAAACCGTCAGCGTGTATAGGATCCCTCTTTGTGGTGAGGTAGTGGATGTTCTTGCGGAGCAGTTCCATCGCCGTGTCGATGATGGCGCGGATGCGGATGGCGGTGATCGTGGCGTTCCCCACGGTGGTTGTCCTCAGCAGGCCTCGCTCCGCGAACACCGCGCCCATCTTGCCGAAGTCGTTGGTGAACCCTACGTTTGGCTTGCAAAGAAACTCCCTCGCTTTTGACGGCTCGATGGTGCCGTCGGGCATGCGGACTTTGCAGGTGGGATACAGCCGGAATTGACGGTAGGGAACGAGCATGAACTCCTCGGCCGTGTGGAGGGCCGTGCAGGCGGTGAAGGTCACGCCCACGAGGAGTATCCAGGCGTCGCGGTCGTACAAGCGCTCGAAGGGGCTTCCCTTGCCGAAGCCGCTGATCCCGTCCCCGAGCATCTCTTCCGCGAGCGGTCCGGACGCCGCCACCGAATGGCAGAGGTGCGGACTCCGCGTGACACCGGGACGAAGGCGGAACAGTTCGGTGATCTTTCCCGTCTCGGACGGGGTGTTCACGACATCGAACAGGGCGTCGTCCTTGTCATGGAAGGAACTCCAGGTGAACGTTGGCATCACCAGTGTTCCCTTGCCGCCACACGCCTCGAGGAGCGCGTCGATGACGGTCTCGGCTCCGCCGTCCACGGAACCAAACGACTTGAGGGACGAGTGCGCGAGGAGGACATCACCTGATTGCACGCCCACCTTCCGCACGCCCTCGAGGATGTCCCTTTTCCCCACCACGGAAGCGGCGGTGGTATTGTCTGGGCTCGCAATCTCCTTGTCAGGCATAGATGTGGAAAGCCTATTCCCCAACGTGTGTCACTCCTCGACGATGTTGACGCGCTTCGCCATCCAACGCGCGCCTCGGCGGTCGATCCGCCAGGTGGCGATCGAATGTGGCGCGACCGCTCCGAGAGGGAGCGTGGCGCCGAAAAGCGCGAGGGACGCATCCGCCTTTTTTCCTTCCCGTTCGATGACCCGCGCGATCAGTCCTTTGCCGTCGTTGGAAGGCTTGAACGCCAACAGTTGCAGAGAGGACGGTTTCAACGCGACCATCGATCCGCTCCGCGGCAGTTTGCCTGGCTTCGACGGCACGATCACCTGGAACGGCGGCTGCTCCAACTCCTCAGCGAGCAGGCGTGTGTTTTTCATATCCTTGGTGATGAGGAAGTTGAAACGCAATTCGCCGCGGTCGACAACCGGCAGCCACGTGGCCTCGCCTTGTTCGCTCTTGACGTCGTTGGCGTAGCGGCTGGCGCGGCAGACCGTCGCCCGCAGCGCGCCGTCCTTGAGGTCGAAGTTGTACAGCGCGTCGCTGGCGAAGCCGAAGGCCGGCTTCCCGCCTTTGCGGAGTTGCACCCAGCGTCCGCCGGGGTTTTCGCCGCTGGGGGTGCGCTCGAGAGAGGCGCCGGGCACGTCGAAGACGGCGGAATCACCTCCCGGCAGCACGAGTTTCAGACGGGCCGAGCGCTCGTTCCAGAAGACGCGCGCCGACACGTCCACCGCGTTTCTTTCCCGGTAGAGCGTTATGAGCAGGTCCATCGATGACGAGCCGCCTGACATCCGCACGGCGAGCGTTGCTTTCTCAGGCCCTTTGACGATCGGTTCGACTTTTTCAATCTTCCAGACATGGCGGACCTTGCTGAGATTGCAGGAGTCCGGATCCTCGTCCATGCCGCCCCAGGAGCCCCATGGATCTTCGACGGTGATGGCGCCAAGCCCTTTGCCTCCAAGCAGGTCGGTGGTGCCGTTTTTGATTGACACCCCTGTCGCGCCAATCTTGGCCCTGACCGTGTAGAGTCCGTTGCTGATCTTGTCGGCGGAGGCGGCGACGGCGGATTTGACGGCCGGAAGCCGCGCGTTCGGCATCAAGCCCAACTCCATAACGCTCCACCCCATCGGCGGCAGAGTCACTTGAGCCACGACACGTTTGCGCCAATGTAGATTCTGAATGGCGGTGTGTTCTGTCTGTATCTGTTGGAACGGCATTGGCTTGCCATTCGGACCGCGGAGTTCGAGCGGAAGTTCGTCGTAGCTTTTCTCGATCGTCTTGACGGGGCGGTCGTCGAGGTGTGCCTCGAGTTCCAGCGGTCCCTGGTACTCGCGGGGGAGCGGATTCCATACGAGGATGGAAATGGTCTGTGGCGCGTCGCCCGAGGGTTGCGGTTTCGAGCGCCTGGTGTCGACCTGTGCCGCCAGTTGGTTCAAGGCGTCGAGCTCGAGCGTTCCGCAGCGGTGGATGGCACCGCCCAGCCACGCTATTTGGTCGTCGTACGCCCGTTCGATGGACGAGCCGGGGAGAATGTCGTGGAAGGAGTTGAAGCAGACCGTCTTCCAGATAGCGTCAAGGTTCGACAGCGTCTTCGCTCCGGTGGCGTGCTCGACGGCGGCGAGGGTGCGCTCCCGTGACGCGGCGAGGGCCTCCGTCTTGCGGTAGAGGAATTTGAATTTCGCGACCGATGAGTAGCAGCCGCGCAGGCAGAAGTTGAGTTCGCCTTTGACCGTGGGAAGCAATTTGTCGCCTTTGCGTTTGACCTCCTTGCGCAGGGCGGCGAAGAGCGGGTGCAGTCCGGAGTGGACGACCTTGACCTCGGGATGGCGGGCAGTCCAGTCGGCGATGTCCTTAAGGTGGCGGCGCGTCGGGCCGCCGCCATGGTCGCCAAGCCCGTAGAAGATCCCGACGTTCTCCAAGTCTTGCCGCTTCGCCTCCTCAAGGCAGCCGTCGAGTCGTCGCGGCATCTCGTCGCGCTCGCAGCCGTACCAGCCCGCCCGCGGGCGGTAGCCCATGATTCTCGCGCCGGAGGGCGAGACCCACCAGAAGGCGTTTTTCGCGATCGGCACAATCCCCTGGCCAGGGCGGGTGAAGGCGATCGAGTCCATTCCCGCGGCGGAGAATATTTCGGGCAGACCGGCGCTGTGCCCGAACGAGTCGGCGGCCCATGCGGCCGTCGGGCGGACGCCCAGTTTCTGTTTGAAGTAATTGACCGCCAGGTTGAGGTGGCGGCAGAAGGTTTCGGTGCCGGTGAGATTGGTGTCGGGTTGGACCATCACGCCGCCCACCACGTCCCAGCGCCCCGCGTCGACCATCGCGCGGATGCGTGTGAACGTCGACGGATCGCACCGCTCAATGTGCTCGTAGAGCGCCGCCTCGCCGCGGATGCAGGTCAGAGCCGGGAACTCGTCCATCAGGTCGAGGATCGCGCGGCAGGTGATGATGCCTTGATTAAGCCCCTCGCGCCAGTCCCAGAGCCAGACGGGATCCAAGTGGGCGTTCGCGATCAGATGAAACGTCAAGTTGCTCATTGCGCTCCTCGCTGGTTGTTTCGTATACGCTACAAGAAAAGGGCCGAAAAACAATTCCATCTGTCGGAACTCGGGTCATGCGTTTGAGCAGAGCTACGGTGAAGCACGGTGGTTCATGCTCAGGAAATCCAATGTGGTGGCAGGTGCGGGCTTCTTCACCCACGGCGCGAGGCCGAAGAGTGTGGAGAAGGTGGCGTGAGGTAGCTTGTGATCGTCTTCACCCATGGGACAAGCCCATGGGGGTCGGGAAAGATCCCAACGGGCTTGCCGTGGGTGAATCTGAGGAGGCGGTGCTGATGGCAGGTCGGGAAAGATCCCAACGGGCTTGTCCCGTTGGTGAATCAAATCAGTCGGCTACTTGCGCGGGCAATCAAAATCCTCGACCCCCGCGGCCTTGCGCCGTGGGTGAGCGAGATCATGTGTAACAATCTGTGGTTCGAAGCCCGTCTAATTCATCACTTCGCTGGGACGACCAGTGGACCATTGACAAATTCGGCTTTCGACGAAAGAGTCGAGATCGTCTTTCCCTCGCGCATGATTTCGGCGCGGAGGATATAGTTTCCCGGCGACGTCAGTTTGTCGACTGGCAGGCCGACGCGGCGGAAATCCTTCAGATCCTGTTCCAGTGTCGACACGACATCGTCACCGCTCAGAATCGTGAATCGTAGTTGGTACTGTCCTGGCGTGGCGGCGCTGTCGCCCAGCACGGAGACGGCCACTGGCAGGAACGCGGAGTGGACGAGTCCCACGGCGGGAGCCTCGAACGCGGAGAGCACGGGTTGCTTGAAGCGCAGGAAGGCGATTTCGTCAAAAGTGAATGTCACGGTGGACCGGTCGGGATAGTCGCCTTCGGGGAGCCAGAACTGGAGAGCCTTAAGCTCCTTGAGGTTGCGCGCGTCGCCGGCCAAAGCCGCAAGTTCGCTCACGGGGACGACGAGGTGCAGCCATTGACGCTGCTCCGCCTCGTTGAGGAGTCTTCGGTAGTACTTGCCGGTGCCGGTGATGACGTCGAGGAAGAGCGGCGACATGTCGTCGGCCACCTCGTCGCGGTCGGAGTCGATCATGAGCCACAGCGACACGTAGTCATAGGTGGTGAGAGCAAGCGGTGACGGGAAGGTTGCGATGACGCGCGGCCAGCCTTTGGGATAGACGCCGTTGCCGCTGGAGCCGCTCTCTCCGTCGACGGCATGATCCATGCGCACCGTCATCCGCATCGCCTTCCCGCCGTGATGCGCGGGGGACGGCACCGTCTCGACGGAACAGTCAGACGTCACGTTTTTCCAGAGGGGAAACTCCTCGTCCCCGAGATCGTAGGCGTCCACGATGTTCTCGCTCAAGGCCTTTTGCAGGATGTCGTCGGTGGCGGTCCGTTTGGGTGTCTCCACGCGTCCGACCAGCACCGAGGGAGCCACCACTCCGGCGGCGTCCGCGGGGAATTTTAGAAGTGCCTCAAGGCGGGTCGCCATCTGCCAGCGGTGGTTCTGGAAGTCCTCCGAGGGCCACATGCCCGTGGCGAGATATTTCTCCTGGACTTCGATGCCATCCCACAGCGCTTGCAGGAATTTTTTCCCCTCGTCGACGAGCGCGCGGCACGCGGGATCGGCTGACTTCTCCCGCTCAGTGATGGCCTGCTGGAGGGTGTAGAGATAACGGGCGTCGTCGTAGCCCTCGCGGAAGCAGGACCAATAGACGGCGGGGGTCACTGCTCCCTCACGCGTCAGTTTGTTGCCCGTGTCGGCGTATTTCCCGTCGAGGTAGTTGACGGGATCCTCCACGTCCCAGCGCCAGTGCCACGGCACGAGTCCCTCGTAGCCGCTGCGCCAGAAGCCGTAGCCATAGGTCATGCGCCCGCCCTTCATCATGATCTCGCGGGACTTCAGTTCGCCGCAGTTGTGGTTGGGGTAGCTCCAGTAGCGGAAGCGGGAATCCTTGACGGTCTGCTCGTAGGGCGTCGAGTACGGCTGCGAGCACCAGATGTCGACGCAGTCGAAATACTTCGGGGCGTCGACGCCCTTGGGATCTTTCGTGGTGTAGATGCGCGCGCCAGCCTTCTTCACCGCCATGTGGACCTTGGAGCCGAACTCCCATGCGGCGGCGTCGACCTCGTCGAGGGGGTTGTAGACGAACTCCGGCCAGCCGTTGGCCTTGCGCTCGGCGTCGAACTGCCGCGTCAGTTCGGTGATCTCGTCGAAGAACGCTTGTGGAGGCATCTCCCGCACGAGGCAGTGGGACGGGATCCACGCGCCCGTGTATTTTTGAAAGAGTCCCGCGATGGCGTTGCCCAGGACGACGAGCATGTAGGGCGACTGCGTGAGGCCCGCCTTGCGCATGAGTTCGAGGGATTCCGCGCCATTGTAGAAGAAGCGGTTTTTCGCCTTGTCGTAGGAGAGGTAGCCGGTGGGCGGCATGTCAAAGCCGTAGTCGCGCATGGTGTGATATTCGTTCATGGCGATCGTGGCGAGGGGCGTGTCGGTCGTGAGGGATGGATCAAGCGCCGCCATGGTGTTTTTCTGGCGCATGAAGAGGTCGTAGTAGTAGGCGGTGTAGTGCTTGGCGGGATCTTTTTTTAACTCGAACCCGAGGATGCGCAGCGAGAGGGGGATTCGCAGGGATGGCGCGCCTTCCGCCTGTACAGTTACGGTGCCGTGGTAGATTCCAGGTTTGGCGTCGGCGGGGACTTTGATGGTGAGCCACCACTGGTGTGTTTCCTTTGCGGGAGTGTCGACAGGCACGGCCTTGTCGAGAAGCTCCACCATGCGGCGGCACGTGTCTTTGGTGGTATACATGGGGAAGCGGACATAGCTGTGTCGACCGTGTCGGACATCGATTGCCTCCGACGGGATCTCGCCGGTTGGGCCGGCGAGGGGGGTGACGGAGGTGGTCAGGCCGCGCAGTTCCTTGACTGGATAGACGCCGAGCAGGACGGGCTCGAACTCGCCGGGAGTCGCGAAGGTTGCGAGGATGGTCGCCCGCTCGAACGCGAGCGGTCTGGTCTCCGGATACACTGGCTCGGTGATCGGCCGCGTGAAAGCCATGAAGCCCCGTGTCGTCTCCTCAGGCGTGAGCGCGGGCTCGGGGGCGGTTTCGTGGAAGGGAGCCTCCTTCCAGTTGGGAGGGGGTTCGGCGGTTGCGGCCGGCGCGATCAGTAGGAGCAACAGCGCGGCGATGGATCTGAAGATGAGGCGGCTCATGAATGCGCATAGCTCCTTGATGACAAATTGGTAAGAAATAAACGCCGCCACGCGGCGTTTATTTCTCGATGACGCGGACGACGATTGAGTTCACACCCCAGCCGGCGCCAGGCTTGTTGACACCGCCGATGACGATGATCTTGTCGCCTCGCCTCGCGTGGAACCGCTCCAGCAGCGTCTTCTCGAGAATCGCCATCGACTCGTGGTGCAGCAGCATCTCCGCCTTTTTCCCCGCGGGCGGTATGAGACGAATGGGGACCACGTTGTGGAGAAGCGACAGGCGGGGGAAGACCGCCTCGTTGAACGTCGCCGCCAAGATGGTCGTGTGCGGGCGCTGCTTCGAGAGGGCGGCCGCCGAGACGCCAGACGAGGTGAGCACCACCAGCGCTTTCTCGTCCAGCATATAGGAGAGGTGCGACGCCGACGCGCAGAGCGCGGCGGTAAGGTCGAGTGGCTCGGCCGCGCAGTTCGCGGGAGCCATGCTGTTGGAGATCAGAGACGCCTCCGCCTCCGCGATGATCTCGGCCATCGCCTTCACCGCTCTGACGGGGTCCTTGCCGGTGGCGGTCTCGTTGGAGAGCATGAGGACGTCGGAGCCGTCGAGGATGGCGTTGGCGCAGTCGCTGACCTCAGCCCGCGTCGGGAGCGGGTTATCGACCATCGAGCTGAGCATTTCGGTGGCGGTGATCGTGAGCTTCCCCTTCTTATTGCCGTGCGCGATGATGCGCTTCTGGACTGCCGGGACTTTGGCGAACGTCAGTTCGTCGGCCAGATCGCCGCGGGCGACCATGACGCCGTCCACGACGTCGAGGATCTCGTCGAGACGGTCGACCGCCTCCGGTTTCTCGATCTTGGCGATGATCGGGATGCGCGCCTTCTGTTTGTCGAGCAGGCGGCGCAGCTTGAGCACGTCGTCAGCCTTTCTGACGAACGAGAGCGCGATGTAGTCCACGCCGAGGCTGGCGCCGAAAACCGCGTCGGCCGCGTCTTTTGGGGTCAGCGCCGGCATTGAGATGTTGGTGTAGGGCAGATTGATGCCCTTGCCGCTGATGATCGTGCCGCCGGAGACGACGACGCACTGGACTTCGCTTTTCGCCGGAGTGGTGTCGACGACTTTGACGATGATGCGTCCGTCGGCGATGAACACGAGCTTGCCGGGTTCCGCGTCCTTCGCGATGCCGCGGTACGTGGTCGGCAGGACGAACTCCTTGTCGTGCGCCGTCTTGCCGGTGAGAATGAGGGAGTCGCCCTTTTTGACGGTCACGGGCTGTTTCAATTTCCCGACTCTGATTTTCGGCCCCTGGAGGTCTTGGATGATCGTGAGCGGTTTGCCCGTCGCCGCCGACACCGCGCGGATGGCGTCCACCTTCGCTTTGTGCCCCTCATGGGTGCCGAAGGAGAAATTGAGGCGGCAGGCGTCCATCCCGGCAAGGGCGAGTTTCTTCAATTCGGCGGGTTTCTCGCAGGAGGGGCCGATGGTCGCGATGATCTTTGCTTTTCTCATAAGTTTCCCGCCTTGTTGAGGGTTGGCGTTTGCATTAGGCTGTTTTCCACAATAAAATTAACTCCTGTTTGTGAAAATAACATAGTGCGTCGCATGACAAGGGAGGCATCCATGGCTTTTTTGGACAAGAACTACCTGTTGAGAGGGGCGACGGCCCGCAAACTGTTCGCCGAGGTGGGGGAACTGCCGGTGGTGGACCCGCACAACCACGCCAATGTCGCCGAGTTGGCGAAGAACGACTCCTACAAGGACATGTGGCAGCTGTTCGCCGCCACCGACCACTACGTCTGGGAAGTCTTACGGAAAAGAGGGGTCCCCGAGAAGTTCATCACGGGCGACGCGCCTTCTGAGGAGAAGTGGCTTCGGATGGCTTCGGTCTTCCCCGAGATCGCCGGCAATCCTGTCTACGAGTGGGTGCACCTCGACCTGCGACGCGGGCTGGGGATCGACAAACTGCTTTCGGAAAGAACGGCTGCCGCCATCTGGAAGGAGGGCAACAAGAAGCTCGCCACCGCGGGGAAGAAGCCGCTGGCCCTCCTCGACGCCATGAACGTCGAGGTGATGTGCTCGACCGACGACCCGCTCGATGTGTTGGCGGAGCACGATGAGGTGAACCGCAAGGCGGGGCGGACGCTGGTGCGCCCGACGTGGCGTCCCGACAAGGCCATGAAGATCGCCGCGCCGTCGTGGCGGCGCTACGTCGAGAGCCTTGAGGAGCGCTACGACCGCAAGATAGACGTCCTCGACGATCTGCTTGAGGTCCTCCGCGAGTCGCACGACTACTTCCATGAAAAAGGCTGCCGGGCCAGCGACCACGGCCTTGAGTCGCCGCTCGCCGGCCAGAAGTCCACCAAGGCGGAGAAGATCTTCCGGCGCGTCTACCACGATGGCGAGCAGCCTTCGCCCGACAAGACGGCGCTTTTCATGAGTCATGTGCTGGGCGAGATGTGCGAGCTGAACGCCCACAGGGGCTGGGTGACCCAGCTCCACATCGGCGCCGTGCGCGACGTCCGCCGTCATCTCTTCACCACGCTTGGTCCCGATAGCGGCGGCGACGTCTCGAACCATTTTCTCGACCTCCTCACGCCGCTGAAGGAGTTCCTGAACCGCTTCGACGACCGCTTGAAGGTCGTCCTCTACTGCCTCGAGCCGGGGCACCAGGCCACGCTCGCGACCGTCGCCCGCGCCTTCGGCGAGAAGGTGCGCCTCGGCTCCGCCTGGTGGCTGTGCGACACCCCCGTCGGCATGCGCCGCCAACTCGAGTACATCGGCAGCGTCGACCTGTTGTCGAATTTCGCCGGCATGGTCTCCGATTCCAGGAAACTGCTTTCGTACCAGTCGCGCTTCGAGATGTTCCGCCGTGTGCTCTGCGACGTCATCGGTCAGATGGTCGATGATGGACAGATACCCATGGACCTCGCCGTCGACCTCGCCGGGCGCATGTGCTATGCGGGACCGAAGGAATTCTGGGGGATATAGGAGGAGCAAGGGTTCAGGGGGCGGGTTTCAGGAAGACCCCTGGACGTCTTTGCGCAACAAAATCAGACCCACTACCATTCTCATAGTTTTTCCCTGACCCCTGAACCCTGAACCCCAAGGAACCCAACTCATGAACATCGAAGTTTTCTCATTGTGCGACGCCGCCACGGGCGATCACGGGAAATTGAACATTCTTGGCGCGTTTGACACGGTCATGGTCGAGAAGGTGCCGGCCACCCATCCGCAGTGCGCCGTGGCCTTGCGTATGCGCTTCGACAGCGTGGAGGAGGGCGAGCACAAGGTTGGCGTGAACTTCATCGACGCCAACGGCAAAAACATCATGCCGCCGGTCGGTGGGCAAGTGATGGTGAAGCTCCCCGACGGGCGGCGCTCCGTGTCCATTAACTTGATCCTGAACATCCACAACATCAAGATCGAGCGTCCCGGCGAGTATTCGATCGAGCTTGCGATCGACAGCCGCCACGAGGCCTCGCTTCCTCTCTTCGTCCTCACCCCCCCGGCGAAACGGTAGGGGGGCGCCGTTTGCCGCAAGGGTCTTTGCCGCCCTGTTGTCGAGTTTTCTTTCACCGCAAAGCGGCTGCGCCGCTCACCCGAGGAGTGTGTGCAGGGATTCGAGCTCGTTCCTGGCCGTCTGCGCCACGGGCAAATCTGATGGATGCAGGAATTCCAGCATGGCCCAACCGTCGAACTTCGCCGCCTGCAGGATCGGTTTCCATTCGGCGTAGCGGACAAGTCCCTCCGCGAGCGGCGCCTACGTGAACTCGGTATCTGTTTCCGCGTTTCTCCTCCGGTAGTTCTGGACATGCATGTGGGCGCTCAAGGGGATGAGATCTATGAGGTCGTCGAGCATGCGCTGACCACTCCAGGCGTCAGGGCTCCAGGGGAAGGGCACTTGGTAGTTCAGGCGCACCGCGGGGGAGGCTACGTTCTCGATGAGTCGCCGCGCCTGCTCGTAGTCGGTCAAGGTGCCGCAATGCCGTTCAACGACAATGCGCACGCCCCGGTTCGCCGCTAACTCGCCCCATCTCCTCAACGTGTCCGTCACGATCTCCCAGTCGCGTGGCGTCGCCTGCGCGCTCCCGATCTTGCCCGCCCAGACGCGGATGGTGTCCGCTCCAAGGTCGGCCGTCCTGCCCAACAGGGCGTCGAAGCGGGATGCCGTCCAGGCGTCGTCGCCCGCGTTCGCATAGGATCCTACAGCCGGCATGCGGATTCCATACGCCTCCGCCGTTCGACGGATGGTGGCTATGTCCGATGGCGTGGCACTTTCGGGGAAATGATCCTTTCCCCAGATCTCGACGGCGGCGGCCCCCGCGGCGGCGGCGGTCGAAAGAGCTTCAGCAAGCGGCAACGTTGAGAAGGCGATCGTGCATATACCAATGCGCATAATGGCAACTCCACATATTCGTGAATGAAGACGGAAGGATAAGATAGCCCCTGAGTATACTAAGCGGTATAGTACACAGCTAAGAAATTCATTGCCACATTTTGAAGCCGCGGCTGAGCCGCTCACTTAATCGGAGCTGTCACGATGAGAATTATTTTTTGTTCGCTGTTCGCTGTTCTCCTATGTGCCGGATGCGCCTCGGTGATGCCGGAGGTGGATCCCGCGTATAAGCCGGACATTCAGTTGAAGGACCTTGCCGGGAAGATGAGGGATGCCGTCGACCCGAACGGCATCTACCGCAAAAGTTCGTCTTACTATCTCAAGCAGGACATCAAAATGAGCGGTAAAGTCGTGTCGATCGAGGTCACCTTCAAGTCTCCTAATAGATCGAAGACTGTGATCATGGTCGATGGCAAGACCGTCCAGACGACGCTGTGCAATGGCACGAAATGCTGGAAGGTTGACAAGGAGGGGGGGAAGACGGAGGTCACGGGCGGGGATCTTGACCGGATCAAGCTGTTTGACGCCCTGAGCGCACCGAGCGGGACCATTCTTGACGTGTTCGAGACCATCGAGTTCGCGGGCGAGCAGGTGGTTGTCGACTCGCCGTGTTACATCCTCTTGTGCCATTCGAAGGCGAAGGACGTCGAGCCGATCGCCCTTTTCGTCAGCAAGAAGGATTTTTTGAACAGGAAGATAATTACGACCAGAGGGGGGCAACCCTATATGGCGGAGATACGCAAGTACTCGCTTCTCAAGGGTGTGATGATCGCCACGGAGACGGAGATTGACATTGACAATGATGGCGAGAAGGATTTGATGACCGTCACGGACTATCGCCTCGACATCGACATTCCAGACTCTTTCTTCGAAGTGAAGTGAGAAATGGTTTTCCCGGCTGGAAAAACTATTTGAGCAGAATCTTCGGCACCCACTTGCCTTTGATGGCGTCGAGGGCGCCGTCGTCCTTCATGATTTTGAGGCATTTGTTCAACGCCTCGAGTGTCCTCTTGTCCCCTTTCCGCACCGCCCATCCAAGCCGCTCCTCCGTCAGAGGCTCCAAAAGCGGGGTGAGGTTCGGGCTTGAAAGCTCCCACACGACCGGCGCGTCGATGATGAAGACGTCGATCTTTTTGTCGGAGAGTGCCTGCATACCTTCCGCCGCGTTGCCGACGGAGATCTTCTGGGCGTTGGGGCATTTCGCGTTGACGAAATAGTCTCCCGTGGTGTCCTTCACATAGCCAATCTTCCGGGTCGCGGCGATGATTTTGGCGGCCGTCGAGAACTCCTGTATGTCGTCGGTTCTGAGCAGCGCCATCTGGCCGGCGCTGATGTACGACTCGGTGAAGTCGACCTTCTTTGACCGCTCATCGGTGATCGTCATGCCGGACATGATCACGTCGACTTTCCCCGCCTCGAGCGCGGGTATCAGATCATTGAAAGGGCATTCGACGAAGACGATCTTGGCGCCGGTGATGGCACCGACCTTTTCCGCAAGGTCGAACTCGATGCCTTTCAGTTCGCCGTCCTTTTTGAATATCAGCGGTTTGAAGTTCGGCTCCATACCGATCTTCAGCTCTTTCTTGCCGAGCAGTCCGGCGATCTCGGCGTTTTTCTCGGAGACGCAGCCGGCGGAAAGCAAAAGAGACAGGGCGGCAGCGAGTGCAAGTGAAGTCCGTTTCATTGGTAATCCTCATGGGAGAGAGTTCGCATTGAATTATGAATATATCCCCGCCCCCATCGCTATCAAGCGAGGAGGCAGGCCCCACCCTTACGGCTGGGGCTCGGATGGAGGTGAGGCAAGCAGCCAAGCAGGTGTCGATTTTTCCTGATCGTAATCTTGATCTCACTCTTAATCGCTTCGGATTATGATTGGGCATACCCCCCTTACTCATCATCCTTGAGAATGAAGATTCTCGTCTGCTGGTCGGCCGGGAGGGTGACGGTCAGTCCTTGGCGCCCGTCGAAATTCTCCAGCGTGATGTCCCGCGGGGCGCCGCCATACACGACGCCGGGGTCGTAGGTGGCGATGATGTGGAACTGTCCGCATTTGACTCTGCGGACGATGGGCAGTTTCTTGATGAATTGCGTATCGGCGGGAACGTCGATTTTCACCTCGCCGTTTCTAAGGCTATTCTCGAGTGGTTTGACCAGCGCCATGCCTTCGATCATTGCGGCGACGGGTTCCGACTTCATGCGGAGTTTTTCTGCGAGCATGTCGGCGGGGGCTTCGAAAAATGGCTGTGCCTCGTCGATCCCGCTGTTCTTCTCTTTAGGGCGGACAAGTTGGAAGCGGACGATCTTCGCCGCGGGATCGACGGATGTCACGTGAACGACATCGTATCGTTTGAATGGAACGGCTTTGTCTGATTTGACGGGGGGCAGTTCGAACGCCTTGCCGATCATGAGGTCAAGTCCCACGGCGGTGAGTTTGCCCTCCTTGTCTTTGAAGGAGAAGTCCGGCGGCGATTGGTGGGAGCCCGTCCCCGACCAGTTCCAAGAGTCGAAGCCGTCCATTCCGGTGAAGAACCCCATCACTGTCATGGCTCTTTGCTCCTCGTCGGGGAGGGGTTGTTCCTGCCACCAGCGCCAGCCGCCCCCGCCGCCATGCAGCAGCGTCCAATAGTAGGGGCGCAGCGGTTTTTTCTGGGGGACGGAGTTGATGAGCTTCATGTTGCGGTCGATGTTGGCGAGGGTGTAGGCGACATTCTGTTCAGTCCAGTAGAAACAGTAGACGGAGGAGTGGACGATGTCGACGGCCTCGTAGATTTGTCTGCCGAAGGCGTTCCAGGCGAAGTTGTCGCCGGGGTCGACCTCGGGCTTCTCCAACCCGCCCCAGGTGCGGCCGTAGGGTTGCCATCCGTAGATGCTGACGGTTTTCCAGCCGGCCTTGCGCGCGGCGGCGATCGGCGCGGTATAGGTTCTGGCGTAGCCGTCGTAATACTTTTTCTCGAAGACCTTGCGCGCGTCCTCCGCAGCGTCGGTCGGATACCATGCGGCCTTGCGCAGTTGTTCGGGAGGAAGGCAGGGGTGCTCCATGTCGATCATGAGATAGCCGTCGTTTCCGGGCTTGAATACCTTCTCGTCGGTCAGCGTTTTCACGGCGTCCATATCCATCAGTTTGTCATAGCGCCCCTCGTCGATCCCGTGGGCGGGCAGCCATTTGTGCCAGTCGACGAATCCGCCCCAGCCCAGCATCTGGGTCCCGAGCGGCAGGTGGCGCAGTTCCTCCGGCTTGCGGTTGTAGGGGAAGATGATATTGAACCCGTGGGTGGCGGCGTAGTCGGTCATCGCGAAGTTGTGCCAGCCGCCGTAGTTGAACTCGCAGTTGAAGTGTTTGAGGCGGAACGGTTTGATGTTCTTCGCCACGTATGGGGCAGTTCCTGCGGCGAAACTGTCCGTCATGCGCGGGTCGTATTTCGTCGCCTCGGCCGTGAATGCTGGCGGGGCGGGGTCGATGACGCCGCCGCGGAGTTGCTCGATCGTCAGCGACTGCTCCTTGCCCAGCGTCAACGTGCCGCTTCTTGGCAGGGTGACGGGCTTGAACGAGGGGGCGATGCGGGAGAGCGCCGACAGTTCCGCATCGATGGTTGCGCCACCTTGGTTCGTCTGGCACGAGGCGAGTGCGATTGTCCCCAACGCAGTCAATGTGGTTATGGCGACCTGGGATATTCGGTTCATGTGCATGGGCCTCCTTCCTTGTTTGCGTGTGCTTCCGATCGTGTTTCCCTTAGAGCCGGCGCAGGTGTGCTTATCGATAGAAAAGGGTGAATGACCCCCATAGGATGCTTGGATTTGCGGTGGGATGGTGGACCGATTCGGTGTGTCCGTCGTACATCACCATATTGATCAGGTTCCCGTGCCAGCTTTTCGAGCGGTCGGAGTAGCTGGCGGGGAAGAAATACGTGAACCGCAGGACCTCAATGGGAAGCCCGCCTGTCGCCCAGGCGGAATGGGCCTCGAAGTGGAAGGGGGTCTGCGAAGGCGTCTGCACCATCGACACCGGTGCTTTGGGCGCGTAGGTCGGGGAGGAACTGGCGTTGTTGCGGTATTGGTCAATGCTGACGGGGTATGTCGTGCTGCCGTAGCTCATCGCGCGCAAATCCTCGGAAGTGCCGTCGGTGTTCACGTCGTCGTTGGGTTTGGCGCCGGGGCAGAAAAGAATGCTGTTTCTGCGCCCGTTGTCGGTGGTGATGCCCAGATAGGGATACAAGGACGCCGTCTTCCCACCGCCATACGCCGAGGGGCACCCCCAGATGAATTTGTGCACGAAGTGGCTCGTGATAGTCCCGTCGTAGGCGAGCAGTCCGTTGTTGTCCGACTCGTAGCTCAGGTGCGCGGTGCAGATTTGCCGCAGGTTGGATTTGCAGACCATCTCGTTTGCGGCGACCTTCGCACGCGTGAGGGCGGGCAGCAGCAGCGAGGCGAGGATGGCGATGATGGCGATCACCACGAGCAACTCGATGAGCGTGAATAGCTTAGTTCGTTGGCCGGTCATCGGGTCGTGCGGAAGCGGACTAGTAATTGGGGGCATTGTGTGTGTCTCCATTATGGCTTAACGTCTCGTGTCCTAATCTGCCCACAAACGCCGCAGTCGTGGCCGCTCATTCGAAGATGCCCAGTTGACTGATCTCCGGCGAGACCCAGGAGCCGGTGGCGAGGCGTTTGCCGGTCACCTTGATCCTGATGCGGTCGGTGGTGGTCTTCGCCCCTTTCCACTCCATCCGCTCAAGAAACTGATCTTTCCACTGGTGGAGCGTTTTCCATTCCTTGCCGTCCCAGACGTCGACGTCGGCGTCCTTGATGTTCGACGACTCGCAGACGATGCGGGAGAAGGAGACGGGCTTTTCAAAGACGATGACGCATTCGCCGGTGGGTTTGCCGGCCGGGAACCAGGCGTAGCCGTCGAGCAGGCCGTCGGTGAAGTCGCCATCGCCGAAGGGCATGCCCTCGCCTTCGACGTATTGGGCACCGCTGGCACCGAGTTTCCACCGCACCTCGCGTTTTGCGAGGATGTTGCCCTCGGCGGCGGCGCGCTTCCGCGGGGCCGCGATCTCATCCTTCAGTTCGACGAGCGTCTTGAGATGGGGCAATGCCTCGACGGTCGTGTAGACGTGCGCGCCGAGCCCCTCGAAGTCGTCGGTGAAGCTGCCGTTTTCCACGGGGATGACGCGGTTCTCGCGGAGGACCAGCAGGCGGGTGTTCTTGTTCTTCGCCAGGCTTTCGATCGTGATCTTCGCCTTGCGCGGTTCGTAACTGCGGTTGACCGCCACCACGACGGTGTGTGAGGGGCCGTCGGCGGAGAGCTTGGCGTTCTTGGCGCAGACGTCGATCCGCACGTCGTCGGCCTTGGCGCCGGTGGCGGAGTCGCGGGCGTTCCAGAACGGTTCGACGAGCGTCAGTTCCTCGAAGACGGCATCGCTGGCGACCCGGTTCGAGGCGTGGTTCCAGTAGCCGCAGAAGATGAACGGCACCAGACCTTTGGCGCCGTTGGCGATGCCGGAGAGCATGATCCAGCGCAGTTCGGTGAAGGTGGGGTTGCGTCCCTGGGCGCCGCCGTACGAGAAGACCTGCGGCATCAGCCAGACGGCCTTGCTGCCGTTGTTCGCCTGGACGGCCTTCGTGATGCAGTTGTGAATGCCTTCGAGGCCGCTGCCGAACTTGCGGGAGCCATCCTCGTATTCGAGCGGCGAGGAGTAGGGGTGCGGGCAGATGGCGTCGCAGGCCTTGATGTAATCCTCGGGGGCGACGTCGACGACCAGCACGAAGCGGAAGGGGTCCTCCTCGACGAGGAAGTCGTAGATCCTCTTCAGATAGTCGGCGGGGACGGCGCGGTAGCAGGGTTCGTCGGCGAGGTAGTAGCCGAGGACGTTGCGTCGGCCTTGGACGCTGGCGATGACCGCGCGCAGCTTGGCCTTCAGCCCCTCGTCGAGCGGCGGGTTGAGCTTGGCCTTGTCCTCGTCGATCTGGCGGCTCACGTCGACGACGCACCACACGTTGTCCGCGCCGCCGCCCATGATGAAGTTGGTGGAGTGCGGGAGGTTGGCTTGCGGAAGCGAGGCGCTTGATACGCAGTAGCCGAGGCTGCCGTACCAGCCGCGGATCATGAAGGGTTTTCCGTCGACTAGGAAGTTGCCCTGGTCGTCAATGCGCACCTCGACGTCGGGGGCGTGCGGCAGCTTGCGCAGCGTGGCTTGCGTCTCCGCCACGGTGTCGAAGAGTCGCTGGGGCGGTTTGGCGTTCGCGATCGGGCGGAGCAGTTCAACGCTGAGGGCGTGCCGCCCGACGGGCAGGTCGGCAGCGGGTATTTCGAAAGAGACGACCACTGCGTCGGCCGCCTTTTCGACTTTGCGCGGCGCCATGAGCGGCGAGCTGAGCGTGAAGACCAGCTTGCAATCCTTGACCTGCTCCACGGGCATGCCGAGTTTCACGACGCCCTTGACGGCGTCGATTTTCTGCGTGTCGTAGATGCAGCCGCGGTAGTTGGGCTGGGTGAGCGTGAGCATGAGCGGTTCGTAGAGGATCTTCTCGTCGTAGCGGGTGGCGAGTAGCAGGCGCTTCTCCTTGTTCGTGACACGGAGGAGCAGCGGATAGACTCCCTCGGTTTTGACAAAGGCGTCGTCGATGGTGACGGTGGCGGCGCCGTTGGCGTCGATCTTGAGCGGGCGCTCCGCCCCTTTGCAGTCTTTGCCGAGGAGCTCAAGGCTCAGCGTTCCCTCGAAAGGTGTCGGGGCGGTGTTGCGGATGGTGAGACTGGCGAACAGCTTGAAGCCGCTTTCGGTTGGTTCGAGGCGGAGGGTTGGTTTCTCGGGCGAGAGGTTGAAGCGTGTGGTGTCGACCTTCACGCCGCTTAGTGTGCCGTAGTTGACCATGTCGTGATAGCCGCGGTTGGTGGGGCTGAACTTTGAGTAGTAGGTCTCCTGTTTGCCGCCGCCGAGCCGCGAGCGGGCGATGGAGAAGACCCAGCTGTCGGACCACATCGCGGAGGGGCGGTGGTAGAGCGAGGCGAAGGGGATGGCGATCTCGGCGGACCAATAATCCTTGCCTTTGAAGGTCTTCGCCTGCCAGATCGCCGAGTAGGGCTTGCCGGTTGAGCCGCCCTCGATGGTGTAGCCGTCGAACTGCGCGCCATTGGGGTCGACGGCGAACTGGTACTTCTCGCGGCGGTCGGCGACGGGGTCGAGGAAGAGTTCGATGTCGTCATGGCACCACATCGCGGCGTCCCACTGCTCGGTGACGCCGTAAGCGCAGAGTTTGTCCATCTCGGGCTCGTTGCAGCGCACGCCGAAATAGATGGCGGAGTCGTCATATACGACTTGGAAGGAGGTCTGCATGTTCTCGGGGATCGGCGTGCGGCCGTCGGCGTTCGTGAGCAGGCGCTCGAAGCCGGTGAAGAGCGGAGCTTTCTTCCACGCCTCATCGTCGAGTTTGCCGTCGAGGGTGATGGCCCCCTCGGCTTTGACGGCCTTGGCCTCCTTCTTCGGGCCCGCGGCGTCGCCGGCCGAGACTCCAACTGCCATGGCCAACAATGCCATCGGAAGCAATGATCTCATCTTCATGCGCGCATCCTTTCTGGTTATGTTTGAATTTGCGTGAAGCGTGGGGGGGTTGACTCGCGTCCGTTCGTGTCCTGTCTTACCAAAACAACGCCACCTTGAAGTCCACGGTGGTTATGTTGTTCAACGTCCTCGCCGCATCGACGTGCCCATCATAGCAGGCGAAGTTGACGTTCTTTTCGTGCCAGCTCATGTTCCAGTCGCTGTAGGCGAGTGGGAAGGAGCAGTTCGGGATGGGGCTTGAGCCGGTCGCCCAACGCATCCCTCCTTCATAGTGGAAGATTGTCTGACTCGGCTCGGTGACTTTTGTCATCCGGGCGCTGGCTGCCCAGGTCTCGAAGGGGCCTTGGGTGTATTGGAAGAAAAAGACGGGGTATGTTGAGCTGCCATAGGAGAACCCGCGCATGTCAAATCCCCCCACGGGGGCGGTGGGCACGCTCGGGCAGAAGAGGATGCTGGTCCGCCTGCTCGCCGCCGCATATCCGCCATTGAGGCCGATGTACTCCTGGATGCCATAGTAGGAGTTGTTTCCCGTTCCCGCCCAGAAGAACTTGCCGAAGCGGTTCGCACCGGCCGTCCCGTCATAGCAGAGCAGATCCTGGTTGTCGGACGTGTACAGCATCTCGGCGCCGGCGATCTGTTTGACATTGTTCTTGCACAGCGCCTCCCGGGCAAACGAGCGGGCGTTCTTGAGCGCCGGCAGGAGCAGCGAGGCGAGGATGGCGATGATGGCGATCACCACTAATAATTCTA
>CAYTFM010000036.1:7447-38642 GCA_964436735.1 uncultured Victivallales bacterium | reverse complement strand
AAGAGTGTAGCAAGCAGTGTAGATCTCGGCGGTCGCCGTATCATTAAAAAAAAAACTCGGTGAGCTATATCTGTACTCCACCCCGGCGAAGATCATCGGCGACGTCTTCGTGAAGCCCTCCTACCGCGCCAAGAAACTCGCGGTGGACGTAACCCTTCCCGCGGAAACGAACGTAGACGGGCTGACCGTCGGCTGCCGCGTCCTCCTTGGAGGCAAGGAACTGCTGCGATTCGACGCGGCGAAGCCACAGGCCGCGGGAACGCTCTCCTTGTCGAAGGAGTGGGCGGCTCCGCCGCTCTGGGGTCCCGAAACCTTCCCGTTGCTCCAATTGGTCACCGAGCTCACGACGGCTGACGGCGCCGTCCTCGACCGCGTCGACACGCGCTTCGGTTTCAGAGAGATATGGGCGGAAGGCATGGACCTGAAATGGAACGGCGCGACGGTTAAATTCGCCAGCCGCCCGTTCCTCTCCGCATGGGGCTGGAGTCTCGGCGAGCGCGCCAAGCGGGAAAAGATCCGCGAAACCATCCAGGCCGCCAAGCTCAACGGCTGCAACATGCTGCGCCACATCTACGACCCCGAGCACTACGCTGACATCGCCGACGAGGAGGGCATTCCGATGGCCCAAGGCGGTGGCCAGACCATCGCCGGCCACTCGAAACAACAGATCGAGTCGGATCTCTTCTGGGACAACGTCGCCAAGACCGGCATCGAACTCGTCAAGGGCTTAAGGAACCATCCTTCAATCGTCCAATGGTATCTGTCCAACGAGTACTACGGCGAGTCCGAGCCGCTCAACGGCAAACGACTGCGGGAATATGGCGACAAGATCCTGCAAGTGGACAACACGCGTCTTGTCGAGTTCGGCTGCGATCTTGATCTGCGCGGCAGCGAGAAGATCATCTCGACGCACTATCCTGTCGATCTGAAAGGTCTCCGCGAGCCTGACCTCTATCTGCCCGAGGCGGCTTACTGGCGCTACTTCAAAGACCAGTTCACCCCGGGCATGAAGGTTCCGGCGGGCATGGCGAAGAGCGTCGCCAACGTCTACGCGCAATCCCCGATCACCTGGGGCTACAAACCGATCATCGTCAACGAATGCTGCTGGATATCCTTCTTCAACGCCCCGGACGGCCTGACCGGGCTTGTCGGCGACAAGGTCTACACCAGCCCCTTGGCGGTGGCCGACGCGCATGACTTGGCCAACAAATGGTTCTCCAAAGGGCACCGCGACGCCGGCGTCAGCGCCATCACCCTCTGGACCTGGATCACCGAACGGCCCAATCAAATTCCCCTCCCCTCCATCGACATCAACCTCCTCCAGCAGTACAACAAGTTCTATTCCGGAACAACCGTCGAATACGACGTCAACCTTCACCGCGACATCTTCAACGAGCGCGAGCTCGAGTTCTCCTGGGCGCTCATGGACAGTGACCGCCGGGCGATCCTCTCCGAACGCAAGCCCCTTCGCTTCACCTCCTGCGAACTGAAGCGTGAGAAAATCGCATTATCCCTTCCCAAGGTGGATGCGCAACGCGCCTACACCCTCGAACTTGCGCTCAAGGACGGGGCGGCCACCTGCGCCTCGACCGTACTTCCCATCACGGTCTACCCCAGTGCCACGTCTTCATTCCTCACCTCGCTCTTCTCATCGGACAACGGATTGAAGGTCTCTGTGAAAAACCGGGTAGCCGTCTTCGATCCCGCCGGGAAGACGGCCAAAGCTCTTGCGCAGATACTGACCACCTTCACGAACGTGAACGAACTCGACCGCGACACGCTTTCGCACGCAGATCTGCTCGTCATCGGCGAGGAGCAACCGGCGGACAGTCTGACAAAGTACAAAGATGTCGTTGCGGACTTCGCGAAGGCGGGCGGAACCGTCCTCATCCTTCGTCAATCGCAACATCCGCAAATCCTCCCCGCGCAAACCGTCATGAGCTCCCGGCAACCGTCCATCAACTTCAGCTTCCGCTCCACCCACCCTCTGCTGCGGGACATCTCGGCCGACGAGTTGAGCTACTGGAATCCTGGCCACAAGACCGGTTCGATGTACTACCAAAAGCCGAAGTCCGGAAACGTCCGCGTCGTCGTCGAGGCCGGCGGTCCGAAAGGGCTCGACTACGCCGGCCTTCTCGAATTCCCCTGCGGCAAGGGCTCGATCATCTGCGCGCAACTCGATCTGGTCGAGAATTACGCGGCGAACCCCGTCGCGAGGAAACTCTGGGACAACATCATCCGCTTCTCGGAAGCACCAAAGGAAGCGTGCGCCAAAGCGGGATTCATCGGGGATCCGAGTGGACCGACGGCGAAATTCCTGGCACGGCTCGGGACGCAATTTGATGTGGTCACCCTCCCACTGAACACCACGGCGGGCAGGCCAATCCTGCTGGACGCCTCCACGCCTCCCGACGCGGCATGCGTGAAACAACTGCGGGAATTCGTCGACGCGGGCGGCGCATTGGCGGTCTTCAACGTCACCCCGGAAAGCAGGAACGCCGTCGCGGAGATCTGCGGGAAGCAGATCACGCTTGACAACTACACGCCTACCGCATGGCAAGGCAGAGCGGTCAGAGGAGCACCCTCCCCCCTCACGGCGGGAGTGACGAACTACGAGCTCTTCTGGCGGGACCGGCCAGAGACCGAGGACTATGCCCAGTGCTTCCACTCCACCAACACGGTGCAGGCGCCAATCGGGACGATGACCATCGAAGCGCAAGACAGCGCGCCTGTGCTTTTCCCTTCCTACCTCGCCTGCCCCCAACGCGGCAAAGGGAAGATACTGCTCTGCAACCTCAACCTCACCTGCGAGGAAAAGTCGGTCAAGGATCACGCCAAGCGGATCGGATCGACCCTCCTTACCAATCTGGGCGTCGAGCTCGAAGGCGAGAAGACGCTCAAACTGCCCGAGGGACTCGCCTACATCCCGTTGGATATCTCCGCGGTGATGAACCGCTCCTTCGTCGACGAGAAGGACGCGGACGGCAAAGGTGGGTGGACCGACCAAGGCCCCGACTGCGATCTGAGAAGCTTCCCCATGGACAAACCGGTGCAGACCTTCAACAAGGTTCCGTTCCGGATCGAGAAGCCCAACAGCTGCGTCGTGCTCAACTCCAAATTCCGTCCCGGAGCTCCCGAGCGCGCCGACATTACCGTGAACCGCAAGGCCGACGCCCTGTTCTTCCTTCAGTCATCCGCCTGGACCAACCCCGCGCATCACGGCAACTACACCGTGCGCTACGCCGAGGGCGGCGCGCAGGAGATCAAGCTCGTCGGCGACGTCAACCTGCGCGACTGGGCGGCCAAGAAACCCACCGAGCCATTCCTCAACGAGGAGAACACCTTCACCAAGGTGGCGTGGACCGGCCCCAACGTCAAGTTCGGCCAGTGCAGCCTCTTCATGATGGCGTGGGTCAACCCGTCACCGGAAAAGACGATCTCCTCGATCGAGTTTTCCAGCAGAAACATCGGCATACCGGTGCTCGTCGCCATCACCATCGGGGAAAAGACGAAAGCGGCGGCGCGAGTTCCCTCGACAGCTGAGCAGACCGCCAAAGCGATTGAGCTCGCCGGGAAGGCGAAGACTCTCGCCGAAAACGGCGATGCGGCCGGCGCGGAAAAGCTGTACCTGGAGGCCATCGCCCACGCGTGGGACTGCTCTCAGGCGCACCTCGGCCTCGGCTACCTTAAAGAGCAGAAGGGACTCCACAAGGAGGCCGTCGACGTGTACGAGAATCTGCTCCACTTGCTCCCCTCGCAGTTCGAGGGATATATGCGGCTGGGCAAATGCTACGAGCGGCTCGACGACTTCCCCAAGGCGGTCGAGACCTATCGCAGGTCGCTCGACGTCAACATCAACCAGCCCGACGTGATGAAGGCGTTGGACGATGCGAAGAAGTCGCTGAAGCCATAATGCGGAGCCTTCCCGCAACCCAATCCGGAACCTTTCCGGCGGACATCGGTTTTGCGATGACAATGCGAACGGTCCGCATTATGTGGTCTTGAACTTCTTGTTTTTCTTAGCGGTTGTGGAACTAGATTAGTCGCTAATGCGAGCTCAAACCGGAACACGGGTTGAGTGGGAGACGCTTGGCAACTACATTTACCTACATACCTGCATACTATGACACGTAGATACTGTGTTGCTTCTAATCATTCACACGGAGACACTCTCATGCGCTTTATCGCGGGACTTTGTTGAACCATCATAGCGGCGACCGTTCACACGGCATACGACGCCAGCGGCGCGGAACTGTCGCCGGACAGCCTCCAGAGCCCCTCGGAGAAGGTCGAGTCAAAGAACGGACTCGCCATCATGAAGAACGGACTGTGCGCGTTCTGGCGCGTCCCGGAGGGCCTGAGCGGCTCCCTGTATCCTTCTCTCGCCATCCAGTGTGGCACCTCGGGGGGCGAGGAATATCTCGACGACACGAACGTGCTTCTGCTCAACGGCATACCGGTCGTCTTCGACACGGCGACGGGGCCCGAGAAAATCCCTGACGGCTTCCTGTGCGAACTCCGCGCCATCCGCCCCATCACCGTCGCGCCCGGCGACGAACTCCGCCTCTCCCGTTCCTCCGAGCGGCGCGGACAACGCGTCGGTGCGCTCCGCCTCGACTCGAAGCCACAGGAACCGGGGGTGCTCCCCCTCGGCAAGTGGACCCCCGCCAACCTGTTTGCCGACGTCGCCCGTTTGGACGTCACGCTCTTCCCGCCTGAGCCCGCAGGAGCGTCAGGCAAGACTGCGCTAACTGCGACGAACATGACGGGTAAGGCACTCGCCGTGTCGATCAAGGCCCGCATCCTCGACTACTTCCAAGTCACGCTCGCTGCCGAGACCTTTGACATCACGCTGCCGCCGCATGGCACGAAACGCGTCGAATTGACCTTCCCGAAGGCCGACACCGACCGCTACCGCTGCGTGGCCGACCTCTTTGGCGGGAAAGACATCGCGGTCCACTGCGAAGCCGAGGAACTTGTCGACCAGGCCGGCGCGTTCCGCTCCAAAATGTGGTTGAACACGGGTTGGGAGCGGACCTCCTCGGACACGGCGGTCGTTACCACGCCACCCCAAGACGCCACGTGGATCAAGACCTCGCTCCCCGACACGCTGGGTCGGGACTCGAAGGACAACATCGGCTGGTGGCGAAAGACCTTCACGCCTCCCGAGTGGCTCAAGGGGGGCACATGCGTCGCCCGCTTTCAGCGCGCGCTGTACGAGGCCACCATCTATCTGAACGGCCAGAAAATCGCCTGCAATCTCGGCCCCATGGCCCCCTTCGAAGTCGACCTTTCCACCATCCTCCGCTGGGGACAGCCGAACGAATTGCTCGTCGTCGTCCGCAACGGCATGGCCGCTCTTCCCGAGTCCGAGCAACGGAAGGAGAAGCCAACCCTCAACGAGAACTCGGAAGTCCTCGGCCCCGGCGCCGGACGCGACGTCCAGCTGTGGGAGATCTGCCTCACCAAGGAACCCGCCGCCCGCGTCACGGACATCTTCGTGAAACCTCACTTCAGGTCGGGCACGCTGCAGGCCGACGTTGTCGCCGAGGGGTTGCCCGACGGGGACTATTCCCTCTCCGGGGGCGTGGTGTTTGCGGGGACGCATGTCCTGGATCTGCCGCCCCTCCATGCCACCGCCTCGAATGGGGTGCTCAAGGCGTCGCTGAAAGAGCCGTGGACTGATCCTCCTTTGTGGTCGCTCAACCATCCCAACCTTCTGCGTCTAAGACTTCTGCTGAAAAACGAGGCAGGAAAAGTGATCGACGACGTTTCGACGCGCTTCGGTTTCCGTGAGATATGGACGGCCGGGGGCAAACTGTTGCTTAACGGCGCGCCGATCAAACTCCGCGGCTTCGCCATGGAAAGCAGTTGGAACATGAAGGAGAGAATGCGCAGGGGACATATCCGCGACCGCCTCAACCTCGTCCTGCGCAACGGCGGACAGTTCCAGCGCCACGCCTATGACCCGACCGCCGCGGAGATCTGCGACGAGATCGGCCTGCCCATCGCCTGCGGCGTCGCCGGCATCTCCCATCCGACCGTCCAGAAGATCGAGTCCGACCAGTTCTGGGCGACCGCCGAACGCGACGTCGACGCCAGTGTCCGCCGGCTCAGAAACAACCCGTCCATTCTTGAATGGTACATCAGCAACGAGTTCGTCGAGACATCCCCGGAAAGCGTGACCCCCTTGGCGGTGAAACGGGACCGTCATCTCGCCGACACCGCCACGGCGGCGGACGACACCAGAATCGTGGAGGCCGGATGCGATCTCGACCTCAGAGGCCACCTCAAAGTCATCTCCACCCATTACCCCGTCGACATCCACGCGCTCCGCATCCCCAACGCCTATCTGCCCCTCTCCCGCCTTTGGCGCATGCCTGACAAGGAATTCGCCATTGGCGGCATGGTTCCCAGCGGCCAGTCCAAACGCGTCGCCAACGTCCGCGGCGATTCGCCCATCGTCTGGGGAGTCAAACCGATCATGGTGAACGAGAACGGCTGGATCTTCTTCTTCAGCCCGCCCCGGGGGCTCGTTGAGATTGGCGGCGAGTCCGTCTACGCCAGCCCCAGCGGCACCATGAACGCCTTCTTCGAGGCCCACCGCCTCTTCTCGCAAGGGCACCGCGACGCCGAGGTCTCGCTCATCACCCCGTGGAACCATCCCTCACAATGGGACATGCGGCGGGGACTTCCCTCCTGCGATATCGTCCCCCTCACCTCCCATTCCGCATGGTTCGCTGGTGCCAAAACCTCATACAGCGTCAACATTCACCACGACTTGCCCGAGCCCCACGAGTGCGAGCTTGCCTGGGGTGTCGCCATCGACGGGAAAACGACGGACTCCGGCAAGTTACCGCTGGCGCTCACCCCCTACGAACTGAAGAGGTTGGACATAGCCTTCAGCATTCCTCCCGTCGATCGTCCGACGAATGCGACGTTGACGTTCACCTTAAACGACCAAGGCGGCGCGCGCCTCGCCGAAGCGACCATGCCCGGAACTGTCGTCCCCCGCACCCGCCTCACCATGCCGCGGAGAATGAGGGTGGCCCTCCACGACCCCGCCGGTAAAACGCGCCCGCAACTCGCCGCGGCGGGACTCGACCTGCCCCCGCAGATCTTTAACACCGCTGGCTTCGAGGAGTTGGACCTGCTCATCATCGGCGATAATGGGGCCGGCGACAAAACCCTCACCAAGAACGCCGACGCCATACGTTCGTTCTTGGAAAAGGGAGGACGACTTCTGATTCTTCATCAGAACGACCCCCTCCCCCCCGAGCTTACCGCCGGCGTCTCGCTCGTTCCCGCCAGCGGCGTCGTCCGCAGCCACGCGCTCGTCAGGATGAACTCCCACCCCCTTGCGGGGAAATTCGACGAAAACCTTTTGAAATGGTGGGCACCGGACTACCATGTCACCACCAGCCCCTTCGTCAAACCGTCAACCGGTTCTCCGCGGACGTTAGTCGACACCTCCGACGGAAAAGCCGGCATCGAGTTCTCCGTCCTCGTCGAAATCCCCGTGGACAAGGGACGCATTCTCGCCAGCCAATTCGATCTCATCGAAACCCTTGACTCCTCCCCCAACGCCCGCCTCGTCTTGCAGGCCATCCTTGACGACCTCTCCGATCCCCGTCCCCACACCGCGAAGACGACTGCCCTGCTCGCCGAACGGACGGGAAACCTCGCACAGAAGCTTGACGCGCTCGGCGCGGTTGTCGATTCGAATCCGACATTCGACAAACTCGGATCCTACCAGGCACTGGTCATCGAAGGCTCCAAAAAATTGGACGAGAAGGAGTTAGACGCCGTTGGCAAATTCGTGGAGGATGGCGGAACCGTCCTCGTCCATGGGGCCACCGCTGACGCCGCAGAGCGTTTCGCGAAATGGTTCGGCCCCGCAGCCAAGGGCTGCGCTCCCGACGTCCCCGCCTGGCGCGCCCGGGCGGTGCGGACCGCCGCGTCACCACTGCTCGACGGACTCAGCTCACAGGACTTCTTCTGGAAAAGGCTCTCCGAAGGCGAGGATATGCGGGACTACTTCCACAACGCGCGCTTCGACATCGACACCGTCTGCGACTGGCTCTGGGACATTCCCGGCGCCGTTCCCCAGCTCTATCCACCCGCCGTGCTTATCGTCAAGAAAGGCAAAGGCACCTGGATCCTCGACAACCTGCGCTGGGACGCCGCGGCAAAACCACTGGCATCGAAGGCTGACCGCGTCGCCTGCCAACTCCTCGCGAACGTCGGCGTGGCAATCAAGGGAAAGGCCGCCGTGCGGAAACTGCTCGAGAACCTCGACTACGCGCCAGTCGACCTGCGCGGCGTCCTGAATCGTCCGCTCATCGACGACGTCGACGATGACGGCAAAGGCGGCTGGACTGACCAGGGGCCGGGCTCCGACCTGCGCTCCTTCAAGCCCGGGCGCCATGTCTTCAACGGCGTCCCCTTCGAGATCCCCGCTGACAAGAGCTGCCTGGTGATGGCCTCGCAATTCCGCAAGGCGGACAACCCGGCGAGCGCCACGATCAAGATCAACCGCGCCGCGAAGGCCCTCTACTTTCTGCAAACCTCCGCCTGGACCTCGGCGGTGCAGCTTGGAAGCTACGTCGTCGAATACGCCGACGGAACCAGTGCGGAGATCGTGTTAGAAGGCACCTCCAATCTCAGAGACTGGACGGGAGGCGACCCCAAGGCTTCCTTTTTCAACGAGAACGACACCTATACCCAGTGGGCCTGGTCGGGAACCGCGCAAGAACGCCCGGTCGTCAGCCTCTTCATGATGCAGTGGGTCAACCCGAAGTCGGAAAAGGTCATCAAGAACGTCATCGTTCAAAGCCAGAAGAAGGGCATCATTGTCCTCATGGGGCTCACGCTCGGAGTCGACGGAACCTCCGGTGCCATCAGCAAGGAAAGCCTCGCGGTGGAGGAGAAGCATGACCTCGCCATGAAATTCTACGAAGAGGCCGTCGAGCAGCTCGAGAAAAAGGAACTCGCCACCGCTGAGCGGCTTCTTCGCTCCTCTCTCGCGGCCGCCCCCTCGCACCTCCCCACGCGGCTGCGCCTTGCGAGTGTCCTCGTCGAGCTGCAAAAGGTCGACGACGCGGAGGTTCTGCTCAAGGAGACGCTCACGCGCGCCCCCGACACGCTTGAGGCATATCACCTCCTCGGGCGGCTCTACGAGTCGCAGAAACGGTTCGACGACGCCCGCGCGCTGTACCGGAAGTCGCTGGAGGTCGAACCGAATCAGCCACTGGCCGTCCAGGCCCTCGAGCGACTGGGTAAGTAGCACGGGCATCCTGTCCGCGCACCTCGAATTACGCATTGCGCTCCACTACGGGTTCCTATAGCGCGACGGCGACATGGCGACGAGTCGGCGGAAGGTCCGGTTGAAGTAGGAGAGGTCGTTGAAGCCGCACTCAAGGGCGATGGAGGATATCTTTTCGTCGGATCCGCGCAGGCGCACCATGGCGTCCTGGATCCGCCGCTGAACCAGATATTCGAAAACGGTCTTCCCCGTGTGCCTCTTGAACGAGCGGCACAGGTGCGCACCGCTCATGTTCACCCTCCTCGCCAGTTCGGACAACTGCGGATTCCCCGAGAAGTTGGCGTCGAGATGCCGCCTGATCCGCTCCATGGCGTCAACCGCGCCGACACCTTCCCGGGCGCATGAGATGATCCCGGTCCGCAGCGCCTGACGACAACAGTCCGTCAGAAACAGGGTGAACAGCATCCGCGACGCCTCCCGCCATCCCGGCTGCCGCTCACGCGTCTCACGCTCCAGGGAGAAAAGCCGCGCCGCCTCCTCCGCACCGCCGTCGTCGAACTGGATGCGGATCATTTTGTTCATCTTGTTTTGGAATGCAGGATGGAGAGGGAGCAGTTCGGGAATTACGGACTGCATCTCGCGGGGCAGCGGCGGCATCGGATGCCATTTGAGGTCGAGGTAGACATTCATCACGTCCATCCCCTCCTCGTCGGTCATGATGTCATGCCGCTCGCCGTAGTGGGTGATGCCGACCGAGCCGCCATGCTCCTCGTACACCTCGTCGCCCAGATGATGCCACCCGCGGCCGCGGATGATCACACTCATAAGCACGACGCTCACCGAGTGGAGCTCGACCCGCCGGTGGACATACGTCGGGAAGTACTTCACGGCAAACCCCAGTTCGTCAAGGACCGCCCGAATGCCCGGCTCGCCGCGCGCGTCCACGACGCGGGTGGAGGGGGGATGCCTCCGAACAGCTTTTTCTCTATTTTTCTTCATGTGGCACAGTGGGGCGCAGCACCCTCCGCGCCATGGTGCGAATGGCGCAAAAGGTGTTGCGCCCCACTTATGTCCCCCTGAACGCTCATCTTTCGTCAATCCTGTCCTATAAGTTAATCAATATAGTCCATGTTTTATCTTATTGCTAAGCTTATAATTACGTTAAAGATAAAGGAGCCTCCCATGAACACCCGTGAGCGTTTCAAAGCCGTGATGAGCTTCAAGCCCTTTGACCACCTGCCAATCGTCGAGTGGGCCCCGTGGTGGGACAAGACCATCGAGCGGTGGCACATGGAAGGGTTGCCGCCGACGGTCACGGACCGCTATGACATCTATCAGCACTTTGGCCTGGAATGCTACCAGCATGAATGGATCTCGCCCGCCATCCCGCACGCCCCGTCCCACGGCGCCCCCGTGATGTCCACGGAGGCGGACTACGACAGGATCCGCGCCAGCCTCTACTATCCTCCGGAGAAACTTGACAAGAAGAAATGGGCGGCGATGGCGAAAAAACAGCAGACGGGCGACGCAGTCGTATGGCTCACGCTCCTCGGCCCCTTCTGGTATCCTCGGACGCTCTTCGGGATCGAGCCGCACCTCTTCGGTTTCTACGACCAGCCCGAACTCATGAAAAGGATGATCGACGACCTGTTGGAATGGAATATGAAAGTACTCGACCGCTTCTGCGAGTTCTGCGTCCCCGACTACATGACGTTCGCCGAGGACATGAGCTACAACCATGGCCCTATGATCTCGAAGGAGCTCTTCTACGAGTTTCTCGCTCCCTTCTATAGGGCGATCACTCCCGAGCTGCGGAAGCGGGGCATCATCACCATCGTCGACTCCGATGGTGACATCACCGTCCCCGCCTACTGGTTCGAGGATGTCGGCGTCCAGGGGATCCTCCCCTTGGAGCGCCAGGCGGGCGTCGACATCGCCAAACTCCGCGCCGAGCATCCCCAGATGCTGTTCATCGGGCACTTCGACAAGATGACGATGAATCAGGGTGAGGCCGCCATGCGCGCCGAGTTCGAGCGCCTCCTTCCGACCGCCGCCCAAGGCGGCTTCATCATCAGCGTCGACCACCAGACCCCGCCGGGCGTCTCCTACCAGGACTACCAGTTGTACCTCACGCTCTTCAGGGAGTACGCGGCGAAAGCCGGAATCAGAACGTAGCCGGCCGTCACGGCCGGGACTTCAACGCATTGCCTTAACGATCAAGTTAGGCACCACCGCCGCCTCGACAACCACTCGCTCACACTCGTGGCTCTGATCAGACGCCGTGAAACAAGCCCCGACAGTAATGGAGCGGGAACCGCAAAGCGGCGCCATGTCGGATTCGGGGTGCTGGGGGGGCGTCGTGGTCAGCGGGTATCATCATGGGGAGGCTACCGCCGACATGGTCGTGTCGATCCTCACGGGAGCGAAGGTCGAGTCTCTTCCCTCATCAAGCGGCTGGCATGACATTGCCAAGGTAGCGTCGGACATCCTCGATCGGCGTGTAGGTCTCGTCGATGATGATCCGGTAGGCTCCGCGTCCGATGATGCCGAACAGCACGACATCATGGGCGTCTCCCACGATCTTCTCAAGCTGGCTCAAGGTCCATGCGCTGCCCAGCAGCCTTCCGCCGCAGCCGACAATCCCCATCACGTCAAGTTTGTTTTCCATTGTGGTGCCCTCCCCCCTTTTTTCTCGCATAGACCATGCCCTGATCCACGCTTCACGACCGCGCCGTAAACTTCCTCTTTAGTCACTAATATCGGCAGGAAAGGAAGTTGCTGTAGGGCTTCTTGGGGCTGCTGGCCACAAAAGACTTACGAAAGCTCCTCTCGGATCCGCGCCGTCAGGTGGCGGGTCTCGCCAGCAGGCACGACAACCACATCATCGGCGGCGTTCGTCGTCTCGACGCAGACGAAGCGGGGATAGTTCTCGCCGCCCAGGTCGGTGAGCCGTTCCGCCTTTGCCGTCCAAGGGTTCCAAACAACCGTCGATGCGCTGCCCTGTTTGGCTACGTGTATCCGCCGCTTCCATGCAGGATCATTAATCACGCACTCGGAGTTCGTGTTTTGATAGATGCGGTCAACCTCGGCCTCGAAGCGGACAACATCCTTCTGCCTCTGGCCCGTGCGCCACACGCCGCCAACGGTGTCGATGTAGGCGCAGCCGTCAAGCCCGCCCACCGAAACATTCCGCACCTCACTGACGGCGAAATAGGTGTGAAGCGCCGCCGTGTAGCTGAACGCCGCCGCCCCGCGGTTCACCGTCACGAGATCGACAACCAACTCGTCACCGACTTCGACGGAGATCGTCAGGTCGAACGGATGAGGGAACAGATCGCTTGGCGCGGACTCGCTCCGCAGCCCCAACACAAGCAAGGTCTTGGAGGGACTCGGCTCTTGCACCTCCCGCACCTCCCAGAGACGAGTCCTGACATACCCATGGGCAGGCGCGTCCGCCTTATCCTTGAGCGCGCCGAACCACGGCCAGCACACGGGAATCCCGCCTCTGATCGGCTTGCCTTCCGCAAACACCGCCTTGGGGCTCATCCACAGAACCGGCCGCCCCCCCGTCCGCTGGAAGGCCCACACATGCCCTCCCAAGAGGCACACCTCTGCCTCGGCAGCCTTGTTCGTCATCCTCACGAAGGGGAGTCCGCCCGCTCCGGCGGCAAATGCAACTGTTCCCTTCTTGCCACAACGCTCATTCAGCTTTGCGATATCCATAGCATTCTCCTTGTTGTAGGCGGTAGATGGAGCAACTGCCTGACCTTCCACCATCGACCGTCCACCTGTAACATACTGTGGTTTGATTGCGAATCCGTAGTAGTTGACCCCCGCTTCGTTCGGGTGCCATACTTCCGACATGAGATCCTTTGTCCCGTTTGCCTTTAGAGCCCCGTCGACATATTGTTTCCACTGAGAGCATCAAATGAGGGGAAGTCACGTAATGCGAAAACTCTTTGCCGCGCTCATCGCCTTCGTCGTTATCGGCGTCGCCTTGGCCATGCTGACGCCGATCATCTGGCGTCCCGCAGCCGCCCCTCCTGGGCCGAGCGGCCCGCCCTCCACCTTCGACCGCCCTCTTCTGATCATCGGCGAGGAGTGGCCTCCGTTCGAGTACATGAGCGACGGCAAAGTAGTCGGCATCGACGTCGAACTCTTCGACATCATCTTCAAGAGGCTCGGCGTCAAGCACGAGGTCAAGTTGTATCCGTGGTCGCGGGCGAAACTCATGGCTGAGAATGGCGAAACCGACCTGTTGGTCTCCATTTCCTTCAAGACCGACCGCGAGTCGTACCTGCTCTTCACGGAGTCCCAGAGGGAGTTCGACAGAAGCGGCGTGTGGCCCAGCGAATATCTCTGGCGCAGCGAGTATTTCTTTTTCTGCCGGAAGCTCAACGCCGACAAGTTCAAGTTCGAATCCTACGCGCAACTCGCCAAAGACGGGTATCGGATCGGAACGGTCCGCGACTACAGTTATAATCCGGACTTCCTGAACGCCCAGTTCGACCCCATCGTCGCTCCTGATTTCCCCAATGGGATGAAAATGCTGTTGGAAGGCAAGATCGACCTCTTTCCCGCCGACAAGACCATCGGACTGGCCTGCGCCAAGGAACTCGGGCTGGACAAGGACATCACGTTCCTGCCGAAACCGCTCTTCAGCAAACCATACTTCATACCGTTCTGCAAAAAATCGCCCTACCCCCAAAAAGAGTGGCTACTGTTAGCAATCTACTCAGAATTAGAGAAGTTGCGGGCTGACGGGACATATCAAGCAATTTTCGACAAGTATGTGAAATGAGAAAGCGCACCATCTTCATTTTCGGCGTACTCCTCGCCCTGTTCGCCCTCATCGTCCGTTGGAACACCGGCACCACCATCAGCAGCATGGAACGGCATCTGACGGCCCAGGCGGAGCAGCTTTCGGACGACATGTGGTTCCTCGACCCCGAATCGACACAGCGGAAGCTCGAACATATCATCAGAACCGAGGAGCTGTCCGAAGCTGAAATGCTTCACCGCAACAAGGCGCTCTTCTGCTCCGCCAAAAACACGGACCTCCACCTCTCCCAATTAGCGGAGTCGCTCTGGCATCAGGGCCTTCTGCCGATCAACGAGGCGTACATCACCATCCTCCGTCAAGGCGAGACCATCGGTTACCTCCACGCCCAATGGCCCGACCACAATCTCATCTCCCACCTCTATCTGCTGGTTTTATTCTCCTTCATCGCCGCCATCGCCTGGTTTTACGTCCAACTGCGCGACAAGCACCATCTGCTCACCCAGACCACCACCGCGCTCAAGGAAAGCGAGCAGCAGCTCCGCGAGGCGCACGACAAACTCGAGGCGCGCATCGTCGAACGCACCGCCGAACTGCAAAAAGCCTACGAGGACCTCCTCCACGAGATCAATGTCAGACGCAAGACGGAGGCCGACCTGCGGAACGCGAAGGACGCCGCGGAAGCCGCCAATCGGGCGAAGGACGAGTTCCTCGCCAATATGAGCCACGAGATACGCACGCCGCTTCATGCGATCATCGGCTTCGCCTCGCTCCTCTCCGACTCCCGTCTCGACGACCGTCAACGCGACTGGTCCGCCATCATCAAGGAGCGGGGCGACAACCTGCTTTCCATCATAAACGACATCCTCGACCTCTCGAAAATCGAGGCTGAGCATCTCAATCTCGATGTCCAGCCTTTCTCAATCCGGGATCTGCTGAGCGGCATTTGCGACTCCTTCGCCTTCCAGAACAAACCAAAACAGATTAGCATCGGCCACAAGATCTCCATAGATGTGCCGGACACGGTCACCGGCGATCCGATCCGCGTCAAACAAATCCTGGTAAACCTCATCTCCAACGCGATCAAATTCACCGAAGCAGGCGAGGTGCTCATATCGGTGGGAAGGGAAGCCGCGGCGCCTGCGGGAAAGCCTGTGACCGCGCCTCAGTTGCTCTTTTCCGTAAAAGACACCGGCATCGGCATCCCCGCCGACATGCACGACACCATCTTCCGTCCCTTCACCCAGATCGACGGCTCAACCACACGCAAGTATGGCGGCACCGGCCTCGGGCTGGCGATCTGCAAGCGATTGGTCGACCTCATGGGTGGACGCATCTGGGTCGAGAGCGAGCTGGGAAAAGGAAGCGACTTCAAATTCACCATTCTGCTGAGCATGGCGGAAAAAAGCGCACGGTGATGCGGCACGACCGCGTTCCACACACGCTCCAGCTTTTCCCGGTCAAGCCTTGCGCATCCTCGTTTTCTTCGACAACGGCGCCGCGCAGGTTCGTCGCTCCACAAGTTTGACCGGCACCAGCAGATAACGCGGCGGGGAGGTCGTATTGGCCAGTTTCTCGGCGAGGCGCCGCACCGCCATGCGTCCGACCTCCTCCATGCCCGCGTCGATCGTGGTCAACTGAGGATGGAACAACCACGACTCGCGGGTGTTGTCGAATCCCATCACGGAAATGTCGTCGGGAACGCGCACGCCCGCGTCGATGAAGGCGTGCATGGCGCCGATGGCGGTGATGTCGCTGGCGCAGAACACGGCGGTGGGTTTTTCAGGCAGACACAACAGTTCCGCCGCGGCCTCTTTTCCGACGTCAAAACCAAATTTGCCGCCACGACACCACTCGCGGCGCAGCGGAAGTCCGTGGGCATCCATCTCGGTGATGAAGCAGGAGAAACGCTTGTCGTAGCCAGTCTCCTTGATTTTCGCCGTCCCGCCGATGAAGCCTATGTCGCGGTGCCCGAGTCCGGTCAGGTACGCCACGGCCAACCGCATCGCGCCGGCTTTGTCGGGACAGACGCAGTCATGCCCTTCGATCTGATCCAGATGCACGAGCGGCGCGGTGGCGGCGAGATGCGCAAAGACCGCCGCTTTGTCCGTCCCGACAAAGGTCAGTATTCCGTCGACGTTCTCGGAGGTCAGCAGGGTGTTCATCATAATAGGGTTCGCCTCGAGATTCTCGTAGGACTCGCAGAACACGAGGAAATGCCCATCTTTGCGCATCTGCTCCTCTATCCCGGCGAGGACTCCGGCGAAATACATTTCCTCAAGCTTGCGGATCTCAGGTCGGAGGATGATGGCGAAGCGCAGGCCGCAGCCGAACCGGCGGGTTGGATTCTTGCGGCGGATAAGATTTTGCGCGCTTATGTCGGGGGAGTAGCCCAGTTCCCGTATCGCCTCCAGCACCTTGCGCCGCGTATCCTCATGGACGATGCCGGGTTTGTTCAGCACATTGGAGACCGTCATCGACGACACACCCACCTGCCGCGCCACTTCCTTGATCCCCACTTTCCGCTTCATGATCACGTCAGTTCGCCCCCCAGTTATAGGGCAGTGACGGCGGTTGATTGGCGTAGCCGAGGCTCATGTCATGCCGCAGAATGTTGGCGAAACCGTTGTGCCGTCGGCCAAGATAGAAGAAGTCCCATTCAGGATGCCCCGAGGCGAAGCTCCAGTAGTTGATGTCGCAGGAGTTGTCGGTCGCGCTGAAGCCGTCACTCCACAGCATCACCTTCTCTGGAAAGTTGATCTGTGTTCTGCGCACCACACCGGAGTCCATGAGGAAGCGGTTGTAGCGATAGTGTCTTCCGACGAACATTCCATCTTGAGCCGGACAACGGAAGATCACGACGTTCGGCAGATAGTTGGGCGTTCCGTCATAGAGCGGCGGCGTGAGGTTAAGGTACCCGGAGAGCGAGTCGTTCTGCCAGCGCCGGCCGTAGTTGTAGCCACTCTCGTTGACCGTTGTGAGATAGTCGTTGTTGTCGATGAAATACATCATCGAGGCAGACGCGATCTGCTTCAGGTTGCTCATGCAGTTGGCGTTTTTCGCGGAGTTCCTCGCGTTTTTCAAGGCGGGCAGCAGCAGGGACGCCAGGATGGCGATGATGGCGATCACCACTAATAATTCTATCAGGGTAAAAATCTGACACCGCATCCGATTCGGACTAAACAGGGGTGGGATAACGTGCTGCGTGCGAGCCATATTATTCTCCCATATTTTTAATGGTTTTGAATTGTCGTCCACACTATAAACAATCTGTCCGGCGCGCATGTTTTGCCTGGCGACCCTCCTGGCGATCACGCCGCCCCGCCTCAGCCGCCCTCGGAGTGTTTTTCCGGATTTTTAATAGCCTTGAACTGCCCATCCACATCACAAACAATCTGTCCGGCGGAACGAGTCAGCAGGTCGATTATCCCTGGCCACCATCCCGCTCATCTCATCACACCCTCGGAGTGTTTTCCCAGATTTTCATTAGTCTTGGGCTGTCTTCCAGACCACAAACAATCCGTCCGACGCGCATCCTTGCCTGGAGATCCTCCTGGCGATCACGCCGCCGCTTACCAGCCATCCCTCGGAGTGTTTCCTCGGAGTGTTTCCGGAGTGTTTTACGGAGTCCGTTCGATCGTGATGCCGATGACGACGGGAATCGGATCGCCGTTGGCGGAGACGATGTCGATGGTGTCGACCATTTTCTCCGGCGTGGGATTCTGCCAGCGCCATGCGTAGAACCCCTTGTTCTCGGAGTTCCGCCAGGCGACCTTGCATCCCTTGTTGGCGTTGTTGGTCTCGTTCCCCAGCCACCAGTCGCCGACGCCTTCGCCGCACTTCACTGGTATGGTCGTCGTTGAGCCGTCCGGATGGTTCAGCACGTAGTTCATCGCGGCCTCGCCACCTTTCGTCCAGGCGGTGGCGTGGAGGAAGTAGATGGCTTTGACTTTCTCGCCAACCGGAATGCCCGAGACCTTCTCCGGCACGCCCCGCATGTTCTTTGAGGCAAGGACGATGCAGGCATTGCCGGCGTTCTCGTCCCAGCGGATGATGTCGAACGGCACGCCGCAATAGTTCTGCCGACCCCATTCCACGCCGCGCAAAGAGTTCTCGCCCTGGTCAGTCCAGCCACCTTTGCCGTCACCCGCCACGCTGTCTTCGAAATGCCTGTTGGCCACATTCTTCATATTCAACGGCACGCACTTCGACTCATCGACGGGGAAAGTGAAGGCTTTACCCTTCTCCGCCGCCCCCTCGGCCGCGGCAGTGGCGGTCTTGAGCTTGCCATAGACGGCTTTCACCGCCACGGCGTCAACGCCTTGCAGCTTGCCGAAGCGTTTCTCAAGCTCGCCCGCGGGGCCACAGACAACGACGACCTTGTCCGCGGGTGGAAGACAGAGGGTCACCCATCCATCGGAGGCCGCTGGAGCCGCGCCGTCAAGCGGCAGACAGGCGGTCTGCCCTGCGCGGAGCTCGGCGCACGAGAAGCGGACAAGTTTCGGGAACTTGTCCCAATTGTAGAGGAAATACCCGGCGAACGCGCCGGCGACACGACGGTGCGTCTCGACGTTCGCCGCAAGCTCGTTGTTGGAGACGTTCACCACGTCGCACGTTGGCACGATCCCCATCGGGCGCATGATGCCACCCAGCACCGCGGCGGCCGCGTACTCGGGCATCCTGCAGTTCAGCCAATAGACGCATCCTTTGCCGACTGATTTGCGGAACATGACGTTTTTTTCGCCGATGGAGCCAACCGCCTTCCACTCGGGGCCCGGGGTAGCGGTCCGGTACTCTTTGGCGTGGATCGCCCCGGGGATCTCCGCCGCCTGGGGGAACGTCAATGTGACATTCCCGAGCGGAGAACTTTTCACCTTCGCCCCAACGCCCAGATCAAGCATCCCGCTCCAGTCAACCGGATTGCCGTGCTCGTCAAGCGTCATCGCCTCGCCGCCCAAGACCAGCGTCCCGCCGTTCTCCACGAAACTCCTGATGCCGGGAACTGACTCGGGATAGACGTTTTCCACGCCGGCGGCGACCAGGACTTTGTAGTTCGACAACTTCCCTTCGACGATCATCTCCTCGGGCAGGACGTCGATCGGATAGTGCGAGAATTCCAACGCGGCGGTGTAGCCGAGGATCTCGTTATGCGCCGGATTGCCCGCCGCCTGCGAGTAGCGCTCGGTCGGGTACGAAAGCAGCACTGCCACATCGGCCTTCGGTCTGTTCTGCCGTGGCACGAAGATATCATCGACCTTGTAGAGCTCCCGCTTGAAGTCAAGCGTGCCGAGCAACTCCTCGGTCTTCATGGCGTAGGGATTGAGGAACTTGTAGGGGAACAGCTCCGCAACTCGCCGTCCACCCGCCGCGGTCCTGCCCTCCACCGCGGGAGTTCCGCTTGTGTCAGGCGTCGGCCACGCGCGGTCCCATCCCCGTTTGCTCCAATGGAACAGGTAAGCGGCGTTCCCACCGCGCGCCAACTGCAGCCAAAGCGCACTCATGAGCGACTTCCGCGTGGTGCCGATATACGCCTCGCCGTCATGGATGGGCTTGCCATCGTTGATCGCCCGCAGGAAGTGACGGTGCGCCACTCCCTCCACAAGCCGCTGGTCGATCGTGGCGTCGATGGCGTGAACCGGCTCGACCGTCATTCCCGCGCCGACGATGCCGCCGCCGGTGCACGAGGAGCCGCAATTCAGTATTTTCGAAAGCTTGAACAGATTGACATTGGTGGGGGGGATCACGCGGTAGTTCTCGCCGCCAAGCACCTGGACGCAGAACAGGGTTTCCGGCCGCGTGTCGACCGCCTTGATCGCCTTGACGCCCTCGGCGCAGTTGTCCACAAAGGAGTCCTCCATGAACTTGCACCATTCCACGTAAAGTCCCGGGGTGTCCGAACGGTTCTTGAACTTCGCGATATCCTCGAAGCTCTTGTAGTCCGACCGCCAATCCTTATTCAGCTTCTCGATCCCGCCGTATTTCGCCTTCATGCGCTCCGCGAACAGCGCGCGGTTGTAATCGCTCGGGTCATCGTAGGCCGGTTCGTTGAACAACTCATAGAAAAGCGCCTTCCCTCCCTTGGCGAGCACGCGGCGCGCTCCGTCCTCCCACATAAGCCGGTAGAGCTTCCGTCCCTCGGGATGCGTCACGCTGTACGGCACCCAGTGGTTCGCCTCCTTCTCGTAGCCGCCCACGTTCAGCGCCTCGAGCGGTATGGCTTTCTTCTCAAGGTAGGGCTTCGTCGCCAGAAGGCCGTGCCAGTAGGGCATGCAACTGTAATCGACGTAGAGGGGAAGCTTCGAATCGGCGATGAAGCGATCGAGCCACGCATCCTCCTCGGGCACGGTCCGCATGTCCGTGAAATCCTTGACGATTCCCGAGGATCGTATCCATGATTCATTGGTGAAGAAACTGAGACTGTCAAGGCCGACGCGCTGCGCCCGCTCATAGTCCGGCACGTCCTCGTACAACCATTTCAACGACGCGTCATACCCCGGCGTCGGCAGGTACTCGTTCTTCAACCCGCCCTCCCCCAGCTGCGCTCCCACGAGAAAACGGATCTTGCCGTTGACCACGTAGTTGCCATCCTTGTCGACGGTGACGACCGCGTCCCGATCCATGCGGATGGGAGGCTTCACCTCGGAACTGGGGGGAAACGGGTCTTTGACGGACGGCGAGGGCTCCTCGCCCGCCGCAACAGATGGGATCGACAGGACGACCGCACCTATCAACGCCCACACACCTCTGCCCATTCCACCTGCGAAGCACGCCCTCATGGTATACCCCTTCCCTTGCATCTCACACTATGGTTGCATAGTCGTTTTAACGTTAATATTATAAAATACAACCATCGGCTTGTCAAGACCCCGCCATCAAGATATGGTAACAATCGTCCCATCCGTTTTCATCGTCATCGTAATCGCGATTAGCAGGAGGTTTATGATGCGTTCCATACTAGCGGCGATGTGCGTCTTGACTTTTGTGCCCTCAACCGCGCCTCTTTGTGCCGCCGACAGCCAGCCTGCCGTCAAGAAAATCTACTCAGGCGCGCTGGCCACGGAATGGAATCTGGAGACGTGGGGTGGATGCGAACTGACCGAGCGCAAAGAGGCGGAAGGGGCCGCGGACACGAAAAACGTTCTTGCGTTGTCCCCCCAGGAAAAGGCGACCGCCTGGTGCGGCGGAACCGTTTCGACGTCAAAAACCTCGGCATCCATTTCCGATCCGATCCCCCTCCCCCTCGAATCCCTGGACAAGGCGTTCCTCGTCTTCAAACTGAACGGCCTTGGCGATGAATTCGATAGACCCTCAGGCGGGCAAGTGCTCCAGTTGTCGATCGGCGAGAGAATCAAAGACTCCGGCCCATGGTCGGAATGCTGGAAATGCGGCGGCTACATCGGCATCAACGATTTCCTCAAGGGAGGCTCTATAGACAACGATCCAGCCAGTTGGCAGGAGGTGCGCATCCCGCTGCGCGTGCTCACCGACGGCAAGAGCGTGCGCTTCCTGGGCAGGATCGCCTTCCAGTTCGTCGGCGCGCCGCCACCTGCTGGCGTCGCGATCATCGACATCGCCGTCGAGTTCGCCAAGGAGTGACCTTCAAAGGCGGGCTTTCCCGCAAATCCGAAATCCGAATATCGAAATCCGAAGTAAATTCGAAATTCAAATCCCGAATGAATGAAACAAAACAGTTCAACAGCGTTTTCCGCTGTTTCGGATTTCGTGCTTCGAGTTTCGGATTTATCAAACGCCACAGACATAGAGCAGTAACGGTTATGGTATAAGCAACAGGAGCATACCCCATGGCAACGCTGTCCTCGCTTGAGAAAATGTCGCCAACGCAGTCGATCTACGACGTCAAAGACCAATTGCGAAACTTCGTGTATGCCGAATCCGAGAAATGCTTCGACGCGGGGGACCGCGCCCGGGACGGCTTGCGGACGAAGCGGGATGTCGAGCGCCGGATCGCCGCAATCCGGCAGGCCTTCACCGACGCCATCGGCGGTCTTCCGTCAAGCGACACCCCGCTCAAGCCGAAAGTCGTCGACGCGGTCGAGTGCGACGGCTACCGCATCGAAAAAATCATCATCCATCCGCGGCCGCATGTCCATGTGACGACGAATCTCTATCTGCCGCACGGACTCAAGAAACCTTCAGGCGCCGTTCTCTTTTTATGCGGGCATTGCGGATTCGGGAAACACGGCGACTACCAACTTGTCTGCCAGCGACTTGTCCAGGCGGGACTCATCGTCCTGGCGCAGGATCCCGTCGGCCAGGGCGAGCGCCACAGCTACTACGAGCCCTCCCTTGGCAAGCCGACCATCCCATGCTGCTGCGCCGAACACGACCACGCCGGCAGCCAGTGCCTGATGGCCGGCGACTCACTTGCGAGGTATTTCGTCCATGACGCCATACGGAGCGTCGATTATCTGGCCAGCCGCCCCGAGGTCGATCCCACCCGAATCGGCGTGACGGGAACCTCAGGGGGCGGCACGCAGACAAGCATGCTGATGATGCTCGAACCGCGCCTCGCGGCGGCCGCGCCGAGTTGCTTCATCATGAACCGCCGTACCTACATGCGCTCAGGCGGCGCGCAGGACGCGGAGCAGATCTGGCCTGGCATGACCCAGGCGGGCTTCGATCATGAGGACATTCTCATCGCCATGGCGCCTAAACCGGTCATCGTCCTCGCCGCGAAACAGGATTTCTTTCCGATCGAGGGCACGCGGGAGACGGTCGCCCGCAGCCGACGTGTGTGGGACATTTTCGGCAAGAGGGAATACCTCAACCTCGTCGAGGACGACTCCCCGCATAAATACACGGACAGCAACGCCCGAGCGGCGGCAGCCTTTCTCGCGCGGCATCTCAATGGAACAAGAAAAACCGTCACTGGTCCCGCCCCCAAACTCTTGCCGCAGCAGTCGCTTTGGTGCACGACCTCCGGGCAGATCCAAGGCGAGATCCCCGCTGCCGCTTTCGTTTTCGAAGAGAATCTTCAGCGACTCAAGGAAGCACGGAAAAGGAGCGCGAACTCGCCGCTCAAGAAGTGCCGCCAGGACGCCGTGAAGTGGCTCCGCGATAAGATCCACAACAGCAGAAAACCGTGCGATCTCAATCCTCGGTTCTACCTGAACGACAATGTCGAGGATCTTCTGGCGCGCGGTTGCTTTTGGTGGTCTCAAGACGGTTTGATCAACCATGGCGTATTCTTCCGGCATTTCTCGAAGGAGAAAGAGAAGCTTCCCTGCGTGGTGGCCGTTTGGGATCAGGGAACGAACCGCCTTGCCGAACGCGTCGACTGGTTGCGTAAGACGTGCGAAAGCGGCGCATGCGTGCTTGTTCTTGATGTATCAGGCGTCGGTGCCCTCACCCCCCATCCGCTCCTCGCGGGTACGGAGGATCAGGAGTTCTATGGCGTGATCCACAAACTCAACGACGACCTCCTCTGGCTCGGTGACAGCCTCTGCGCGCTGAGGACCTATGACGTCATCCGCTGCGTCGATCTGCTGAACGCGGCGGCGGATATCGACTCGGCCCGCGTCACGCTGCGCCTCGAAGGCCGACAGGGCGTCTACGGCTATCTGGCGTCGCTTCTGGACAAGCGGATTCAAGGCGTTGACGCAGACCGGAAACCCGCCGAGTATTTCTCCTGGGTCGGAAAGCGCCACTACAGTGCCCACGGCATAAGGAGCGTCATCCTCCCCGGGATCATGCGTCATGCCGACGCGCTCAGCAATTAGGCGACTCCGCCGCAACTGAAATCCGAAAATCGAAGCACGAAATCCGAAACAGCGAAAACGCTGTTGAACTGTTTTGTTTCATTCATTCGAAATTCGGATTTACTTCGGATTTCGAGATTCGGATTTCGGATTTACCCAACATTGAATTTCCCCAGCAGTGAATTTCGCATGATTCCCCCTTTGACTCTTGACAAACAATGTACCACATGGTACAATCAAAGCGACGTCCGAAACCGCACCTCAACACTTCAAGCCACTTCATGAAGCTGTCACACGGCACAAGGCGTTATCGCACCATCGACTCCGTGGAGTCGCATTTCAACGAATACCTCGTCGAAATGCGCCGCCGAGGGGAGATGATGCGTCCTCCCGAGAGAGACTTGTGCGAATGCCTGCGCTGCAGCCGCGGCACCGCGCGGAAGCTTCTGAAGATGAAAGAAGCTGAAGGGGTGATACGCAAGAACCACCTGGCGAGAACGCTTTCCTTACAGGCGGCGACAAACAAAAAACGCCTTGGCTCCTTCGCCTTTGTGAGCGAGGGAGACACCATGCCCGGCAATTTGCCGTGGAACAAACTGTGGAACAGGCTGCGGATCAAGGCCGAAGCCGCCTCGCTCTCCTGCGAGTTGGCGCTGTTCCCCTTCCACAGGAGCGAGTTCGACTGGCGCGCAATGCTCTCCCGCCTGCCCGACATACTTGTGCTGACCACGATGGCGCCCGATGCCCGCAATCGATTCCTGGCTTTGAAGGGCAAGACAGTGATAACAACAGAAGAGCACTACCGTGGCGCCATCGATAACATCGTCGCGATGGACAACTACGCCGCCGGGCGTCTCTCCGCCACGATGCTGGCGGAACACGGCTACCGGAAACCCGCCCTGCTCTGCGACAGGTTGATCGTCGAGGGAAAACTGTACGTGCCCTTCGAACGACGCGCCGCCGGGTTCCGCACGGGCTGCGAGGAGCGTGGCATCGAATTCGGAGACGCCTCCGAATTCTGGGTGGAAGGGCAAGGGGTGAAGCTGAAAATCGGCATCGCGAAGCGCGCGGCGTTGATCGCCAGCCGAGGCTTCGACGCGGTGTTCCTCCATACGGACAATGATCTGGCGTTTCTGATGGAAGGATTGGCCGACGAAGGGGTGGTTGTTCCAAAAGACATGGGCGTGGTGACGGTCAACAGCTTCGACGCGGCGATAAGCTACCATCCTAAGGTCTCCTGCGTGTCGCACGGCTCCGAACCTGTCGCCGACATGCTGGTGAGGAAAATTCTTCAGATACTGCGCACAGGAGACACGCACCTCGGTGAATGTCTCGTCACACCGGGATTATATGAAGGAGAAACACTACGATGATTCCCGCTTCCGCAAGAAAGGCAGCCAGTAACCGTTTTACCCTGATCGAGTTGTTGGTGGTCATCGCCATCATCGCGATTCTGGCCGCCATGCTCCTGCCGGCGCTGAAGCAGGCGAAAGGTCTCGCGCAGTCAAGTCTCTGCGCCAACAACATGCGGCAGATCGGCACCAACTTCGTCCAGTACTGGGGCGACTACAACGACTACGTGGCGCCGCCGACCGGCTTCAGCGACCCGCCTCACCTCTACACCAATCAGTATTTCTGGGACTACGCGCTTGGCCGCCACTACTTCAACTATCCTGTGACCTCATCTGGTTGGTGCCCCTCGAACCAGTCCTGGCCCATTTTCCGCTGCCCAAATGACGCCCAACCCCGCGACATCAATTGGCCCAACCGCAGCTACGCCGTCCCGCTGCGCCTGATGTCCACCGGCAGCGGCAGTCCCCTCGGCTGCCGGACCAAGGAGGTGGACCAGCCAAGCAGGACATTCCTCCTTTGTGAGACCACCCCGCTCAACCCCAGCTGGGAACTCAACCTGTGCGCCGGCTCAGGCTCGAACTGCGAAATGAACGTGAGCAGCGGCAGCAAGCTCCGTCCCATCCACTCGACGACGTCCAACTTCCTGTTCGTCGACAACCATGTCAACCCGAAGTCCTCCTGGCCGATCACCACCTACTGGAACTGGAACTTCATCGATTGAAAATTTTTGTTCCAAAAATTTTTATGTATTGGAGGAGAAAATGCTGAGAAGAATTCTGTTGACGTCGTCGGTTCTGGCCTTCGGCCTCCACTGCCTCGCGACCGAGATCATGTATGAGAAGGACGTCCCCGACTATGGTATCGGAGTCGTCAAGGTGGACGAAAGCACATGGAAAAGCAAGAATATGGAGTTTCCCGGCTACCCGCGTCCCGCTCCGGAGACGGATCGTATCTGGTCGGGCGGCGACTTCTTCACCGACGAATACGGGAAGCCATGCGTTTTCACCGAGGATTGGATAAAAGAGCACGGCTATTCGGGAGGCGGCGAGTATACAATCGACGCCGGGGCGCTCACCTTCACCACTGGCCCCAAAGGGTTCTTCTTCGGCTTCGGGCCGGAACCTGGCAAAAACGACCGCCCCGCCCTGCGGTTCGGCTTCGACTGGGGACGGCAGCGGAAGGACAACTACCGGCTGCGCATGGAGATCGAGCAGAGCGTCGACGAGACGGAATGGGAGTTCGTCACCAGCGAGTTCAAGTCGTACGACGGCAACCCGAGCCGGTTCAAGGTCAAAGGCAAAGGACCGCAGGCGTTCGAGCAGGACATCGGACTGGTGCGGGAGGCGATGAACCGCTTCGACGTGGGATTCAAGTTCACCTGCAAGACGCCTGGCGCCACAGTCAAGGTCAAGAGCATGAAGATCGCCCCCTCCTCCGCCGAGGTATTCTTCAGAAAAAAATTCGACCTGAAGGACACCCCGGTGATGGCACACTGCTCATTCACGGCCCCGGAGACGTACGAACTCTACGTCAATGGAAAGAAGGTCGACACGGGGACCGACATCTACCCCTGCGGGATACTGCGCACGCTCGACCTCAAACCGTATCTGGTAAAGGGAGAGAACACGATCGCCTTCGTCAAACAGTTCCTTAATTGGGAGAAGTGGGGAAGCAGGCCCGCGTGGCTCTTCGAGGGAGTCGCCGTAGATCGCGAAGGCGCGCTCACCCGCATCCTCGGCGACGCGAGCTGGAAATGCTCCCTCAAGCGAACCGAAGGCTGGATGAATCCCGCATTCGACGATTCATCCTGGGCCAAACCGGAACTCAACGACAACTTTCTGACGTCGGAGATGCCGAAAGGCGCAAAAGCGTTCACCGGCATTAATCCGAGGCACATGGGGATGCTCGACGCCGCGCCCGTCGGCAGGCCGTATCCGATTTTCGAACTCCAGGAGGCTCCTGCGTTCAAAGTGCGACTCCCCGCGGGAGCGAAAGGGAAATACGACGTCACGCTCGACGTGTTCAAAGGCGGGACCACCACCCTCGTTGAAAGCGTGAAAGCCCCTGCCCCCATCGAAGAGGGCGACCTCATTACCTTCCACTTCGAACTCAAGACGCGCGAGGTGGGCCCCTACCGCCTCATGTGGAAGCTGTGCGACAAGGCTGGAACGGCAGTCGAGACCCGACGGGAGGAGGCGGTCATCGTCGGCCCCGTCCCGCAGGAGGAGCTCACGCCAGCCGCCTTCGACGCCGAGTTCGAGAAGCGCCTCACGCTTGTCACGAAGATCGACTGCACCGCGCCCGTCGCCGACGACGGCGAGTTCATCGACCACGCCGGCATGTACAACGCCCCTGCGGTCAACAAGGGCAAAGTGGTAAGCCAAGACGGCATGTCATACCGGGAAACCGGCCCGGGACGCTGGGACTACTTCGCCTATAGAGTCCACCTCAAGGAACGCGGCGAACCGTACCTGGCGGAGATAATCGTGCCCGACAACCGCGACCGCTACATCTACTCCGGTATCGCCGAGCACTATCCGATAGGCTTCTGCAACAACTTCCCCGACGGACACAGAGGCTGGTACACCTCCACCGGCACCTGCTACACCGGACTGCGCTATCCGCTGACCTGCAAGAAGCGCAAGCTGCGCTACATATTTTTCCCGTCCAGCGCCGGTTCGTCGATCGTGGTCATGAGCGGGATGGCGGGGTATCCGGCCGCCGCCTGCGAGATCAACATCTACAAGGTCGAGGGCGGACTACCGGCGCTCAAGGTCACCGACTCCGACCGTATGTTCGGATCCCACAACGAACGCGTCTCCGTCATGACCCTCACCCTCGGCATGTGCGAGCAGCCCTTGATGCACGACAAACGCATCCGTCTCGGCCTTCACCAGGACGCATACCTTCAATGGTACAAGACGCTGGAGCGGAAGATCAAACTCCTGCGTTTCCAAGGCTACAACATGGCCGTCGAGGGGATGTACATGTACACCGAAGGCGAGCACCCCTCAAGAACGCACAACTCCAACATCGCCGACCAGGACTTCGATCCGGCAGTCCTCATGATTAAGATGTACAACCACAACAAGATCAAATGTCTGCTGGGTTTCGAATACATCGCCTCCCCGCAGGTCTACAACGAAGGCAAGGGGGGGATTAGCGACAGAAGGGTTTGGCAGGGCGAGGCGAGCACGCGTCTCGTCGACAGACATGGCAGACAGCTTGTCGGCTACTCGAACAACGGCTTCAACTTCCTGGATCCCGACATCAGCCGCATCATGCTCGACTGTCTTTCGGAGATATATCAGCGGTACGAGGGCGTCGGCGCGGTCGCCGGCCTCTTCGTCGTCAACGGCCAATGGTGGCTTCCGACATTCAACACCCGATGCTATCCGGAACTTGATGATTTGGAGGTAGGATTCGACGACTGCGCCGTCGGTCTCTTCGAGAAGGAGACCGGCGTCAAACTGGGCATCGATCCCAAAGACGCAAAACGGTTCCAGAAACGCTATGAGGCGATCACCGCGCGCCACCTCCCGCTGTGGATCAACTGGCGCGCCAAGAAGACTCAGGAGTTCTATCAGAAGATGGCTCAGTGCGTCCAAGGCGGCAAGAGCAAATGGCACCTCTACCATCTCGCCTGCGTCGACATCGCGCAAAACAGCCCGTTCATGGACAAGAACAGCACCCGCGACACCCGCGACTCCTACATGGAGAAGCGCTACAAAGAGACCGGTCTTCCCTTGGAAATTTACAAAAACAGCCCCAACACCTCGCTTGCGCTTTCACTACAGTATTGGGCGAAATTCGGCAGCCCGCTTGAGAACTACGACTATGTGTACGGATGGAACGGCAACCCGGGATCAAAGAAGGTGATCAACGACATGGGCTGCGTATACCTCGGAACAGCGAGCGGCCTGGACGAGGTCGACTCCCCGGCGCCAGCGGCGAAGCGCTGGCTCTTCGACAACACCGCCCGAGGGGTCTTCACTCCCAGAGGCGTCGAGGACAACGCCATGAACGAGTTCGTCGAGGCCACGATGGTCGACAAGGTCCCGAAAGTCATATTCGACCAATGGCTCGACTGCAACATGGAGACGGGCTTCGGCGCGCAGCTGCGCCGCTTCGCCCAATCCTTCTACGCCACGCCGGACGTCGTGTTCACAGAACTTCCCCGCGGCGACGTCAAAGGGCTATTCGCCCAGTCGGCGCCGATGAAGGACGGCGTGTGCCTGCGACTCGTCAACAACACCCCTTTCCCTGTTGACGGCCATTTCACCGCCAGCGCCAAGAACGTAAAGGACATGGTCAACTCGACAGACATCGCCCCAGGCTTCCTGAGCGGCGGAGCGTATTCCGTCACGTTCAAACCCAATGAGATCAAACTCTTTCTGCTCTCGGGGCTGGACGGTGCTGTGCAATGCGAGTTCTCCTATCCGCAGGATGTGGCCGCCGACATCACGAAGCAGGCCTCCTTCATCCTCCAGGAGGATTTCTGCCTGCGCAAAGTGCCAGGGGATATGATCGCCCGCCTCTTCAAGGAGCGTGAGAGGGGCGACGCCTTCGCCCTCTACAACCTTCTGAACGACTTCGAGGTGCATTCCAACGTCAAAACGGCGAAGTCGTGCATAAAGGCCATCGAGAATCAGCAGAGCTTTCTGGATGATCTCGCCAAGGGCTGCGCCAGGATCAACTGCGGCTGCGCCAGCACCTACACCGACACCAAAGGCAACCGCTGGCTCTCCGACCAGGACTTCAAAGACTGCGGTGCCTATGGGTCGACCGGGGCGTCCTGGGTCGACCGGGGCAACCTCGACATAAAGAACACCGTCGCACCCCGAGTCTACCAGACCGAGGTCTACGGCGGGCATGTCGTCTACAAGCTTCCGGTCCCCAACGGAAACTACCACGTCCGACTCCACTTCGCCGAGACATTCATCAACAACAATCTCCCGGGCATGAGGCTCATCAATGTCAAGGTGAACGACCGCGTCATCCCCGACAAGATCGATCCCCTGCAGCTCGCCGGTGCTTTCGCCACGCCATACGTGTTGGAACTGAAGGACTTCTCCGTTCACGACGGCCTGCTCGTGGTCGACCTGACGGGGAATGTCGAGATCAACGGCATCGAAGTGGAAAAGGCTCCATGACAAGACTGGCGATATTCCTGACCATCGCACTCGCGCTACTGACGACGGCGCCGCCTTCGCGCGGCGAACACTTCAGCGACAACGGCACGTGGGGCGTGGTCTCCGCAAGCTCCTATCAGGTGACGCTGCACAAGAACGGCAGCTTCGTTCTTGACGTCAAGGACACCATGAAGTTCAACTGCTCGTTCATCCGGTGTTGGGTCGCCTACCAGCAGTTCCCGCAGATACAACTCCTCTCGGCCGAGATGACCACGGCGCAAGACGCCTCGAGCATCCGCGCGGTGTTCACCTATTTTTGGGACGAGGGAAGCGTGGTCGAGACACTTGTCTTCACCATTCGGGGCATTGAGGCGTCATACACGTTCACCCCCTGGCACAACAAGGACATCCAGTTCATGACCTGCCTCGTCCGCCCCGAGGGCAAACCGAAGGACGGCATGGGATTCGTCGCCACCGACCGGGCGAACAATTCCGGCAGAATCGAGCGGTTCGACGGACAATCCAAGATCAAGGGCGGGTATTCAGCCATGTCCCTGCGGGACGCGGGACTGCGTGTCGTGGACTTCGCCGCCGAAAGCGGCGGATGGTTCAGCATCGAGACCTTCCCCGCGCTGATGCTGAAGAACAACGGAACCTACCCGATGTGGGATAAGACGAACTACAAAAAAGGCGAGGAGTTCCGCCTTTCCTATTCGGTGTTCATCTCGGATGCCAATGGCAGGAATCCGTCTCCGGGGAAAGTGGAGTTCTCGAAGTTATAAAAAATCTTTTTCTCCGAAAAGCTTGTGGTCTCCATCAGTATAAAAAAACATGTGCATTTGATGAGTGTAACAACTATGGATTTATTCCAAAAGGCAGAACAAGCGTGGCAGGTTGCATGGGATCGGTTCTACCATCCGGGAACCCGTCTGTTTTATGATTTTGT
>CAYTFM010000036.1:0-7437 GCA_964436735.1 uncultured Victivallales bacterium | reverse complement strand
TTGTATCGTCCGATGATACAAGTCGACGGTTTGATCATCTGCCGACAGCCGACGAGTTTGACCGGCAGTTTCCCAACACCAACGGGTGGGGCACGGGCATGGAAGACAGCATGATCAGTGGCGGGGTCATGCTGTCGGCCATCTGCGACCGGTATGAGGCGACAAAAGACTGTTCTCTTGGAGAACGGGCTGCCGCTGTTTTGGCCGGGATGGTCCGCAGCGCCACGGTCAGCCGGTCACCCGGGTTTCTGGCGCGAAGCGTTTCTCCGCGAGATGGGACCTCCCACTACATCGAGAGCTCGCGTGATCAGTATACCCATTTCATCCACGGACTCTGGCGGTTGTATCATTCCCCCTTGTCGGATGAAACGCAGAAAGAGACCATGCGCCGGGTAGTGACCACCATCTGTGAACGCATGGAAACCCATATCGTCGAGGCGAATGACTATCATTTCTGCCGGGAAGATGGTACCCGGGGACTTGTGGACAAGATGTGGAAGTGCGACCCCCATGAAGTGGCCCGATTGCCGATGATCTACGCCGTGGGGTGGGATTTCACGGGCGACCAACGCTGGTGGCGGAACTACCGGCAGTATACCCAGGTCGCGGCTTCCGATTCGCTGAAGATCCCCGCTCGTATGTCCAACGTGTATGCCTATCTGCAGGAACAGCTGTCGCTGGAACCGTTGGTGGCAATCGAGACCGAGGATTCCGCACTTCGGAACGCATGGCTGAGCGCGATGTCGTTCGTCGCATCCCGGACACGACGGTTTTCCGACCGGTGCTTGAAGCATGAACCGTGGTCCGGGAAGCTGGCCGACATTGACATGGACTGGCGGCATTGGCCTGTGATCACCTGGAAACCGGATGAAAAGCTTCTCGGCGGACATCCTCACGAGAACCATCAATTACCGGATGTGATAAAGCAGGAGTTCGCAACGATCCGTGAACCGGCGGAGGCGCTTCTCATCCAGGGTATGTCGCCAGTGGGAATGGACATGGAACAGATAGAAATCCTGCGCCGATGCGTGGGACAGGTTGACTACGACAGGTTGGTTTCATGTTCGCTCTTCTACTGCCTGGCGGCGTATTGGCGAGCCGTCAAACGCGGTTATCTGTCATCGTCTCACTAATAAAAACTGGGTACCCCCCCCGGCAAAACCGAGGGAGGGTACCCAGTTTTTACCATTGGTCGTGGCTCGTGAAAAGATTCTTGATGATCCGGGCGGTCTTTTCGCTGAGCATAGGAGCGCTGGCCTTGGCGAAGGAGTTCTTGGCATGACGTTTCTCCGCAAGGAGCGCGGCCATCAAACCACCGACCGCCGCCGCGGCGTTGAGGGACATCGGCGCCTCGCCGAGCATGGGCTCCCGACGCAACTCCTCGCCAAGCATTTCTGTCTGCACGCAGAGATCATTGAGGCGGCCGAGAAAGTCCTGCAACCGTTTGAGACGCGCGATCAAGTCCTCTGACTTCTTGGGCGGCGAGAGTGATTTGAAGAACTCGATAAGATACCGGAGTTTCTTGCACTCGATCCTGAGCGCATGGAACGCCTCGTCGGAAGAGTCGGACGAGAGCTTGGGCATCAGCGAGGCGACCTTGGCATAGGATTTCTCAATACGCCTCGCCGCGGTTTCCACGGCGGTATGAGCGGCGTGCGAACTGTGAGGCAGCGCATCGATGCGCTCCAGATACAGACGCCATCTTCCCATTATATCAAGGAACTCATTGCCGCGTAAACGGACGGCGAGCTGGACATGTTCGGCACCCCGCCGCGCCGCAAGACGATCGAAAAACTCGTCAAGCCCCGCGGCAAGAGCCTCGGGCAGCATCCCGGCGTATTCAGCCCGATGCCGCAGGAAGACGTCAAGATCCCGCACCGCGTTGGACATCTTGCCGGCCGAGGAAAGCTCCTTGCGCAGACGCAGCGCGTCGTCCTCAGGCAGCGCCCCCTTTATCTGGGCAAGCAGCGATCGGGCCCTTCGAAGCGCGACGCGGAAGTCGTGCAGGAATTCATCGTCGACATCCGCGACGACGCCCGCAAGATTGCGCTCAACATCCTCGTAAAGCCCTTTGAGGATCGCCGCTATGGCCATCCGTGTCGTCATGGCTGGCTCGAGGTGAAACTCTCGGCGCGGACGCCTCTCCACGCGGTGCGTGCCGACTGAGTCCTCGGCAGACTCGCCGAGTGAATCAGTTGATTGGCTGGGAGAAGGTTCGGGAGACATATGCACACGCACATCCAATGTGTTCAGGGATGGAGCGAAGCGGACTTCCAGAAGCTGGTTCAGGGGTCTGGAATAAGACGCTCCTGCCACACTATAGTTTTTCCGGCTAATAAATTCACGGCCGACCGCGAATTTATAAGCCGGAAAAACTTTCCTATTCTGGCGCCCGGTGATAGGTTATCAGCGCACACCGGCTCATAAGGAGCCTTCCCCCGGAAAACAACTCAAGGAGACGTCTCTGATGATAAAATACCTGTCTCTTGTCGTGCTCTTCCCCCTTCTCGCGGGGCTTTGGGACAAGGAGCCATTCACCGAAGTGAACACGAGGTCGCCTCGGCAACCCTATCACCTCGAAGCCGAACAACTGAAGGAGCAGAGCGTTTTCTTCTCGCAAACCCCGGATCCCCGCATCCGCTGCCGAATCGCCCAAAACTTCTCCAACGCCGGCAACGCCGACGCCGTCCCCGTCTTGGAAAAGCTCCTCGAGGCGGAGAAGAACGTCACAGTCTCCGTGGAACTGACAGCCTCGATCGTCAAGCTTGTCAATTTCGCGCCGCCCAGCAAGGCGGAGACGTTCAAGCGTTTCTTCGCCTCCCCTGATCCGCGGCTCAGAGCCAACGCCGTCGCCGCCTACCTCGCCGCGTCAGGCGACGCGAAGGACGTTTTCGAGTTGCTGAAAACGGAAGACGCTCTTTCGGTGAAGAACATCGGATGGCAGGAACTTGCGGACAAGGCGGAAAAGCTCGACGCCAAGAGCCTTGTCGCCTTTCTAAGTGCCACAGATCCTGTTGACAGAGCGGGGGCGGCCAAGGCTCTTGCCCTGGGAAAAGCTGACCCCGACGGAATAGCTGAGCTTGCAAAATCACTGAAAGACCCCGATCCAGCCGTCCGCGCCGCTTTGGCGGCAGGACTCGCCCAGCGCGCCGAAGGCGGGTCGAAGCTTGCGCTCAGCCTCTGCTCCGACGAGCACGCCTCCGTGCGCTGCCTGATCGCCGCCATCACGTCGCAGAAAATACCGGAACTGCCACTCAAACTCTCGAACGACAAAGACTGGGAAGTCAGACGCCTCGCCTGCCTCGGGTTCGGCGGGGACAAGGACGACACGGCCACCACCACGCTGCTTCAGCGACTCGCCGACAACACGAAAGCCGTCAGAAATGCCGCGGAAAACACCATCATCCGCAACGGCCTCGCCGAGAAACATCACCAGGCGCTGGGTGAACTGCTCGACGCCCCGGCGGGTAGATGCTCCGCCATCCGCGTCGCCGGACACCTCAAGTTGAAGCAGTTCGCCGATAAAATCCACAAGATCCTCGAGGAAACCAACGACCGCTCCACCACCATCCGCGCTATTAAAGCGTTAGGCAGGCTGGACAGGAAGGACTCCTGGAAACTCGTCGAATCGAAGGCGGACAGCCCCGACAAGTCGCTCAGACGGGCGGTCGCCTTCGCTCTCGGACACCTCGCCGTCAAGGATTCCTTCCCCACCGTCGTGAAAATGACGAAGGACAAGGAAAGAATAGTGGCGGCCGACGCGATCGAGGCGTTGGGCGTGATCGGCGATCCCTGTTTCGCCGACACCCTGTTCGCCATCATCAAAGACACCACCGAAAAAAACCCGTCAGTTCTCCGCGCCGCGGCCTGCTGGTCGATAGCGAAGACGAAGTGCGCCGACCTCAAGATCGCGAAACAGCTTTCCGATCTGTGCTTGAAAAAGGTCCTGCAGACGATGATGGGACCCGAATATGACGCTGACTTCGTGAGAGTCTCGGCCTGCTGGGCACTGGTCGACTCCGATCTTATGAAAGACGACAAAACGGAGAAGGTCGTCGACTACACCCTCACCTCCCTGCTCAGCGAAAGCAAGCGCGACACCTTGTCGGTCAGCCCCGCCCTGTGCGACTACGCCCGTCAGGCCCGCCTCCGGCTTGAAAATAAAAAAACCGCCCCCATGCCTGTCCCCTTCTCCTGCCCTCCGCTCGTCGGCGAGAAAATCGTCGAGAAGAAAAAGGAATAGCCGCTCGCTCCCGCAAGACCCTCTCAGCGGCTACTGGCTATGTTTATGACCACTGGAACCTGGTGGCTGAGCTCGACGCCTCCAACACCCCCGTAAAAACCTACACATGGGGCGTCGACCTGTCCGGCTCCGAGCAGGGCACCGGCGGAGTGGGTGGTTTATTGGCCATCTGCGATTTGCATCTGCCATCACCTCCTCCCCATCTTTCGACGGCAACGGGAATATCTTCTATTGAAAGCGGAGCGACACAATGACGCGTCACCCTTCCCGAGTCAGACGCATGCCGTCAAGGACTGCGGTGAAGTCGTCGGGGAATGGGCATTCAAAACGCATAGGCTTCCGAGAGACGGGATGGGGCAACCCGATGAACCGAGCATGGAGCATTTGCCGAGGTGCGTCGATATGCGATCCGCGCCCGCCATAAACGGCGTCGCCCACAACGGGCACCTTCATATGGGCGAGATGGACCCGGATTTGGTGCGTGCGCCCCGTCAGTATCCGAACGTTCAGCAGGCTTGCGGGCTCCGCGCCGATCCAGCCTTTCCTCTCGACCCCGACAATCGTGACCGCCTCACGCCCCCCCCTCTCGACAACGGCCATCTTTTTCCTGTCAAAAGGGTCGCGTCCTATCAATGTTCTCACCTCGAAGGAATCGCTGGCGGGATGACCGGACACGATGGAGGAATAGATCTTCGTGACATTCCGCGCCTCGAAGTCAGCGGACAAACTTCGCTTCGCCGCCGAGTTCTTCGCGATCACGAGACACCCCGAGGTGTCCTTGTCGAGCCGATGCACAATGCCGGGGCGCAGTGGATCAGTTCCCCTCACCTCGCCCACGGCGTCCTCCTCGAAGCGCTCCGCGAACGCCACGTCGCGTCCGAGCAGCGCGTTCACGAGTGTTCCGCTCCAGTTCCCGGCGGCAGGATGCACGACAAGCCCCGCAGGCTTGTCAAGGACAAGGAGATCATCGTCCTCGAACAGAATCCGCAAATCCATCATCTCGCCGGAGAGGCAGAGCGGTTCCTCGGCGGGAAACTCCACCTCCACGAGCATCCCGCTCGCCACGGAGACTTTCGCTTGCCTCACCACCGCCCCCTCGACGGCTACATGGCCATTCTTGAGAAGCTTTTGGAAAGAGGACCGAGAGTGCTCGGGGCAGACGGCGGCGAGAAAACGATCGATGCGCATGCCGTCCAGCAGCGGCTCGACCATGAAAAGCTTTTTGGAAGAGAGGGTGTCATTCATAAATATAGGTGCCTTAGGTGATCATTCGTTAGCGATAGTGTCCCGGAGACCGGGACGCTCCACCGCCCAAGTCGCATCATTTGGAGCGACCGCAGTCCTGCGTCCACAAAGAAATTCCATAACGCTAAGTCAGCCTCCGATGACAGGGGGACGTTACGGCAAGTCAGTAAATCGTAGCCCAAAGTAGTTCAACCAATGACTCAATGACCAATGACCGCCGGACGGATCTTCAAAGACCGCCAGACGAGCCATGCCCCGAACGGAATCAGCACCATGCCGATATTCTGTGCGGGAGTCATGCCGAACAGGAAGTCGCGGTGGTCGCCACGGAAGAACTCAAGCAGGAAACGACTGACGCCATAGAAGATGAAATAGAGCCCCACGACCCCGCCGCGCCCCAGCACCCTCTTCCTGAACAGCGTGAAAAGGACGATAAAGATCACGACGTTCAGAGCGGACTCGTACAATTGGACGGGGTGGATTCTCATCCCCTGGGCGGCAACGTCAAAAGCGGGTGGACGCACGCCGAACGGGAATCCCTCGCCGCACGGCTTTCCGAAGCAGCAGCCGTTGATGAAGCAGCCAATCCGCCCAAAGGCATGGCCGATTGGCATCGCCGGGGCAAGCACGTCAAACATGTCCACCACGTTGACCTTGCGGATGCGGCTATAGATGTAGATCGCCGTTATCGCCAGCAGAAAGCCGCCATAGTACACAAGCCCGCCGTTGTCGACGCGGAAGACTTGCGCGAAATGCTGGTCGAAGCCGTCCCGATGCCAGAACTGGACCACATAGAAGATCCGCGCGCCGACAATGCCGGAGAGGATCGAGATGACCGTGAGGTCGGTCACGTAATCCTCTTTTATGCCGACCAGTTTGGCGTTGAGACGCGCCACAACCACGCCAGACAGGAAACCGCAGGCCGCCATGATGCCGTACCAGCGGATCGCCAAAGGGCCAATATGTAAAGCGACGGGATCCATGAATAATCTCAGTGATAACGCATTAGGTTCATGTTGAGCTTTTCAACGGTCGCCTCATGCGGCCGGAGCGGTTGGCGTCTTGGACGACTTCATGACGTAATGATGAACCGCCGCATAGATCACCACGATGACGGCCAGCGCAAGGAAGATCCACAGCTGGTACTCATGCAGCATCTTGATCCCTTTGTGCACCAGGTCGCGGTAGGTCATCTCCTTCGACAGATGGCCAAGATAGTAGCCGGTGAATGCGAGAATAGCAGTCCAAATCCCCGCCCCGAGCGATGTGAAGATGGTGAAGCGCAGCAAGGACATGCGGGCAAGCCCCGCAGGGAGAGAGATCAATTGCCTGATCGCCGGGATAAGGCGGCAGACGAATGTCGTAATGTCGCCATACTCCCTAAAAATCTCCTCGGCGCGTTCAAGCATCGCCGGTTTGAGGAAAAAATACTTGCCGAACTTGTATAGAAAGGGGCGCCCCAAAATGAGGGCGAAATAGTAGTTGAAATAGGCACCCGCAAGTGATCCGGCCAACCCGCAGAATATCGCCATGCTAATATCTGGGACAGGAGCCCCGAAAGTGAGTTCGCCTCTGACAGCCAAAAACCCTGCGGGAATCATCACCACCTCACTCGGGAAGGGAATGAAAGAGCTTTCAACAGCCATCAAAACGAAAATAATCACGAATCCCCACACATGGGCGTGGGCGGCGGCCAATTCAATGTAGTTGATAAAGAACTCGGTCATGGGGAATCCTAAGGGTTCAGGGTTGGAGCGAAGCGGAAGTCAGCCGCATGCGGATTCGGTGTTCGTGAAAAGCGGGTACTGTATCATGCGGCGGGCGGATTTTCCACGAGGTCGCTCCAATCCCAGTAACTCCGAACCGGGGATAAGAGGCGGTGGGGCATATCTTGTAGCGGCTACCTTGCGATAAAGTCAGGGGGAGGAGTGAGTCCGGCGCGTTAGCGC
>CAYTFM010000035.1:0-39083 GCA_964436735.1 uncultured Victivallales bacterium | reverse complement strand
AGTTAGGCGGGCTTCGCCCGCGACTTGGTTTCAGTGTTCGGGTTTCAGGTTTCAGGAAATTTCCTTTGCCGCCTCCTGACATCTGAAACTTGGTGACATTGAATTTCATTAGCGTGAACGTAACCGGCTGCGCCGGGACTTGGATTCTGGTGTCCCCACGGCCTTGTGCCGTGGGGCTGGATCTTGGACAATCCCTGGGACCGCGGGCGTCCCGCCCGGCAAAGCCACCGATACCCCTTTTAAGCAATCTGGAACCTGGCTCAAAACCGTGCCGGGCGGGACGCCCGCGGTCCCAGGAAGGAACACCGGCGGATCGACCAATCTCTGCACTCCTGTCTCGTCCGCCGCGGCGGATTGGCGCGCAGGAGGCGCGCCCCACTTTGGGTTGCCCCGCGCAATGCGGACTTTGTCCACCCCCCGACACGACCGACAGCAAACCATTCCCGGTTCGCGTGAATCCCCTCCGCCGCTATTGACAGCGTGGCGTGCCTGTGTTATTGTATACAATATACAATTTACAGACAGGAGCTCTTCCCATGGCCACCCCCACCGTGTTCGATGCGATGACGGCTCGATTCCGGGCGAAACTGAAGACGCGGCTGCTGGCGTTCGGCTCGTCCAACACCGAGCGCTTTCTGCCTGGCATGCACTGGTTCGACGTGCTGGATCTTTCCCTGCAGCACGCGCACGGCCGCATCCACCAGTGCGTCAACACCGGCATCGGCGGGCACACCTCCCGCGACCTGCTCGACCGCTTCGAGGACGACGCGGCGTTCTATCGTCCGCATCTCGCCCTCATCACCATTGGGGGGAATGACTCGAACCCCGACAAACATCTTACAGCCAAGGAGTTCGAGGCGAACCTCAAGGAGCTTCGCCGACGCTTCGGAACCATGGGCTGCGCCGTGGTGTTCCAAACCTACTACGCCCCAGATCCCGCCCGCGTCGAGGACAAGACACGGCTGGCGAACTTCTACACCTACATGGACATCGTCCGCTCCGTCGCCGCCGAAACCGAGTCGGGACTGGTGGACCACCTGAGCCGCTGGGAGGCGTTCAGGAAGGTTCATCCGGCGCGCTACCTGCCGCTCATGCAGGACGGGTTCCATCTGAACTGGCATGGGAACATGGTCATGGGACTTGACCTGGCGAGAGCCTTCGGCGTCTCCTGTGTCGCACAGGATCCCGACTACTGGCGGGAGGGCGTGGAACTGCAGAGCCTCATGGACAGCGTGGCGCCGGACAGATGAGAATCCCGCGGAAGCCACTTGGCGACGAGATATACAAGCGCCTCCTCAATGGCGTCATGTCGGGACGCTTCCCCGCCGGAAGCCGCATGGGCGAGGAGCGGCTCTGCCGGATGCTGGGCGTCAGCCGCACCCCCTTGCGCGAGGCCATGATCCGCCTGACCCGGGAGGGCGTGCTCGAGAAACGGCCGAACTGCGGCTGCGTCGTCCGCGGACAGCGGGCTGACGAGCTGCGGGAGCTGCTCGAGGGACGCCGCCTCCTCGAATGCCTGGCGCTGCGCGAGTGGTTCTCGAAGCTCGACCTCGCCGCCTTCAAGGACATGGCGGAGAGGCTCCGGAAAGCGGAAAAGTCCTCCCCTGCCGCCTTGCGCGACGAGATACTCCGCACCGACGAGGAACTGCACGAGCTGATCGTCTCCGTCTGCGCGAACCGCTTTGTCGCCGACCATATCCGCCATCTCCAACTGCTGTGCCGCCCTTATCGAGTGCACAGATGTTCCGTATCGGAGGACGTGAAGGCGATCCTTCTGGAACGACGGCGCATCATACAGGCGATCCTCGCGGGCGACGTCGAAGGGGCGGCGGCCGGGCTTTCCGAGCACTTCGCATGCAGCATCCGCCATTATATGAGATCTGCACGAGACACAATAGAAAGGTGATTCAATGAAGCTGCTCTCCGTGATCATTGCCGCGGCGCTCTCCCTGGGCACGCTGGCCGCCGACAAAGTCGAAGACACACCCCACACCAGCTACAAGACCGCATCCAACATCCCCTATCGAGACGCCAAGGATCCCTCGCGTACCCCTTACCACATCGAGCGGTGCGTCCGGGGCGATGCGTCCCCGATCCTCCTGATCACCGGCGGCCGCGAAAAGGAGATGCTCGGCCGCTACGAGGAGAACGCCTATCTGATGAGGATGCTGAAGGTGAACGGCCACCAAGACGTCACCCTGTACGAGATGCAAGGCTATGGGCACGGCATGATCGAGCCGGCGATGGCTCCGATGAAGGAGTTCATGGCGAGAGTGCGCCCCGCCGCGAAGCAACTGCAACCAGCCACCTCGGACGCCGTCGCCCCTCCCCCGCCCTGACCATCCCAGCCTTGGGGAGCCGTGCTTTCCACGCGGCATTCAGGAAAAACGCTTACCGCGAGGCTTGCCGGAAGACATGCATTGGTCACGCAGCGTCATATTTTTCTTTCAAGGTACGCTTTCAGCATGTCGCGCCACGTGACAATCCCCTGAATCGCTCCCGCAGGCGAAACGACGGGAAGGCATGATATCTTATTATCAATCAGCATGCACATGGCGGCCTCGAGGCTTGTGTTCTTGTCCACGGTGATGAGCCTGCGGCTCATAATCTGATGGACCTTCTTCTCAAGGATGGCCAGATCCCGGTTCATCTCGCCGAACGTTCCAAGGAATGGGCTGAGAACCCTCAGGATGTCCCGGTCCGATATGACGCCGACAAGTTTTCCGCCATCGACCACAAGGAGATGATGAAACTGCGCGAGCCTTAGAAGCTGCCGGATCGTTCCGATCGTGTCATCCATCCGGACGGTGACAATGTCCTGAGTCATAATCGAGCCAACTGTTTTCACGCGCACTACTCCGTGGCTGTTTGAGACGGTCTCGCCTGGAATTCCTGGGTAGTTAAGGTAGATGAACGACCGCGGCTACTCAAGACATGGAAGTGAATTTTCCGCGTCGGCGCGCTTTTCGGCTGTGCCGTTAGAAGCCCTCGGGGAAGGCGGGCAGCGAACCGCCAGGGACGAAGCCCGTCGGCAGACGGATCTTTCTGGCGTTCCGTTTTCCCGGCTCCCTGATGATGTCCAACAGCAGCTTCACGCTTCGACTTCCCATCTCGTACTTCGGGACGTCAATGGACGCCAAAGTCGGCGTCAACCCCATCCCAAGGCAATCGCAACTAAGCACCTGGATGTCGTCGGGTATCTTCAAGCCGCGCTCACTGGCGGCCCGGTAAATGCCGGGCGCCACGAAGTCGCTGGTGACAAACACGACGTCGGGATACGGATTCTTCTCCAGCATGTCCCGCATGGCGGAATAACCATATTCAGGGCTTGGCCACGCATGCCGCACCAGAGAGAAGTCGATGGCGTGCAGAACGTCGTCGACGGCCTCGAGGTATGCATGGAACTTCTGGATGTCGGTGAGCAGTTGCCGACTGGTCGTCATCCCGATGTAGGCGATCCTCCGCAATCCCGACTCGAGCAGCGCGCGGATTATCCGATAGACGGTCGCATGCACATCGGGACACACCGAAGGGATCTCGGGTTCCCGCATGTCTTCGATGACAACAAACGGCTTCTTGCTCTTCAAAAGCCGCTTGTGCTGTTCCCCTTCTTTATGGCCAAGAAATATCACCCCGTCATATTTAGAAAGCCCACTCGTGTCCTCGGACACGTCGACTGAGCATCCTTCCGCGTGCGCGCCGTCTGACACCCCTTTGAAAATCGCCGAATAGTAACTGCATTCGTGAATCATCCGCCGCGAGGCTCCCACCAGTATCCGCGCCAATGCCCCCGTGTCCCCGCGCACGAACGCTCCGAGGCCGCGCTTCTTGACCAACACGCCCTTGCGGACAAGACGCGAAAGCGATTTGTTGATGGTGCGGATGTCCACCTCGAACTCCTCGGCGAGCCGTCCGCTCGCGGGAAGCTTGTCGCTAAACTCGCCTTTCCGTATCCGCCGTTCGAGTTCGGCGCAAATCCCCGCCTGCTTGTGCTCTATCATAATCGACCCTTTAATTATATGTGCTTATGTATATCTTAAATATCCCCAAAAACAAGTTAATTTGAAATATATTCTATTGACACACCAAAACATGACGGATACAATAATCACATAAAATATAAGCATATGCATATCACGACTGCCGCTTACAACGGATGATCAATCAAGACATTACTAAACCGAAGAACACTCCGAGGAAACACTCCGAGGGCGTGATGGAGACGGGCGACGGATTTGCCAGGGATGTGCGACTGGCATGCATACGCGTCGGACAGATTGTTTGTGATGGTGATGACCAATTCTAAACCATTGAAAATCTGGGAGGATCGTATGATTCGCACGACAAGCTCTACTCCGAGCGCGCTTCGTCCGCATCGGACGCGGCGCCAGATTTTCAGGAGCCGGACCACTAATAATTCGACGAGGGTGAAGGCCTTCACCCTCGTCGAATTATTAGTGGTGATCGCCATCATCGCCATCCTGGCGTCGATGCTTCTGCCCGCTCTGAAAAACGCGCGGGAGACAGCCAAGGGAATCGCCTGTTCGAACAACCTCCACCAATATCATCTCGCCCATGTGAATTATTGCGACGACAACGGCGACTGGCTACCCCAGAGATGGGACGGCACCTACCGCTGGTACATGAAGCTTTCCCTGGCGGGATACATCGCCCATTTAGGCAAGGGCGCGGGAGAATGGTACTACTGGCCCGCGCTGGGTTTATGTCCCCAGAAGGGGCATAACGGCTTCAACGACTACGGACGGAACGAATGCGAAAGCGCAGACGACGACGGGGACGGCAAAACTTATGGACGTTTGTCTGAATACAACAACCCGAGCATGAAGGTCCTCATGACCGACGGCACGCATATTGCCGTCGGCCGATATGCGAACTGGGGTTGGAACTCCCCGATGTCGTCCGGGGATTACCGGATCGACGCCCGTCATCGGAACGGAGCCACCATTTCCTATTGCGACGGCCATGCGAGCTGGGTTTCAATGGCCACAAAGCCGCATAACTTGTATGATCCCGCCTCCTGGCGGCCACCTCAATAGCCTCCTCCGAGCTGCGTTTCGGAGACGAACACATCACGACACATACACACATCGACAAGGAGCCATGCGGAATGAAAAGACGTCATCTCAGACCGGGATCGCTGCTGCTGGCCGCGCTGGTGTGCGCGGCGGCGGGCGGTCTCGCCGGCGACACCACCTCCGCTCCCGACAAGGACGGTTTCATCCGCGACTGGCTGTTGATCGGCCCCTACCCGAGCTACAAAACCGACGCCGGCCCGCCAGGCTTCGGCGACGATCTGCTCGCCAACCAAGGCGGGGAACTCGTCGTGGAGCCGTTCGCCGGGCTTTCGGACAAGGCCACGTTCATCGCCGACAAAGCCAAGCTCATCGCCGGCATCGGCTCGACCAACGAGTGGGGATTCACCGATAGCAAAACCGTGGACATCGCCTGGAAGGAACTGCAGTGGACGGAGTCCACGCCCGTCATATCCCTCGACGACCGCTTTGGCGAGTTCAAAGATCATCTGGTCGCCTATGTCGCCTGCTATGTGATCTCACCCTTCGACCGCAAGATACAGGTTCGTCTCGGCAGCGATGACGACTACAAGCTCTGGGTGAACCACGAATACATCGGCGGCGAGACCATCTGCCGCGGCGCGGCCCCCAACTCCACCATTCACGTGGCGGAGCTCAGGAAAGGCGTCAACCTGCTACTGCTCAAAGTTGTCGACAGAACCAACGGGCATGCGTTTTGCCTGGCGATCACGGACACCCAAGGCGCGCCGTGCGATGACCTCAAAATCACGACGGAAAACCCGAAGGCCCAGCGCGCCCGCGGCTGCCCGGCGCTTGGCCGGGTGGACGTGGTTGACGAGGGCGGGTTCGCCCGCCTGGAGCTTGCCGGCGAGGCACCCTTCTTCCCCGGTGCGCAGGTGGCGCGCGTCGGCCTTGGACACGCCCCGGCCGTGGTGGCCAGCGTCGAACTGCTCGTGACCGACGGCAAGAGCCGCCCGCTTTGGGGGGAGACGCGGGAGGCGGAGCTTCGCCCCGACCAGCCCTGGCTCGTCGAAAAACCAATCCAGTGCGAGACGGCGGGCGAACTCACGCTGGCGGCGGTGGTCCAAGAAAAAGCGACCGGCAAACTGCTGGCGCACCTGCGCCACAAAGTGGCCATCCTTGATCCGCTGGTCCTGCGGGAGCAGGCCGGGGCGCTAGCGAAAGAGAAGGCCGACGCCGAAGCCCGCCGTCAGGCGCTCGCCGACAAGTTGGCGGCCAAACAACAGGAGTTGAAGGCGCAGCGTCAGGCTGTCGCCATGCAATACACCCGCATCGAGGCGCTGTATGCCGAACGCCGCGCCGCGCTGGCGAAGCAGGCGGGCGACGCCGGCAAGTCGGTGGCCGAACCACTTCCTCCATCGGTCGACCTGCCGCGCGGCCGCCTCTGTCTGAACGGCGACACGTGGGAGATCGCCACCGCGCAAAAAAAAGGATCCGACTACGATAAAGAACGGACGCCGGCCGCGGGCTGGACTTCCACGCGCATCCCGATCAATTGCCTCAAAAGCTATTTCCGCTCGCGGTCCCTACCGGTGCAAGGCAAGGGCCCCAAGCCGGATGACAAGTTTTACGGTCCGAGCGAAACGATGCCGTGCGGCGGCGACTACGTGCTGCCCGACGCCCGGCTCGGCGACGCGACGTGGTTCCGCCTCCGGTTCACGTTGCCGACGGAATGGGAAAAGCGGCAGCTTTCCCTGATCTTGCACCGGGCTAAAACCCATGTCCGCGTCCTCCTCAACGGGACATTCTGCGGAGAGGAGAAGAACTGGGGAGGCATCCTCCGCTTCGATCTGCGCGGAGCCAAAACAGGCGAGAACGAACTGTGCGTCTATGTCGCCAACGGCGGCACGGTCGGGTTGCACGAAGTGAACAATCCGATGACATACAGCATGCACGGCTTGATGGGCGACGTCTGGCTGCAGGCCGAGCCGGAGCTGGCGGTTGACGACACCTGGGTGCTGCCCAGTTTCCGCGACGCCGCGCTCAAGGCGCGCGTCTGGATCGCCAACCACGGCGGCAAGCAGAGTCCGGCGACGATCCGCGCCTTCGTGGTGGGGGACAACCAGGTGCGGCTGCGGCTGGGCGAGAAAAAAATGATCGTACCAGCCAAGAGCGTGGCCGATGTCGGTTTTGAACACCCGTGGAGCGATCCGCGGCTGTGGGGCATCGGCGGCGAATGGGGCGAACCATACCTCTATCAGCTTGTGACGGAAGTCGACATCGACGGCAAACTCGTCGATCGCCACTACACGCGGTTCGGCTTCCGCGAGTTCTGGGTTGAGGGACACCACTTCTATCTGAACGGCAAACGGATTTTCCTCCAAGGCGACGTCGGCTTCCCCAACGCGAATCTGCGCCACCAGCTGCAGGTCGTGCTGCCGCTTCTGCGCGAGAACCAGATCAACACGATCCGCAACCACGACGCCGTGTACGACGCCGAGGAACTACCCCAGGTGGCGGACGAGCTCGGCATGCTGGTCTACGCGCAGATGTACGCCTTCCTGCAGCCCTACCGGCTACCGCCCAAACGGGGCGACTATCTCGGCGGTGGAGTCGAGGGCGGCTACCTGTCGCAGGAGGAATTCCTGGCCCACCCGCTGCATGCGGACAACATGCGCAACTACGCGCGGTGGGTGAAGATGATGCGCAACCATCCGAGCGTCGTCATCCTCTCCACCGACAACGAGATCTTCACCCAGGCGTGGGACAAGCCCGAGCAGCTCGCCTACAACCTGCGCAACGACCGACTGGGCGCCTGGTACGGCCGCTACGTCAAAAGCCTCGACCCCACCCGTCTCATCACCCGCGACGGCGACGAGGGCACGTGGGGAACCCCCTTGGGCAAATGGGGCGAGGAGCCGCCCTGCGACACCGCCAACTACCATTACCCGGACTTCGACATCGCCTCCTGCGCGCGCAACTGGGAAACCGTCTACGGCGGACGCCCGGCCGTTTTCGGCGAGACGCTGTACCACTCCTACGGCGCATGGGACGGCTGGATCGGCGCCACCCCCCCCCAAGTGGCGATGAAGGCCAAGAAGTGCCGCGAGACCATGGCAATCTATCGAGAGCTCGAAATCCCCGGCGCCATCTATATGGGACTGAGCAGCGACGGCTTCATCGAACTAACTGGCGAAGGAACGGGAGCGTGGAACGTGACGCCGGCCATGCGGGCCGAATACAAGGACAAAGGCGTCATCCAGTCCCTCCCGCGATACCCCTATTTCCCGATCACCTGGCCCAGCCTGTCAGGTCCTGGCTTCAAAGCGGAATTCCATGTCGGCACGGCGACGTCCACCGGCCATATGGTCATCAACTGGTTCGATCCGGACCGGCCGACCCATGTGCCGAACGCGGTCAACGCCGCGTACCGCGAGACGCTGCTGCCCATGCCGCCGCTGAAGAAATTCCGCGCGCCGGAAGTGCTGGGCCGCGTCCGCAAGGACGGGCAACCAGTCGCCGGGGCGATGGTCTGGCTGCGGCCGGCGGACAATCAACCGGCCACGCCGGTGGGCGTGCGGGCGGACAGCCGCGGCACGGCCTGGTTCATCTTGCATGCGCCGGGGAGATATCTGGCGAAAGTCGGAGCGGTGGAGCAGATCGTCGATGTGGCGGAGAGCCCCAACGATCCGCCGCGGCCGGGATTCGGCCACTTGCAGACCGTCGAATTGACGATGCCGTAGTTGGGGGGAAGTTCGAGGTACAAATCGCAGTACTGAATAGAGCCAAGTAACATACGGAGGGCAGGATCGCACAGCACCTTTCCAGTGACTCGACGGCGAAGAACAACTACGGAACCGACAATCCCAGGGTGTGAGGCCACGCCAAAGTGTTCCGCCATCTCATGTTCGGGATACTGGCCGACACCGTCAACCAGCCCCTCAGGATGGCGGCATAAAGCTCACTCTCAAAAAGTTGAGACTATCAAAGATGGCGGATCGAATGATCGTTCCAAGGAGGTGGACAATGTGGAGGAGATAATTTCCCCCGAGTGGAAGCAAGTTTTTGGTAGTTTTTGGTTACGTTTACGATGGGATGCCATAGCCCGCTACCGGACGGCATCAGCAACAACGAATTTCGCACGAGGCTCACTTGAAAAAGTCAACGTATCTGATGGTGCAGGTAGCCGTAGCGTTGTGAACAAAACTAAGGAGGCTTACTTTATGGATGTCTTGCAGGCCACCAATAATACCGGAGTGACCATCAGTCTCAACGAAAATGAAACCGGTTTCGGAATTGAAGCAATTACCCATGCCGAAAAACCGTTCGAGCCGGCACTGTCGGGTCCGCTCTTTAACCTGCGTGTGTTTGACCACGAGGAATCGGTGGTTCCGGTTCGGTTACCGTTAATCGAATGCGCTGAGGCACAGCAAGCAATCACTTGGATATTCCGCGGAACGAAAAAAATCATCGCAGCGGAAATCGCCGTGACGGTAACGCTGCAGCTGCTGAAAGATGTTCCAGCAATCACCATGGATATCCTTGCCACAACCGATAGAACGGTGAACGCTCGGATAGAAGCCGCATTCTGTAGGAGCAACGCTCCGAACTATCTGCGTGCCAATGTCTATCCCTGGGCCGAGGATTCACTCCATCTACCTGAAGAAATCGACCATGCGTATTCATCGATATATTCGGATGCGAAGCAGTTTCCGGTATCCGCATGGCACGGTAAACTTTTCAACTGGTGCGGGATTCCGGCCGTTTTTTTCAGGAATGAAGAGCGGAGCATGAGTTTTCTCATGGGCGTGCACAAGGACTTCGACTACGGAAAGCCCGGGACATGGATGGAGGATGTGAGCATTGAAATGGCACCTGATGAACCGGTGCGACTTGTGTCAGGAACGCGAAAAAGCGTCATGCAAGCCGGAACAAGTTATCATCTGCCGGTACAGATTATGTTTTCCGCAAATCATGATTATCTGACGCAGCCTAAAGAATTGGTGGAAGCCTGGGTCGCCGTCAATCGCTATACGGCGCAGGCACTACCGCATCCGCAGTTGAAAACGCCCGCGGCAATGAAGGAATTCATGATCAACGCGCGCAGAAACGCACAGTATTATGTGAAAGGTGCCACGTATCTGTGTGATCAACACCGGCAAGGCATGTTCGACACGTATATCATCAACACGCCGATCAATGTGTATCTTGATCTGCTTCTGGCGAAACTCACCGGCGATGCAGTCTGGCGTGAACGGGCAATCGAGCAGTTGGCGTGGCTTGTGCGGATGCGGGTTAACAACCCGGATGATGTCAACTTCGGGGCGTATTATCCCATTGCGCCGGGAGCCAAGACGCCCTCGTTTTACCAGTACAAGGGAGCCTGCGAGGAGTTCGAAGTGGAGCAGAATGCCCGTGCCGGCTACTGGCTGCTGAAGATTCTTGAAAGTGTCGAGCGCCATGAACTTGAAGCCGTGCCCGGACTGGATGAGCTGCGTGCCAGTGCCCTGCAGACGCTTTCATGGGTGAAGAAACAGCAGCAGCCTGACGGCTCAATGCCGCAAAAGGTTTCCGTGACCGGTGCAGTCAACGGGCCGGTGACCCCTGCGCATAGCCTGCTTGCCTTCAGAGCAGCGCACAACCTCACGGGTGAAGCCGTCTGGCAGCAGGCAATGATACGGTCGGAGCAGTGGGCTCTTGAGCACAGCATCATGCCCGCTAAATTTTTCGGTGCGCATTCCGATCTGCATCCGGCGGAATATGAGGAAGGAAGCATCCATGTGCTGACCAGTTACGCACTTGCCCGGTATCAGGACACCGGCAATCAGTACTATGTGCGGATGGCAGAGTATCTGGCGTCCATCAGCTTTTTCTGGCGCTGTCCTAAACAACTTTCATGGGTTGCGCAGCCCACGCAGGGATGTAACGTCGAGCAATCGCATTATCTACAGTACTCGCTGTACAGCTATTATTCATTCAAATATCTGAATTTCATCCGTCTCACCGCATTGACCGGGAATCCGCTGTTCGATCGCGAGGGACGTTATCTTCTACAGCAGTCCGCGCACTGCATTGTGCCTGAGGGCGAGTGGAAAGGCGCGCATTATGAGCGACTGGCCGATCCGTGGTACGCACGCAAAGATGATTCCACCACGGCGGGAAATATTTACGCGAGCGAACTTGCCCCCGAACTTTTGCTGCAGCTTCTGCTGCTGGAAAAACCGGAAGCGGCGCGCTGGTAAGAAACAAGGGAGCGATATATGGCGCATGACGATTTCATCACTGAGCCTCCGCGAAAAACGTCCGTTCTGTTCCGTACCGATGTGGCTGTTGTCGGCGGTGGTCCGGCTGGGTTCATGGCGGCAATGGCCGCGGCACGAACGGGGGCCGACGTCGTTCTGATCGAACGAAGCAACTGCCTCGGAGGTAATGCGACCTCAGGACTGGTGCTGACGATGGGCGGGTTTCACAGCTGGACGGAACGGCATGAGCTGGTGGTTGACGGCATTCCGGGTGAATTCAGAGGTACGCTGGCTGCCGGGGGAGGCATGCGTGACTCCGACGGCGTGGTGCAGGATTTTGATCCCGAGCAGTTTAAATTGCTTGCTGACGACATGCTGCAGCGTGCCGGAGTTAAGGTCGTTCTGCACGCGCTCGGAGTTTGCCCCCTGACTGACGGCAGCAACACCGAAGGCGTAGTGATTGAAAGCAAATCCGGACGGCAGGCGGTTATTGCGAAGGTGACCGTCGACGCCACCGGTGATGCCGATATCGCGTACCGTGCTGGCGCGGCGTGCGAAAAAAGTCCGGTTCTGCAGCCTGCGACGATGTGCTTTCTGGTATCGGGAGTATCATCCCCATTACCGTCGCGCAGGGATTCCGCGCAGACGCTGGATGAGGCGATGCACGGCTCCGGTACTGACGGGGGCATTGACGTTGCCGCCTTTGAGCGGTGGCGTGCGGCGCGATGGAAGACGCAGAACCCGCTGTATGAAACGGAACCGAATCGTTATCTCCGCGACAACATGCGGGAGGCATACCGACGCGGGGAAATCGATTCGTTCGGCGGGCCGTGGGGTATGGGCTTGTACGAGAACGAACTTTGGATCAATTCGGTGCGTCAATACATAGATGCGACAGATGCGCTATCACTGACCGCCGGTGAAACGAACGGCAGAAAACAGGCACAGCAGATTGTTGATTATTGGAAGAAGAACATACCGGGGTTTGAGCAGAGCAGGCTTTCGCAGACTGCGGCCTGTCTTGGCGTACGGGAAACCCGTCGGATTGTGGGAGCACAGACACTCACCGCCCGGCACATAACGGAAAATCCCGAACTGGATGATGCGGTAGCGATGGGTTGCTGGCCGATCGATGTGCATCCGGATGCGAACAACACGTACAACAATCAGCATCTTGCAACAGTCGGTTTCACCCCCGTGCCGTATCAGATACCGTACGGATGTCTCGTGCCGAAGACGATCGACGGTTTACTGGCGGCGGGGCGCTGCATCTCCGCCACGCGGGAAGGAATGGGTTCAATAAGAGTTATGGGCACATGCATGGCACTCGGTCACGCTGCCGGAACTGCCGCCGCACTGGCGGGGTGCCATGCGGTAGAACCGAGGAACGTTGACATCGGTGAACTCCAGACTCGGCTTCACGATCAGAAAGCGATTACGCACCTGTGATGATCAGAACTGCGTTCTTTTCTTCTACTGCGGGAATAAGCCCATCGAGTGTGTAGGCGTCCAGCGAAATACGGCGGAGGAAAATTAGCTTTGAACATGAAAAAATGTCTCGTAAAACGTTACTGGGGTATCCCTTTGACTACAGTAACCACAACAAACGGTCGTGCTCAACAGCTGGATCACTACACACGGATGTGTATACTATCATGATGTGGATAGGCCAGATTCTTTATTCCGGCGAAGCCGGTTAGTTATTCTTAGAACCGCAATAATGAGGTGTGGTATGACGCGACACATAGTGATGCTGGCGTGCGGAATGTTGTTGAGCTGCTGGGCCTGCCATATCCGCGCCGCGGAACCAGCCGCCCCGGCTGCGGTTTCGAAAGAGGAGGCCCGCGCTCTTTTTGAGAAGGTCCGCCACACGCAGGCGGATTTGAAGACCCTCCGCAAAGAAACGGAAAACGTGGAGAGCCAGATCAGTCAGAAAGAGACGGAGTTGGAGAATTACCGTCAAGTCACGGAACGCAATGAGCGGATCATCCAGCGCTTGACGGAACAAGCCAAAGCCGTGCCGCCAGCGGCGCACAAGTGACGTCCACGGCAACAGTCCGCCGCCTGTCAGTGAATGGTTGGCTTCTGCTGGCCGGTCTGGCAATAAGCGCTGGCGGACTGGGCGGATCGGTCGATGCGGCGGAGCGAGTATCAATCGAGTTCGCCGCTATTGCCGGCGCCACGCGCTGGAACCATGCGGCCTCGACCTGGGAACTCGCGCATGCCGGAGCATCACAGCTTTTCGTCGACGGGCGGACGGTGGCGGTCTTCGCGACAGGGAAAAAGCTTACCCCCAACGCGCCACCAATCGAGTTGCTGCGACTCGCCGGCCTGCGACCGGGAATAAGCTTCACCTGCGCCCTCAAACTTGCCAACAGCGACGGCGGCGTGGTGTCGCTGTCCTGCCAGGCGGCGGGCGCACAAGCCGTAAGTAGCGGCGCGGACGACCAGCGCGCTTCGACATTTGGCGCAGATGGATGGATTGACATATCTCTCTGCGTCCCAAGCTCCACCAACGCCACCATCGATGCGTTCTTGACCGTGAGTTCTTCCGGAGCGGTAATGGTCGAGTGCGCAGTTGTCCACCGCCCCTTCGCGCAGTTGTTCTATCACGACACATCCGCTCCTCTGACCGGCGCGGCCTACCGCCAGTTCGGCTCAGACGGCACCATGTCGCCGGGGCTTAGCCCGGGCGTCTATCTGTCCCCCCTGACCAAACAATGGGCCACGCCTCCGCCAGACATGGTGGATGGCGTCCGCGTTGCGCAGTTGACCACATCATACCAGTCTCTGCTCAGTGTTGGACGGGGCGAGACCGTCGGCGTTCCACTGCCGACGCGCGTGACTGGCGGCGCATGGCTGGCCTGGCGGGGAAAGGGGCGCTATCAACTGCTCCTCGAACATGACGGCTCATGCGAGCAGACGGGCAGCAAACCGAGACCTGAACTGCGCGATGTCGGCCGGGCGCGCGAATGGCGGGCGGAATCACTGTCGCTCGACGCCACCCGTCTTGACACAAACAACGACGGCCTATGGAGCGGTTATTATTATTACAGCTGGGAAAGCGCGAACAGTCTGGTGCGCAACTATGGCGAAGGGAGCGTGGACTATCTGGTGCTCCTGCCGCAGAACCGCATGCCACTGACGCCACCGGGAGCGGGACGATTGTCATTTGTCTATCAAGCAACCGGCGGACAATGGAAAGACTTCTTCGCCACTGCGCCACCAGAGGCGCGCGCCGCCGCGTTGACGCATATCGCCGATCAGCGCACCCGTCTTTGGTGGGAAACGCCACAGGGTTGGCAGACCGCGGAGGAGATCGGAGATTCGGCCTATCCGAACTTGTTGGCGGTCAAGGAACGTTCCATCCTGTGGACCGGGCCATGATACGGCGATCGTGAATGCGATCTTAATCCTGATCCTATCTTGATCTTGGAAGATTAAGATTAAGATTAAGACTAAGATTAAGATTAAGAAGATAGGAAAAACTATGAAAACACTACGACACACTGATAAGGGATTTGAACGGGATCTGGATAAACTGCTTACTCGGCGCAGTCTGCCGGAGTCAGCCGAGCGTGCGGCGCGGCGCATCATCGACGAGGTGCGACGTGACGGCGATGCGGCGATCGCGAAATTCGCCATGGAGATAGACAAGGCCAAGCTGTCGCTGAAGCAGTTCAGCGTCAGCGAGAAAGAGCTTATAGCCGCCGCAGGGAGAACTTCCGCCTCCGACAAAAAGGCGATCAAGACCGCCATCGCGCACGTCACCGCCTTCGCCAAACGGCAGCTTCCGAAGAAGTGGACCTTCTCGCCGCGGCCGGGCGTCACCCTTGGCGAGAAATTCACCCCGCTCGACCGCGTCGGGGTCTACATCCCCGGCGGAACGGCGCCGCTGGTGTCGACGGTTGTCCACACGGTCGCCATCGCCAAAGCCGCGGGCGTCAAAGAGATCGTGGTGACGACTCCGCCTGGCAAAGACGGCGCGGTCTGTCCTGAGTTGCTGTGCGCCCTGCGCATGGCGGGCGCCACGGAGGTCTACCGCCTCGGCGGCGTCTACGGCATCGCCGCTCTCGCCTACGGGACCAAGACGATCAAGAAGGTCGAGAAGATCGTCGGCCCCGGCAACGCCTACGTGGCGGCGGCCAAGAAGATCGTCTACGGCGACGTCGCCATCGACATGGTGGCGGGACCTTCGGAGATCATGATCGTCGCCGACGCCGGCGCCAATGCCGAGTTCATCGCCGCGGACATGCTCTCGCAGGCCGAACATGGCAGCGGACTCGAGCAGGCGGTCCTTGTAAGCACGTCCGACGCGGTGATCGACGGCGTCCGCGCCGCCCTGCCGCGCCGCGCGCGGAAGCTTTCCCGCTCGAAGGCCGTCGACACGGTGCTGCGCGACGGCGTCTTCATGATACTGGTGAAGGATCTCGTCCATGCCGCCGAGCTCGCCAGCGCCTACGCGCCTGAACATCTTGAACTGATGTGCGCAGGAGCCGATCGGCTGGCGGAGAAGATCACGGCCGCTGGCGCGATATTCGTCGGCGAGCACACGCCGGAACCGGTGGGCGATTTCACCGCCGGACCGAGCCACGTCCTGCCCACCGGCGGCAGCGCGCGCTTCTTCGGCGGTCTCGCCGTCGAGGCCTTCTTCCGCCGCTCAAGCCTCCTGAAATACTCGAAAGAGGCTCTCGCGAAAGAACTTCCGTCGATCCTCGCCTTCTCGCGCATGGAAGGACTCGACGCCCACGGCGCCAGCGCCGCCGTCCGCTTCGAATCGTGAAGCCCCCCTCACGGGGCTCCGCCCCATCACCCCGCCAAAGGGTGGCGTCACCCTTTGGAATCCCATTCAGCCAGCGTGCCGTGCCGGACTCCGTCCGGCGACGGCACGCTGGCGCATAGGCCATTTCCTTCGGAAATATGCGAAGCGTTCGCAGAAGGCGATGGCTTATCGCCCGCTACGGCGAGGACGAAGTCCCGGCGGAGCGGGCATACCCGGGTGTCCAGAGGGCGCCGTGCGTCCTTTGGCGGGGTGATGGGGTGGAACCCCATGAACTTTCCCGTCTTAGTCCGTCTCTCCGACGCTTTCCCGGACGACAAGCTGATGCCCGCATTTCAGCTGGGCGCGGGGTATGGCGCCGGTCAGCATCTGGACCGATTGTATCCCCAGTTCCTTACCGTTCTGTTCGACGCTTGTCAGAGGCGGAGCGAGATAATCACAGAAATTGTTGTTGTCACACCCGATCACCGAGATGTCACGCGGAACGGAGAGGCCATGCCGCACCATAGCCTGGTAGACCCCAGAGGCGATGTCGTCGTTCGCCGCGACCACCGCGGTGGGACGCTCCGATGCGGGCGTACGCGCAAGCAGCGCGGCGAACTGCTCCTCCGCGCGCTGAAACCCCTCCTCGAACCGACAGACGAGTTGCCACTCCTCGGGGACAGATAGGCCATGCCTCTTCAAAAAATCGCACGCCCCCCGCGCCCTCATCTCGGCGGTTTTCCAATCCTCGGACCCACGCAGGACCACAATACGGCGATGCCCCTTGCCGACGACATGCTCGGCCATGGCGCATCCGATCGCGAAATTATCGGAATACACACTGGGGACGCCATCCGCATACGCATCCACCGCCACTGTCGGCACGGGAGGAGAGGCAAGCTCTTGCAACTGGCTATTCGAGAATGATTTCGCGAAAATCAGCGCGCCCTCCACATCGACCCGCTGCAGGACTTTCGAAAAGACGCCCCCCTCTTTACCCGCTTCATGCTCATAGCTGTGGATGACCATCGAGCGGCCGACGTTCTCAAGCTCGAGGCCGATGCCGTACAAGATGTTGGCGAGATAGTCACCTTTGAAGAAATGTAGCGTCGGCAGCAATATCGCAATCAGACTGGTTTTCCCGGATGAGAGGGCCTTCGCGCTCAGGTTCGGACGGAATTTGAGCTTGGACGCAGCCCCAAGGACTCGCTTCACGGTCTCTTCATCCAGAAGCTCCGGCCGCGTGAACGCCCGGGAGACGGTCGATTTGGACAGGTGAAGCCGATCCGCGATTTCCTGCATCGTCACGTTTCGCCGCCGCATTTTGTAGGACGTCACACGCTCACCAGTTTCAATTTCCATCATTTTCCAAATAATTGTAGCATGCACACTTGCGTTTTGCAACCGGTTGCATATAATTACAACAAAACACTCCGAGGATGCGATGTGCAAGGGTGGCCTCTTCGCCGGAAAACGACCGGCGCGCGGGCACGTCCCGCCGGACCGATTGTTTATGATGTGGATGGTGGACGGTTGCAGTTTCCACCATCCACCATCCACCTCTAACAACAAACAGCCTGATTCACTATACTACTAAGGGAGGCGGAAATGATGCGACGTATCCACCCGTATGGCTGCCTGGCGGCGTCTCTCGCCATGGCTCTCATAGCGCACACGGCCTCGCAAGCCCAGACGGCGAAAATGGATGCGCCGGTCGTCATTACTGAGTTCGACGCGCCATTCACCTTCTCGTACCTCTCGTGGCAGGACAAGATCAAAGTGGCCGATGGCCGCGCGGTCCTCGCGGGCTTGAAATGCGACGGCGGCACCGGCGTCAACACGAAGCTCGACCTCGCCGCGCACGCCGACAAGTCGCCGGTTCTGAAGCTGCGGACGAAAGAGGGCAACACCGCCAAGACGCTCAAGATCAGTCTGCGGGACACCGATGAGCGCGCCGGCTACTGGGAGTTTTCGCTGCCGAAGCCGTCGGAGGAGTTCGTCGTCGTCACCCCAAAGGGCGGCGCGGCGCTGTCGAAGCCGAACACGATCGAGAATAAGAAGTCGCCGGACAATCCCGGCGTCCTCGACCTCGCTCATCTCATTCAGTTCCAGCTGATCGGCGACTGGAGCAAGGACACGCTGAACGTGGAGGTTGACGCCATTGTCCTCGTCGAGCCGACCGCGGAACTGCGCGCCCAGCGGGAGGCGGCGGCGAAGCAGGAGACCGAGGAGACCGCCCTCAAGGCGAAGAAGGCCGCGGAGGAGAAGGAGCGCCTCGCCAAGGAGCGGGAGCAGATGATCAAAAGCTATGGCCACCAGGGCGAACATTCGCCGACGATCTCCCACGTCTCGTTGGCGGCACCCGATATCATGGCGCCGACGATCGAGGCGCAGAAGATCAACCTGCCGACGCTGTCGAAATATGATCCGCAGTCGGACGACGTGAAGAAGGAGGAGAAGTTCGCCGACGGCGTGGTGCGTCGCGCCAAGCTCGTTCGCGGCGGGAAGGAGATCGGCTGGCTCCAAGGCAGATCGCTGGAATGGTTCTCGACCTATGAATCATATGAAGGACATCCCCTGCTAGACTTCCTTGCCGAGAACGCGGCGAACTACACCGTCACCTCGAAGGACGACGCGGCGTACGCGGCTGGCGTCAAACCGGTCGCCGTCCACCGCAAGAGCATGCCGACCGACTGGCAGCAGTCGAACGGGATCGTCTTTCCGATGCGCCACACCATCTACCTGAAGCTGCCCTCTGCGATCCAGGCCGGGAAGGAATACGCCATCGCAATCACCGCCGTGAATGTCAGGAATCAAAATCTCACGTTCAAGGCCGATCTCCAAAACGTCCGCAGCGACTCCGTCCATGTGAACCAGATCGGCTACCGTCCCGACGATCCCGCGAAACGCGCCTTCCTGTCGGTCTGGCTCGGCACGGGCGGCGCCTGCTCGCTCCCGGCGGGGTTGACGTTCTCGCTGCTAGACAATAAGAGCGGCGCCGCGGCATTCAGCGGAAACGTGGAACGCGTCATGGCCGCCGACGGCACGGAAGTCCTGTGGACGAAACCGCCAAAGAACCAAAGCAGCACGGCCGTCTACCGGATGGACTTCAGCGAATTCAAAACGGCGGGATCCTACCGCGTTTTTGTCGAAGGGGTCGGCTGCAGCTATCCGTTCGAGATCGGCGCGTCCGTCTGGGAGAAGGCCTTCCTCATCCAGATGCGGGGGCTCTACCACAACCGCAGCGGCATCGAGCTCGGGCCGCCCTACACCGACTTCAAGAAACCCGCCGACTTCAACGTCGCCGACGGAGCGGTCGTCACGCGCACCACTTACGACGCCCTCGCCAACGGCAACGAGTCGTTCGCCGACATCGTGAAGGGCGACACGGGCGAGACGGTCAAGGAGGCCTGGGGCGGCTACCATGACGCCGGCGACTGGAACCCGCGCCGCGTGACGCACATGAAGACGACACTGTACCAGCTCGAAATGGTCGAACTGTATCCGGCCTATTTCAACGCCCTCAAGCTCAACATCCCGCCAATCGAGGGCGTGCCGGACATCACCACCGAGGCGCTCTTCGAGATCGACTGTTTCCGGCGGATGCAGCTGCCGGACGGCGGCATCCCCTACGGCATCGAGACCAACGGCGATCCGAGCCCCGGCGAGATGAGCTGGCTCTCCACGCAGCACGCCTACGTGCTCGCACCGAACATCCGCGACTCCTGGTACTATGCTGCGGCCGCCGGCCGCGCGGCGAAAGTACTCAAGCCGATCAAGCCCAAGCTGGCGAAAGTCTATGAGGACAGCGCCGTCAATGCCTTCAACTGGGCCGAGGCCGACTACGCGAAAAGGAAAGCCGACGGCACCGTGGACAAACTAAAAGAGCTCTGGGTCGCCACCGACGCCAGAAACCTTTCATCCCTCGTCCTCTACGACCTCACCGGCGACAAGAACTACCATGAGATCTTCCTACAGAGCACATGCCTCAAGGATCCGTCGACCGTCTGCTGGTGGGGGAAGTACATCCAATGCGACGCAGCGTTCCTCTACGCGCGGCTAGACGACGCCAAGGCCGATCCAGAAATGAAGAAGAACGCCATCAAGGCGGTCACGCTACAGGCCGACAAGTCGATAGAATACGCCACGGGGAACGCCTTTAACCTGACGACGATGGACAAGCACCGCCCGATGTTCGGCGGTTTCTTCAGCACCTCCGGCGGGACGGAACTCGCCCGCGCCCACTACCTCACCGGCAAGGACGAATACCTGCAAGGGGCGCTGCTTCCCTGCCAATTCCAGTCGGGCTGCAACCCGAACAACATCGTCTACACGACCGGACTCGGCGCTAATCCTGTGAAGCGTCCGCTACATCTGGACTCACGCTCCAGCGGACAACCGCCGCCCGCGGGATTCACCGTGTTCGGCAACGTCGACTATTGGAATTGGAAAGGCGGATTCTGGGACTGGCCCATTCCGCTGTACATCAGCAAACCCAACGTCTGCTGGCCGAATCCCTACGACTGGCCCCTCACCGAGGCCTATTTCGACATCTTCCTGTTCGTCTCGATGAACGAGTTCGTGGTCGACACCTGGGCGCCGAACGTCTTCGTCTGGGGTTATCTGGCGGCTCGTCCCGCCGCGCCCGCCGCAAGCGCCCCAGCGGTCCGTCCCGCCGACACCGAGGGCGAAGCCAGCCTCCTGCTTCTGGAAAACCAGAAGGTGGTCCTTGGCGTCCTTCCCGACACCGGCGCGCCGGTGGTTCTTTTCCGGACACGCGACGGTCAAAACATTCTGCAGACCGATTCAAAACTCTGGAATAAGGCGGCCCCAAAGGTTTCCGCCGAGGATCCGCAGTTTCTGCCGCTCAATGGCCATATCTACTGGCTTGGTCCTCAGAAATCCTGGTGGGTGCGGCAAGACGTCAATCCGGGCAAGAAGACGGCCGATTCCGTGAAGCTGAAAAGTCCCGCCAGTCCCGTCAGCGGCATCCAACTGGTGAAAGAGATTCACCTCAAGGACAACAAGGCTTTTCTGAAAGCGACCGCGACGAACATCAGAGACAGCGAGGTCTCCTGGGACATCTGGTCGAACACGCGCCTTCCCGGAGACGCCATCGTCTATGCCCCCTTCAGCAAGGAGGGCGGACTGGTGCGACTGGAGTGCGCCGCGTGGAGTCCCGAGAACGATCGAGTTCTTCCCTACACGATAACGGACGGTTTCCTGAACTTCGACAGCGAATCAGTGGCGAAGGACAAGGAGCACGCTTTCACCTCGAAGACGTTCCTCAATCCGCCCGACGGCCTTTTGGCGGCTTTCAGCGGCGGCTGCCTTTTCCTGAAAAAAGCGGCTGTCACTCCGAAGAACAAAGTGCATGCGGACCACGCCTTCATCGAGATCTTCAAACTCGTCGGCAACACGCCGGGCCCCTTGACGGAACTGGAGATGCACGGCCCGTACACGACCTTGAAACCCGGTGAAAGCATGTCGTTCGAGGAGAGCTGGGAACTGATCCCCTGCAAGATCCCCACCAGCACCACCGAGAGGATCAACTTCCTCAAAGAAAAACTGAAGTGAGGACGAAAGGCCGCGGCTATTCAAGAGATGCAGGGACTCCTCCGCCCTGGCTTTCGCCTCCGTCCGTTTGCGCAGGTCGGCGGAATCATCGTTCCTGCTTATCATTAGTGCTCATCATGCGCCTCGGTTGGTTCTGAGTGCCGCGTCGATGGCATCGAAAAGGCTGTCCCTCTGGATGGGCTTGGCGAGGTAGCCGTCCATTCCCGCCGCAAGGAAGGATTGCTTGTCCCCTGACAGTGCATGCGCCGTCAGCGCGATGATTATCGTACGCCGCCGCCCGGCGCGTTGATCGCACTCCCGTATCGCCTTGGTGGCCTCGATCCCGTTCATCCGCGGCATGCGGATGTCCATCAGGACAACGTCGAAGGCATCGGCGTCAAGGAGCGCCAACGCCTCCCCGCCATCCTGGGCCAACTGGACCTCGTCGCAGCGCTGCCGGATTATCGTTTCCATCATCATGCGGCTGGCGAGATCGTCTTCCACGACGAGTATTTTCAGTGGCTGGCGAGGGGGCGAGGGGACCGTATTCCCGACCGGGGCCGGGGCGGTGGCACCGTGGCCGACGCCGACGATGATCGTGAAGGAGAAGGTGCTGCCTTTCCCAACTTCGCTTTCCACCCATATCGTGCCTCCCATCAGCTTGACCAGGTTCCAGGCGATCGCCAGCCCCAGACCAGTGCCCCCGTACTCCACGGCATGCGAGGTGTCGGCCTGCTTGAACGACTCGAAGATCATGGCGCACTTGCCCTCCGGCACGCCGATCCCCGTGTCCCGCACGCTGAACAGCAGGGCGGTCTCACCGTCGGTTGGTGGGCGCACAAGTCTCTCGTTTCCAGCGGCATCGACCCAGATGGCAATGCTGCCCGATGGCGTGAACTTGAGGGCATTATGCAGAAGATTGAGGAGGATTTGCCGGAGCCGCAGGCCGTCCGTCCGGATCTCGTCCAGCAGCTCCGCCGCCACATGCGATTCCAGCTCCAGGCTATTCTTGGATGCTGCGGGTCGGATCGAGTCCGTAATATCCTTCATAATCAGACGGAGGCTATTGGGCTGCGGATCAAGGACGGTTTTCTCCGCCTCGATCTTGGAAAGATCCAGGATGTCGCCGATCAGCGATAGCAGATCGTGCCCGCGCTGGCTGATGATGCCAAGGAATTGCCGCTGCTTCTCGGTCAGGTTCGGCGCATCCACCAGCAGATCCGAGAACCCTATGATCGGGTTCAGCGGCGTGCGCAGCTCATGACTCATGTTAGCCAGGAATTGGCTCTTGGCTAAGTTCGCCCTCTCCGCCTCCTCTTTGGCCTGCTGCAATTCAGTCTCAGCGCGCTTGCGCTCGGTGATGTCCGTGAACATGCCAAACGAGCCTGTGTACTCCCCCTTCCCGTCGTAAAGCGGCGAGGCGGAGGCGACGCACCATAGCGTGCCGCCGTCTTTTCGGCGGAACCGGAGCTCATAGACCGCCTTGTAGCCCCGCTTCCGCTCGTCGATCTTCGATGCGAGATCCGCCATGTCCTCCTCAAATATGAACTGGCTGACTGGTTTGCCAATCTCCTCACCCGCCGCGCACCCAAGGAGGACAGCCATCCGCTGATTCATGAATGTCGTGCGAAACTCCGCATCCATGCTCCAAATGCCCTCGTTGGCCGTCTCGACAATGGTGCGGTAGCCCTCCTCGCTTTTCCGCAGCGCCGTATTCGTCCCACATAGAATCCGGTAGCGCCAGATCGCCATGAGGACAACAAGAACGAGAACGAGCGCAGACATCGACATTGCGACCCGCCCCGGCGTCCAGAATGGCGAAGGCTTCCCAAACCACCTCGTGAAGATTGCCGCGTGCTGGTGTCCTCCCAGCACCTCGTCGAGAGCCTTGTCAAGCCGCTCAAGCAGATGCGGCTTGTCCTTCCGCACGGCGAACGCCCTTTTGAACTCCACAAGCGCAGGAGTGAGGATTCTCACCTGGTCGTCGATATGCGCCTCTCGGGCGAGGGACGACACCGCGCTGGAAGGGCCCACAAAAGCGTCCACATGCCCCGACAGAAGTTCAAGAAGAGCGATATGAACAGAGCCGTATTCGATCAGCCTGACGCCCGGGCGACCTTTCAGCAGCGCCAATGCCTGGCTAGCCTGGACCACGCCGACGTCTCGCCCCGCAAGGTCGGCGACGCTCTTGATGTCCTTCGTTTGCGCGCGGGTATTGATGGTGATGGCGGGGGCCTCGATCGGTCGCGTGAAGCCGAAGACTTCCTTCCGTTTTTCCGTCACTGTCATGACGGGGCAGATGTCGGCCCTGCCGTTTATCAAAGCCTCTTCAGCCGCCTCCCAGTCGCTGACGCTGATGTAGGTGACCTTCAGGCCGGCCTTCTCCGCAGCAAGGCTTAAAAGGTCAACGCCGTATCCCGCGGGCTTTCCGCTCTTCTGATCGATGAACGAGGTCGGCCGCTTGTCGTCGGGGATGACCGCCGTCACCTGATCGGAGGTGTCCAAAGGCGCTTCTAGGGAAGATTGATCCACATTGTCTGGATCGGCGGGAAGGGTTGGCGTCAGGGCGAATGATAGGAGAACCGACAACACCCAGGCTTGGATGTTGTCGGCATAGAGTGCGAAACCTTGAGAGGAACAGGCTGAGTGACGCCACATGGGAGCACTTTCATTTTACAGCGTGAAAGGCACCTCCTTCACCTTCCTACAAGCTGAGTCTACATTACCCGACCGGAGCGCATAGGCAAATGCGTAGGTCTGAATTTGTATGCCACTGGTTCAAATAGCGTCCAGGGGTAGGTCGGCCACATTTGTCAAGAGTGAGTGAGGGGGAGCGTCACGAACCTGTTATTTTTGCCCGTCGTGGAAGCGCACGGCAAGGGCGCACGGCGTCGGCAGGATCGATTTTCAAGGCATAAAGCGGGCAATACTACGGCAGGTTCACACCCCATGTCAAGGTAGGGTTATGCCCCATAACATCCTATCTTTCCGCTGGCTATAATATAGTGGTGCTTTGGCGACCACCCATGCGTAGAATAGTTTTCAAGCTGAGCGGCTTTGTGTGAAAAGTGAATTGAATTCTCATGCATTGATTAAAAGTCCAGATAGGCAAGGGAACAACGAGCATAGGGAGAATCCGTCATAGGGAAATACGTTTGCGATGTTTGCGGAATGCTGGCTCCGATTGCGCGGATCATCGCGTTTCCCTGGAACCTTCTTGGCGCCGTTTCGCTGCTTCTCGGCGCAACGCTCGTTCTTTTCGCCCTCCGATTTTTCAGATGCCACAAGACGACCGCCGAGCCATTCGGCGTGCCGATGGCTATGGTCACGAGCGGGCCGTTTCGCATTACTCGGAACCCGATGTATGTCGGGATTCTCCTGATGCTTTCGGGCGTCGCATGCCTGTTGGGCACCGTGACACCGTGGCTTGTAGTGCCAGTGCTCGGCGTGTTGTTCGACGTTGTCTTTGTCCGTCAGGAAGAGGAAAAGATGGAGAAGATTTTTGGAGACGCCTACAGTCACTACAAGGCCCAGGTGCGTAGATGGATATGGGGGTGTCGCCACAGCGGAGGATGTGTAGTTTGGATCAAGTAAAACACAGACAACGTCGATCTCGTGTCCTGCCCAAGTTTGGCAGACCCGTTTGACCCGCCGAAAGGAGAAGTCGCTCATGAAGCCAAGCAATGCCACAGATAACGACGGAGTTTCATGCGGTTGGAGATATGCCGCCCTTTTCGTGGTGATGACAGGATTGGCGGTTCTGTTCGGAATCACCGCCAGCACCTACATGGGCCGCGTCGGTCCGCCTATCCCTGCAAGGGTGGTTGATCAGGCGGGGGAGGTGGTGTTCACCGGCGACGACATTACCGCCGGACAACAAGTGTTCCTGAAGCACGCCATAATGGAGAATGGCACTATTTGGGGACATGGAGCGTATCTCGGCCCAGATTTCTCGGCGCAATATCTACATGAACTGGTTTTGGACACACAGGACGATCTGGCAATGCGCGCGTTCCGGCGCCCTTTTACACAACTATCCTCCGAGGAGCAGAGCATGGCGCAGATGGAGTCTCGCAAGCTGTTGCGCGAGAACCGCTACGATTCCGCCACCGGGACTCTGGTTTACAGCATGCCGGAGGCGTCCTCGTTCCGTCATCAGATTGGCCTATGGAAAGACTATTTTGACGGCTCGCGCGCCAGCCGGGGACTGCCTCCCAAGACCATTGTCGACATGGAAGAGCTTCGCCAGCTCACTGCGTTTTTTTCTTGGACTGCGTGGGCGTGCGCCGCCAATGCTCCTGGCAAGACGCACTCGTACACAGGAAATTTCCCCTATGAACCTTCCCTCGGCAATGGGCCATCCGCTGAGGCGGTTCTGTGGAGCACACTCAGCCTGATCGCATTGCTGGCGGGCACGGCGGCGGTTTTGTTCGCTTTTGGTCGATTCAATTTTCTCGGCTGGAAAAGCAGCAAGACCCACATCCATCCGCAACTCCTCCCCGGCGTGGCCTTGCCCAGCCAGCGGGCTACCGTGAAGTACTTTGTTGTCGTCGCGCTTCTTTTCATGGCTCAAGCGCTGGTGGGAGGGGCGGTCCCTCATTTCCGCGCGGAACCGGGAAACTTCTACGGCATCGATCTGTCCGCATTGCAGCCAAGCAACGTTCTGCGAACATGGCACTTGCAGATGGCGATCTTCAGGGTGGCCACCGCGTTTGTCGGTGGCGGGTTGTATCTGGCGTCCGCCATGGGGGGAAAGGATCCCAGGTGGCAGACGACCGGGGTCAACGCGTTATGGGCGGCACTCTCCGTGGTCATCCTCGGAAGCCTGGCGGGCGAGTTCTTCGGGGCGAGGCAAATGATGGGACGACTCTGGTTCTGGTTTGGCAACCAGGGATGGGAATACCTAGAGATCGGCAGGGGCTGGCAGATCCTTCTGGCCGCGGGATTGCTCTTCTGGGTGGCACTGCTCGTCCGCGCCGTTGGCCCCGCTCTCAGGGATCCGCGGCAGAAGGAGATCGCGTGGCTTTTCCTGATAGCGGCGTTTACGATCCCGGTCTTTTACCTGCCGGCGTTCTTCTTTGGCAGCACCACGCATCTCACGATCGTGGAGACGTGGCGGTTCTGGATCATCCACCTGTGGGTGGAGGGTTTCTTCGAGGTGTTCGTGACGGTGATGGTGGCGGCGATGTTCCTCATGCTCGGGATGGTCAGCCGCCAGACCGCCCTGCGGGTCATCTACCTCGACGCCATCCTGTTCCTCGGAAGCGGAATCATCGGGACAGGCCATCACTGGTACTGGGCGGGACAGTCGGACGCGGCGATGGCTTTGTCGGCGACCTTTTCGGCCATGGAGGTCGTGCCGCTGATCCTCCTGACGCTGGACGCCACCGACTTCACGAACCTCATGCGCTCGCAGTGCGATATTTGCGGGCGCAGGATCGACCTGCCGCACAGATGGACGTTCAACTTCCTGATAGCGGTAGGGGTGTGGAATTTCATCGGCGCAGGCATTTTCGGCTTCCTGATCAATTTACCCGTGGTGAGTTACTACGAGGTGGGGACCAATCTCACGGCCAACCATGCGCATTCGGCGTTCATTGGGGTCTTCGGGATGCTCGGCATGGCCTTGCTGGTATTCGTGCTTCGGCAGACATCCACAGACGCGCATTGGCTTCGGATGGAGAAATACATCCGCATATCATTCTGGGGGCTGAACATCGGGTTGGCCGGCATGGTGGTGATGAATCTTTTCCCGAGCGGGGTGCTGCAATTCATTGACACCCTGAACAACGGTTACTGGCATGCGCGCGGCCCCGGGTTCTCCGACCAGCGCCTCATCATGTTCCTCGAATGGCTGCGGATGCCCGCCGACCTGGTGTTCATCTTCATGGGAATCGTCCCGATCATGATCGTCACGCTGCTATCCTACAAGCATGTCCGTTCGACAGACTCTGAGAAAGAGGTCCAGTCCGTGGATGTGATAAATCGGCTAACGTAGTTGGGGGGGGCAAGAGGGTCTAACTGAAGCAGATGATGCAGAACAAGCTCATTGAGCGCAAGCGGCATATCGACGAGCTCGGCGAGGACATGTTTGAAATCCGGAACTGGAAGTTGGGGCACCCCAAATGAATGCGCAACTCAAGAAGAACCAGTCCAAGGATCCCGAATCGAAGCCTGATGCGAAGGACGATCTGAAGTCCCTTCCCATGCCGGAACTGCAGGCGAAGTTGGGATCGTCGCCGGACGGTCTCAGCCAAGCCGAGGCGCAAAAGCGATTGACCGAATATGGGCCTAACGAGATTGAAGAAAAGAAGACCAATCCATTCCTGAAATTCCTAACCTATTTTTGGGGGCCGATCCCGTGGATGATCGAAGCGGCCGTGATCCTTTCGGCGGTGGCCCGGCATTGGCCGGATTTTGCCATCATCCTCCTTCTGCTTCTGGCCAACGCCGTGGTCGGATTCTGGGAAGAGCGAGAGGCGGGTGATGCCATTGAGGCCCTCAAGGCCAAGTTGGCGGTCAAGGCTCGGGTGAAACGTGATGGGAAGTGGGTCAATCCGGCGGCGCGTGAGTTGGTGCCGGGCGACGTCATCCGTATGCGCTTAGGCGACATTGTCCCGGCGGATGCGCGTTTGCTGGAAGGTGACCCGGTGGAAGTGGATCAGTCCGCGCTGACGGGAGAGTCGTTGCCCGCCATGCGCAAAGCTGGCGAGGCGGTGTTCTCGGGCTCGATTATCCGCCAGGGAGAAATTGGGGCGCTGGTCTATGCCACAGGTGCTAACACTTACTTCGGCAAGACGGCTCAACTGGTGCAGGAGGCACACACCGTCAGCCATTTTCAGCGCGCGGTGCTGAAGATTGGCAATTATCTGATCATCCTCGCGGTGGCCCTGGTGGCGGTTATCATTACCGTCGCCCTCTTCCGCGGTGACCCGATCCTCACTACGTTGCAATTCGCCTTGGTGCTGACCGTGGCTGCGATTCCCGTGGCGATGCCGACGGTGCTGTCGGTGACGATGGCGGTCGGCGCGCGCATGCTCGCCAAAAAAGAGGCGATTGTGAGCCGGTTGGTGGCCATCGAGGAATTGGCGGGCGTGGACGTGCTGTGCGCCGACAAGACCGGCACACTTACCCAGAACAAGCTAACGCTGGGCGACCCCTTTTGCATGAACAATGTCCCCGCCGAGCAAGTGATCCTCAATGGCGCGCTGGCGTCGCGTGCGGACAATAACGACACCATTGATCTGGCCGTCCTGGGCGGCCTGAAAAGCAAAGAGGTGCTGCAGGGTTATCAGGTGGTCCATTTCCAGCCTTTCGACCCGGTGCATAAACGCACCGAAGCCACCGTCAAGGGCAAGGACGGGAAGACGTTCAAGGTGACGAAGGGCGCGCCGCAGGTGATCTTGGCATTGTCGGCCAATGCCGGACAGGAGAAGCCAGTCGTCGAGAAAGCGGTCAACGAATTTGCGGCGCGCGGCTTTCGTTCGCTGGGCGTGGCGAAGGCCGAGGGTGACGGGCCATGGCAGTTTGTTGGCGTGTTGCCCTTGTTCGATCCGCCACGGGAAGATGCCAAGGCCACCATCGCGACCGCGCGTGCGATGGGCGTCAAGGTCAAGATGGTGACTGGCGATGCGCTGGCCATCGCCAAGGAAACCGCCAAAAAGTTGGACATGGGCGCGAACATCCTCGATGCAGGCAGCTTGGGCGACTCAAAGAAGCAAGAGACCACGGCGGTGGCCGAATCCATCGAGCAGGCCGACGGTTTCGCCCAGGTGTTCCCCGAACACAAGTTCCACATTGTGGATGTCCTGCAAAAACGCGGCCACATCGTCGGCATGACAGGCGACGGGGTGAATGACGCCCCCGCCCTGAAGAAGGCCGACTGCGGCATCGCCGTGTCGGATGCGACGGATGCGGCGCGCGCGGCGGCGTCTATCGTGCTGCTGACACCCGGACTGTCAGTGATTATTGACGCAATCAAGGAGAGTAGGAAAATATTTCAGCGGATGAACAGTTATGCGATCTACCGCATCTCCGAAACACTGCGCGTGCTGCTGTTCATGACGCTGGCGATCCTGGTTTTCAACTTTTATCCCTTGACGGCGGTGATGATCGTGATGCTGGCGTTGCTCAACGACGTCGCCATTCTGTCCGTCGCCTATGACAACGTTCATTATAAGGAACAGCCCGATTATTGGAACATGCGCATGGTGCTGGGGATCGCCACGGTGCTGGGCGTCGCCGGGGGCGTCGCCTCCTTCGTTTTTTTTTATCTCGGCGAGCGTGTCTTCCATCTCGACCGCGCGCACATCCAGACGCTGATGTATTTGAAGCTGTCCGTGGCGGGACATCTGACGATCTTCCTGACGCGAACGCATGGGCCGTTCTGGTCGATGCGCCCCGCGCGGATTCTGTTTGCGGCGGTGGTCGGCACGCAAATCGTGGCGACCTTGATAGCGGTCTATGGACTGTTCATGACACCCATCGGCTGGGGTTGGGCTCTGTTCGCGTGGGGCTATGCTCTGGCATGGTTCCTCGCGAATGACCGTGTGAAGCTGCTCGCATATCGTATTTCTGATCCCGCCAAAGCCAAGACACTGCCCGATATAAGGCAGAAGATCGCCAAATGAAGACGACACCATTGGCAGTGGTGCTTTTGATCGCGGTGTCGAAATGGCGTTCCGGCTCCTATACGGCTCCGGCGTGGAGCGGAAGGATGTCAGGCAAGATAGGCGACAACGAGAAGTGGACCTTCTGATCTGATGCGCTATTCGCCGCAACGAACGGAGGCTCACACCTCACGCTTGGCGGCGAGCGCGGCGTCGATGGCTTGGAAGAGAACTTTCTGCAGGATGGGCTTGGTGACGTAGCCGTCCACACCCGCCGCCTGGAAAGTCTCCCTGTCCCCCTTAAGAGCGTGAGCTGTCACCGCGACAATCACCGTGTGCTGTCCGGACCGCAGGTCGCGCTCCCGAATGGCCCGTGTCGCCTCGATCCCGCTCATCCGCGGCATCCGTCCGTCCATCAGCACCACGTCGAAGGGCTCGGCGTCCAGGAGCGCCAGCGCCTCCTCGCCGTCCTGGACCGACTGGACCTCGTCGCCGCGCTCCCGCATCAACGCCTCCATCATCAGGTTGTTGATCGGATCATCGTCCACGACGAGTATTTTCAGCGGCTGCCTTTGGACGGGGGCCACCGCGTCTTTTCGGTTCACTGGTGAGATGGGCGCATGCTGATGGACGCCGACGATGACGGTGAAGGAGAAGATGCTGCCCTGCCCCACCGCGCTCTCCACCCATATCGTGCCACCCATCAGCCGCACCAGGTTCCAGGCGATAGCCAGCCCAAGCCCGGCGCCCCCGTATTCCACTGCGTGCGAGATGTCGGCCTGCTTGAACGATTCGAAGATCATGGCGCGCTTGCCCTCCGGTATGCCAATCCCCGTGTCCCGCACGCTGAACAGCAGGGCGGTCTCGCCGTCGGCCAGTGGGCGCTCCAACCGACCGGCGTCCGCCTTCTCGACGCGCACGGCGACGCCGCCGACCCGGGTGAACTTGATGGCGTTGCCCAGAAGGTTGAGGAGGATCTGCCTGAGCCGCAGGCCGTCCATGCGGATCTCGTCCGGCAGCTCCGCCGCCACATGGGACTCCAGCTCCAAGCGCTTCTTGGAGGCCGCATGTTGGATTGAGGCTACTATGTCCTTCATCATCCGGCGGAGGCTCGTAGGCTGCGAAGTCAGAACGGTTTTCCCCGCCTCGACCTTGGAGAGGTCGAGGATGTCGCCGATCAGAGCCAGCAGGTCAAGCCCGCGCTGGCTGATGATGGCGAGCCACTGCCGCTGCTCCTCGGTCAGGTTCGGCGCCTCCGCCAGTATGTCGGAGAAGCCGATGATCGGGTTCAGCGGCGTGCGTAGCTCGTGGCTCATGTTCGCCAGGAACTGGCTCTTCGTCCTGTTTGCCGCCTCGGCCTCTTCCTTCGCCCTAACCAGTTCAACCTCGGTCCGCTTGCGCTCGGTGATGTCCTGCACGGTGCCACGCAGGCCCACGACTTGGCCTTGGCTATCCCGCATGATTTCCCCGCGTGTCGTGACCCATATTTTCCTGCCGTTCTGGAGCGCACGCACGTCCAACTCGTAGCCGACGCCCGTCTCCAACGCCCTATGAACGGTAGCATTGACTATCTCCCAGTCCTCCTCCGGATAGCAGCGCCCCCGCTGTTCACTGTGCTCATCAGGTGCCTTTGGAGGGGGATGTTTACCTCATAAAGTATAATGCTTGTTGGCGATATTTACATTTCGATGGAAGTCCGGAAAAGGGTGAAAAATGGCTGACTAACACTTGTGGCGACGGAATGGTGTTCCGGCTCCTATCCGGCTCCGGCGGGGGCGGGCTGCCACGCCGCTGCCGCACCGCCGATAAGGAAACTTTTGTTCATGACGTCAGCTCCACATGCCCATCGGCAAGGATCTTGGCTGCAAACGGGCGTGGGTGCTGTTCAGCGAAGTGTTGGATGCGCCGCCACGCCTTGGCGATCATCTCGACCAACTCCGGGCCGGTCTTGTTCTTGTGGGCAGTGATTACGAATGCTCCGATCCCATGCTGCAACAAAGCCTGCTTGACCGTCGGATGATGGTGGAAATCGCTGTCCTTGGTGAGCAGGTAGCAGTCCATCCGACCGGACAGAATCCGCAGGACCTCCTCGTCGGGTATGCCACGGTTCATCAGATCGGTCTGCGCTAATACTTCTATGCCATGCTTGCGCAAGCCATCGAGTATGGAACGGCCTGACAAGTTCTCGTCGAGGACGAGAATCACGCGGCCCGGCGTTCGATTTCGCACCGCAACGCCTCCTCGACGCACTGGATGTCAAGCCCGTAGTCGCCTGCGATGGCTGTAAGGCTCTCACCACCGCTGTAGCGGTCGAAGACCATCGTAGTGGCCACGCGGGTGCCGACGACCACTGGGCGACCAAAGGCCACCGCTGGATCCATGACAATTGTTTTGGGGCAGTTGTCGTATGTGAAAGGGTAGAACCGAGTGGGGAGCCGATCCTTGTCCCGTTCGATCCGACTGAGGTAGAGGTCGACGATTTGCGGGAAGGCGGCTTGTCCGCCAGCACTGGCGCTAACCGGCACCCCAAAGAAGCGGACGAAGATTTCTTTCCCGTCGGTTTCCAAGTCGAGTTCTGCCAGCGGGTGGATCGAGCCAGATTGTTTGCCGAGCCAGTCGATAGCCTTTCGAATGTCGTTCATCTTGACGCGGTGTATACGGCGCAGCGCCATCAGGACGTGGGCCTCCACCAAGTTCACAAAACTGAACGGGGATGGGCTCTCCGCCCCGTCCTTCTCGAATAGATCACCGGCCCAAGATCGCAGCGTGTCCGGCTGCACCCGAGCATAGCGCGCCACATCGGTTAGCGTGTAAAGAGGCCGATGACGCAGGTTTTCGGAATGGGTGTCAGGCTTGGTTTTCAGGGCAGTGCCCTCCCGGGGCGGATGATTCGTAGGTTCTGGCCTGGAACATAAGCGGCGACCAGGACGTCATTGAAACCTATTTTGAAAATAGCCCCTGGACGGGACCTCGGCAAGCCGCTATGTGGCGAACGTCCTTTTTTTGTCACGAAGATCAGGGTGCGCAAAGGGGATCGGGTCTTCTATTTAGCTGGTGAGAGCGTACACCATGTCGCCGACGAAGCGGCGGAACGACTCGTTCTCGACGAACTGCTTGTAGACCTGCGTGTCGTCCTTGAGGAGTATCTGCATCACCTTGCCGAGTGCCTGGTCGTGCGCCATGCGCGCGGTGTGCGGCGTGTTCTCCTTGGCGTTCTGGTAGGCGGAGTCGGCGGCGACCTTCGGGGCGATGTCCTCGCGGATGCGGCGCGCGACGCGGTCGGAGTCCGTGAAGAGGGTGCCGAAGTTCTCGTTGAAGGCCCTGATGATGTTGCTCAGGCGGTCGAGCTCGGGCTCGGGCTTGTGGCCGCCTCCGTCCGTCGGCACGGGGGCGATCTCGGCGTCCTGGTCCGCCAGGGCGATCTTCATCGCCGCCTTCTTCTCGACGCGGTAGCTGTCCATGTCGATGGCCTCGAGGATGCCCTTCGCGAGGTCCTCCTCCTGGGGGGCGGGCAGCTTGGGCGTCAGCAGGTTCAGCATGATGGAGAGCTTCTCCCACTCGACGTTGTTATAGGTCATCACCGAGGCGAGGAAGTCGTACGCGCGGCAGAACGCCTTCGCCTTCCCCTTGAAGTCCACCTGCTTGTCCTCGTCGAGGGCCTCGTAGACCTTTTCGCAGGCGTCGAGTATCGGGTCGAGCCTGTCGCGGTCGGCGCCGGTGAGGAACAGCTCCACGAGTTGCCGCACCTGGTCCGGCGAGTAGACCTGCGCGCCATCCAGTGCGGCCTTGAGGTCGTGGAGCTTGTCGGGGTCGGTCTCCTCGCTCAGCAGCGTGGCGCGGTAGTAGTCCTGGAAGGCGAAGGTGATCGCCTCGCTGTTGTTCTGGAAGTCGAGCACGAAGCAGTCGTGCTTCTGGGGGTGCGCGCGGTTGATTCGCGACAGCGTCTGCACGGCCTTGATGCCCGCGAGCGGCTTGTCCACGTACATCGTGTGCAGCAGCGGCTCGTCGTAGCCCGTCTGGAACTTGTCGGCGCAGATCAGGAAGCGGTACGGCTCCTCCTGGAACATGTCGGCGATGTCGCCGCTGGGGAATCCGTTGAGCGAGGACTCGCTGACCTTGGCCCCGCCGTACTCGTGCTCGCCGGAGAACGCGACGATGGCCTGGCAGGGGCTCTTCCGCTCTGCGAGGTAGGCCTTGAAGGCCTGGTAGTACTGGATAGCCCGCTCGATGCCGCCCGTCACCACCATGGCGCGCGCCTTGCCGCCGATCTTCCCGGCCGCCAGCACCTGCTCATGGAAGTGGTCCACCATGATCTCTGCCTTGAGCCGGACCGCGTGGTCGTGGCTCTCGACGTACCGGCGCAGCTTCTTCCGCGCCTTCTTGGTGTCGAACTCCGGGTCGCCCTCGATCTTCTTGACCAGCTTGTAGTAGCTGTCCACGGGCGTGTAGTTCCTGAGCACGTCGAGGATGAACCCCTCCTCGATCGCCTGCTTCATCGTGTAGCTGTGGAAGGGGCGGTGCCTGACCTTGCCCTCGGCGTCGGGCGGCAGCGGCTCGCCGAACATCTCCAGCGTCTTGTTCTTGGGCGTGGCGGTGAAGGCGAAGTAGCTGGCGTTGGCCAGCATCTTGCGTGCCGCCATGCGCCTCTCGAGCGCCTCGTTCACCGTGTCCTCGGGGTCGGGGCCGTCGTCCTCCTCGGTGGCGTCGCCGAGGGCCTTGCTCATCGCCGCCGAGGTCTTGCCGCCCTGGCTCGAGTGCGCCTCGTCGATGACGATGGCGAAGGTCCTGCCGGACTCGCACTCGATCTCGTCGAGGATGAAGGGGAACTTCTGCACCGTGGAGATGATGATCTTCCGACCCTGCTCTATGTACTTGCGCAGGTCGCCCGAGCGCTCGGCGTGCCCCACTGTCGCCCCCACCTGCATGAACTGCTTGATGGTCTTCTGGATCTGGTCGTCGAGGACGCGCCGGTCGGTCACCACGATCACCGAGTCGAAGACCTCCTTGCCCCCGCGCTTGACACCGATGAGCTGGTGCGAGAGCCAGGCGATGGAGTTCGACTTGCCGCTGCCCGCCGAGTGCTGGACGAGGTAGCGCTTCCCGGCGCCGTTGGCGCGCGTGTCGGCCAGAGCCTTGCGCACCACGCCGAGCTGGTGGTAGCGGGGGAAGATCTGCTTGCGCTCCTTCTTGCCCGTCTTGGGATTCTTCTCCTCGACGATCTGGGCGTAGTTCTCGAGGATGTCGGTCAGCCCCGCCGGGGTGAGCGCGTCCCTCCAGAGGTAGTCCGTCTTGAGGCCGTCCGGGTTGGGTGGGTTGCCTGCGCCGTCGTTGCAGCCCTTGTTGAAGGGCAGGAACCACGAGCCCTCTCCCTTGAGCTCGGTGCACATGCGCACCTCGCTGTCGTCCACTGCGAAGTGCACGGCGCAGCGGCCAGGAGGACTGAAAAGCTTCTCGCGCGGGTCGCGGTCGCGGCGGTACTGCTCGATGGCGTCTTCCACCGTCTGCTTGGTGAGGCTGTTCTTCAGCTCGAAGGTGGCGATCGGCATGCCGTTGATGAAGAGGCACAGGTCGAGCGCGCGCCGCGTCTCGTCGCTACTGTAGGCGAGCTGGCGCGTGACGGAGAAGCGGTTCATGGCGTGCAGCGCCGCCGCCTTGGCGTTGCCCTCCGACGGCGTCCCGTAGAAGAGGTCAAAATGGACCGGCCCATGCTCCACGCCTTTGCGCAGCACGTCGATGACGCCGCGCTTGCCGATCTCCGACGAGAGGCGGGCGAGGAATTTCAGGGTGTTTATGTCCGCCTTGTCCGACAGCTGGAGCTTCTTGAAGGCGTCTGGCTGCGTGGAGCGCAGAAAGGCGAAGAGCTGCGGCACGTCGAGGGCGTGGGCGCGGTCGTAGTCCTTTGGACTGCCCGCGATGTAGCCCGAGACGCCGTAGGGGGTGCGTGCGTCGGCGGCGACATTAGCCCCGATGGCGATGCCGTCCACGCCGGTCATGTGGCGCATGATCAGCGTCTCGAGGCCCTTCTCGGTGGTGTCAGTCGGCGGTGCCATCTTCCCCTTTGGCGCCGTGGTCACAAGTCCACATCAGATCCAGCCTTTTTCACGCAACCGATCCCAAGCGACGCCGATATGCTCAGGCTTGAATAGTTTTTGCTTGCGGGAATTCCATGTGTGAACGGCCTGTATGGCCGCCTCACGGCTCGTGGCTGGCGGTTCCGCATTGGTGGCAACCCAGTGAACGCTGGACAATAGTTCCATGCCATAGGCTGTTTCAAAACCGAAAATCATATCCTGAACACGATCAATGCGATCCCAAATCTCGGAACGTTGATGCAGAAAAGTCTTGGCCTCCTCTACGGCTTCCGGCTGACAGGTGATGACTTTTCCCGGTTTCTCGGAACCGTCACCGTACCCGCGGATGAAATGCCCTTCCATGCGTTCCAGCACATGGTGCAAGTTCGTGCAATAAGGGCCATAGACTCCCTTGACGAACTCCAGCCTCAGCGGTTCTCCGCCCGCCTGGGCGAAATACATCAACTTATGGACCTCCAGCAACGTGACATCCGTGTCCAAACGCGGTTCCAGGTAGCGGTCCATCAAAGTCAGCAGCGTGGCGTATGCCATCGTCATGGCGGGACGAATCGTGTTGACCTGCATGGTTTCCGCCGCCGGCGCGCCGCTCGGCTCATAGACCAGAACCTCCACGTCGCTCAGCTTTTCCAACGCCTTCTCGATCCGCCTTTTGACATCGGGCCACGACAGGCCGCCTAACCCGCACCCCAACGGCGGAATGGCGATGGAACGTATCTTCATCTTCTGGATGGCGACAACCAGCTCCGCCAACCCCTTCTCGATATACTCCATTTTGGAGTCGCCGCGCCAGTGCTTTTTGGTCGCGAAATTGATGATGACCCGCGGATTCTCCATCCGGTTCAAATCCACGACCAGCAGGCCGCCCGGTTCAATCTCGCCATTCTCGCAGGCGTGAGCGTACCGCCGGTAGTTTTCCGGATATTGCTGCTTGAATTGCAAGGCGATGCCACGCCCCATGACGCCCACCGTGTTGACGGTGTTCACCAGAGCCTCGGCATCAGCCTTCAGCAAGTCGCCTTTCATGAACCGCAGCATACGCGTCCCATCCGCTTTTTGATCTTTGCTAAATATATGTCCCAGCACGCGCCGGAGCAATTGCCGATCGCCTATCCGTAGGCACTAATAATACCAAGTTGGCCGCACCTCTATCCGTGGCATCGGATCGCACCCGACAGCCTGCAACACCTCCAGTGCCCGCGTTCTCATGGCTTCATCCACGACCCCAATGGACAGTATACCGTTCCACGGGAACTTGTCCCTCACCAAAAACTCGGCCTGTTTCTTCTCCTTGACCGCCGGATCATTCCACTGGTTCGTTTTGACAGCCACCCAGTCAACCTTTGCGTCCAGCAGCGAAAGATCACTGTAGAAATTGGTGTAGGCGGCCGCCGCGTTGCCGTCCGTGAACGCCAACTGAGTGACAGGCACAAGCCTGGCGGCTGTATCAACGGTTGAAACCAAATGAACGATCTCCCGTTGGCCGCTTTTGTAGGTCAAGTCTTGCGTTCCACGATTGATCACATACAGCATGACCGACCGCGGGCAAAAGTAGAAGGGGACATATTCGCCCACGGTGGTTCCGGGATGACATTTGACCGTTTGCTTGAGTCGCCGCTCCTTGATGTGGCTGTAGCCGATATTGGTGTAGGCGGCCCCCGGCCTCATCATGCTGGCGTCGGACAACAACCCGCCGGCCCGGACAATGCCCGGCAGGTTGCCGACATGCGTGATATGATAGATCTCGAACAGCATGAAAGACCTTGGCTATTATGTCGTTTTCAAATTTGGAGTGCGGCGGCACGACGCCGCTTTCCCCCCTTGCGACATGTCGCAGGGCATTGAAAGCGCAGACATGTCTGCGCACTCCAAATCATTCCGCTTCAGCGGGGGATTCCTCTTCGTCGACGGCCACATCATCCAAAGGCTCGACCTCCACTGGCGGCATGTCGGGTAAATCCGCCGCCGCCTTGCGCACGTCAAGCTTCCCGGTCACCACGTCGGCGACAAGACGGGTGCGGTATTCCCGCAGCAAGGCGATCTCGCGCTCGAGGCGTGAGATTGCAGTGTGGATTCCTCCCAATGCTGATTCCAAAAATTCCAGAATTGCCTGCTGCTCTGGTTGTGGTGGCATCGGACAGACAATGTTGCGAATAATTGAGATATTTAGATTGGGCTGTGTCCCCCCTTGGCGAAGTTCATCACGCAAACGCTCGGTTAAGGTGGAAATGTAGTGATAGGCAAAAACCGGACTAAGGATCGGATTCAGCTTCAAGAATGCAACAACACCGTCGTTAGCACACACATCAATTGCCAGAATCTTGGGAACGCCGAGAGTCGCACCGCTATTTGTAATAACAAGCGCACCTGCTGGAAAGCGAACACTGTGGTTTTCTCCAAGCTTTGTAAGCGACGTCTCGGTTTGCGTGAGGTAAATCTCTTTGTCCTTGGTTATTTCCCCCACGGTGAGCCAAGAGATGTGATTCCCGTTGAAAAACCGGGTGTCGCCAGCAGGACGCGGCGAAGCCCCACGGATGATGTGAGCCAAGCGGGCGAATGCACGGAAATCCCAATGCCTCGGGATGTCCCCGAGCCATGGAATACCTGAGGGTTTGAAGGGGACGGTGGGGTCGAGGCCGCGGGTGACGGCCTTATGGATGATGGCCTGCTTCTGCTCGTTCAAGAGCGCGATCACCTTGCGCTTCGCCGGGATCGCCCGCTCCAGCCGCCCGTTCGCCCAGTCCAGAAAACGCACGATCACTGCCTGCTCGGAGGGAGGGGGAACAAGGACAGGGATTTGCCGCATTCCA
>CAYTFM010000034.1:39343-39647 GCA_964436735.1 uncultured Victivallales bacterium | reverse complement strand
TCAACAAGAGGCTTGAATCCGGGCTGCGCCGGAATCAAAGCCTTATTCGTTAGGCGTCTATTTGGGTTGATTGAATTTTCTTTCTTGTAATTACCAGTACAGTTCCAATCACTGCTCCAATAATTCCGAAAAATAGGTTCTTTATGGATTCTTGTTCCTGTAATCTCAAAACATGCACCCCTCGTGAATCCCAAGTTGATAAATCGCAGAGAAACGCTATAATTCTGTCTTCTTTCCCGGACGCTCCTCTCTATTTTCATATCAAACGCACAAGCATAGAACTTTTCAGGAAATAAAAAAAAGG
>CAYTFM010000034.1:0-39333 GCA_964436735.1 uncultured Victivallales bacterium | reverse complement strand
TATGTAACGTGGTGGTTCCTTTCCCACTACGGAAAATAAAAAAAAGGAGATAGTGATATGCCATTTGAATCAGGAACCTTCACCTTGTCGGTGTTTCACATCCACGAGGACATACCTGATGACGCGCTGGAGTTGTTCGCCGCCAAAAGCGCGGGGAAGCTTGACGACGTCAAGACGGAGCCGCAGATCGGCTGGGTGAGCGGCAGGAGTCTGCTGGAAAGACGGATCGACGAGGAGACCTCAGTGATTGGGGCGGGATATATCTATCTGCATCTGCGAACCGCCCAGAGGAAGATTCCCTCCTGTCTGCTGAAAGCGGAATGCAAGATAGAGGAGCTCGCGTACAGCAAGGCCACCGGCAGCGTCGACGTTCCGCGCAAGGTGAAAAAGGAGATCAAGAAAAACATCGAGGAGAAGCGGCTTCCACAAATGGTGCCGCAGTTCTCGGGCACCCCGATGATTCTTGACCGAGGAAACAAAGTGCTGTACATGGGTGCCTCCTCGCAGAAACAAATCGATATTTTCATTGCGTTCCTGCTGGACACGCTGAAGATCAAGCCGACACAGCTGACCCAGGAGACCCTCTTTATCGAGAACAAAAAAGACATCCGATCCTACCGCGGCATGGTGCTGGCGCAGCACGAGGACGACGAGCGGTTTCCCATGAGGGACTTCCTAACCTGGCTGTGGTATTTCAGCGAGGACGAGAAGGGAGAGATATCGGTCGACGGTCATGGCGACTTCGGGGTCATGCTTGACGGCCCCCTTTGTTTCATCTCAGACGGCAAAGGGGCTCTGGAGAGCGTGGTGAGAAAGGGCAATCCCCTGCGCGGTGCCGAGGCTCTCACCGCCTTGAAGGTCGGGAAAAAGATGAAAAAGGCGAAGATCATCATGGCGAAGGATCAAGCCATCTGGGGCGCCGTGTTCGACGCCGACAAGTTCTGCTTCTCCTCCGTGTCTCTTCCTGAAGGTGAGGAAATGGAGGCGGGTGAGCGGTTCAACGAACGGATGGAGCATCTGCGTTCCTTCGTGGCGGTTGTGCGCGCCCTCTTCGCACGCTTCCTGGCGGAGACGGAAAAAAACACATGGAAAGACAAGGTGAGAAAAATCAAGGCCTGGGCGGAAAGCCGCGAGTCATTCTGATTTCTCTGGGCGGAAGCCATGCCGCCCAGAAAAATTACAACTCTCCTCAAACCTATATGATTCCTCCAATTCTGCAGCGATGTGCGATTGGGCATCTTGACATAATAGACGTTTTCTATTATAATGGAATGAACACCAGTCTACACAATGTCACAAGATAGGAGAATCACAATGAGCCAACTGGCGATCGATGGCGGGAAACCCGTTTGTGCGAAACCATTTCCGAAATGGCCGCAATTCGAGGAGTCGACGATCTTGAAGGCGATGGAACCGCTGCGCGCCGGAAAAGTGAACTACTGGACAGGAAGCGTGGGAACTGAGTTCGAGAAGAAATTCGCCGAGTGGAATGGGGCAAAGGCGGCGATTAGCGTGGCGAACGGGACGGCCGCTCTGCACACGGCGTTGGCGTCAATGGGCATCGGGCCTGGAGACGAGGTGATCTGCCCCTCGTATTCGTTTATCGCCTCTTCCTTCTGCGTGATGCAGGCGGGCGCCCTGCCGGTATTCGCAGACGTCACCACCGACCATACGCTTGATCCTAAGGATGTGGAGTCGAAGATCACGGAGCGGACGAAGGCTATCCTTGTTGTCCACCTATACGGCGTGGTGGCGGACATGGGGCCGATACTCGCCATCGCCCATCGCCACAAACTCAAGGTGATCGAGGACTGCGCACAGTGCTTTGGGGGAACGTTCAAGGGGAAGAAAACCGGGCTGCTCGGTGACGCTGGCTGCTACAGTTTCTGCCAGAGCAAGCATTTCACGACGGGTGGTGAAGGTGGCATGGTTGTCACGAACGATGAGGATTTAGGCTGGGAATGCCGATCGTTCCGCGATCACGGCTACGATGTGAAGGAACGGTTGAATCTTCTCGAATTAGAAGGAAAGCTTTTGTATATCCACAAACGGGTTGGGTTCAATTTCCGGCTGACGGAAATGCAGTCACAGATCGGTTTGTGCGAACTGGAGCGGTTCGACTCGTGGAATCTTAAGAATCGCCAACGCAACGGTCGTATGCTGCTTGCGGCTTTGAAAGACCACCCTGCCATCCTGCATGCGCCGGTTGACACTGAGGAGCGGCGTAATTCCTTTTGGTGGGCTCCCTTCGTGCTCAACCTCGATCGCCTGTCCTGCGACGCCAAGAAGTTCATCAAGTCGGTGGAGAAGGAGGGGGTTCCGGTCTACAGTGTGCTTTGGCCGGAGATGTACAAGGAGCGGGCATACGTCGAACGCAACGGGTTCGGTTCGAAGAAATATCCCTTCGATGATCCGGCGGCCCGACGGATCGACTACACGAAATGTGAGTGCAAGACGGCCAAATGGTTGACCGATCGAACGATCTCCTTCTTCACACATCCCGTCTATGAAAAGACGCACATGGAGGCATACGTCAAGGCTTTCATGAAAGTCGCCGACCATTATCTGAAATAAGCATCCTGAAGCTTTTTTGCGTCGCTTTGTGAAAAGGAGATGGAACCGCATGATACGCGCTGGCTTCGCATCTGGATTGATCACACCACCCTTGGGCATTTCGCTTGGGGGATATTTCAACCAACGTCCAAACACGGGAGTTCTCGACGATCTTAACGTGCGGGTCGCCGTTTTCGAAGACAACGCCGGAAGAGTAGCCGGGATTGTCAGTTTCGACCTGCTGTACACCATTCCTGAAATTGTGGAGCGCGTGACGGAGGAGCTACAGCGGGCGGATTTCCCAGCCGCAGGAAAACTACTGTTCTGCGCCACGCACACGCACACGGGGCCTGATCTCCGCGACGTGGAGGGAGGAACCGCCCTGGCGGTGTACAAGAACACGCTGGTCGAACGGACTGCCGCCATCGTCAGGACCGCTCACGAAAAAATGGTGTCAGTCACGCTTTCCGTAGGAGCGGTAAAACGAAATCCTTTCGCCCACATCCGCCGTTATTGGATGCGGAACGGGAAGGTCACGACAAATCCGGGAAAGCTCAACCCGGACATCGTCCGTCCCGAAAGCGAGGTCGACGCGGAGATTGGCGCGCTGGTTTTCCGCCGTGCGGGCACGGACGAAGTATGCGGAATCATCTCCAACATCTGCAACCACACCGACACGATCGGAGGAACCCTTGTCTCGGCCGATTGGCCGGGCGTGCTGGAACAGGAACTGCGATGCCGATTCGGAGGCGAACTCATTGCCATCACCTTGATCGGCGCCTCGGGCGACGTGAATCACTTCGACATCGGCAGTCCGGTCGACCAAACCTGTCCCGAGGAGGCGAAACGTATCGGACGGGGATATGCGGAGATCATCGAGGGTGTGCTGCGGAACACCGCGCCGATTGCCGCACAGAACATCGGTTTTTCCGCTAAAGACATCGAGGTTCCGAGGCGCACCATTACCACCGCAGAAATCGAGGCGGCACGCGCGCTAGTGAAAGGCTCTGAAGCCATTGCGGGAAAAGATGTGACGAGTGAGGATCTTGCGAAGGGAGGGAACGCGATCAAACGCATTTTCGCCCAGAAGCTTTTGGATTTTATCGAGAAGGATGCTGGATCGAATGCGACACTGCCACTCAGATCGATCCGCTTTAGCGACTCGTTGACGGTCTGTTCGCTGCCCGGTGAGCCGTTCAACGCAATCGGCACTGCTATAAAACGCGCGTCTCCATTCCCAACAACGTTCGTGGCGAGCAACGCGATGGCCAGTTGCGGCTACATACCGCTGAAAGAATGTTTCGCGAGAGGCGGTTATGAGACACTTCCGATGCCCGGCGCCGGTCTATGCGAGGATGCGGCGGACATGCTTGTCGATGCGGTTTCGAAAATGCTTGCGAGGGAGGATGAGGATGTCGAATGTAATTAGATACGCATTGATCGGATTCGGAGGAATCGCCGAGAATCGGATCGCACGCGAGGGATTTGGATTGGGAGCCGGATTCATCCGTCCGAAAAACGCCGAATTGGTGGCGGCGACAGATCTGAACGCATCACGCAGGCAAGCCGCCGAGACCCTCGGGTTACGCTGGAGCGGAAGCGCGCAGGAGCTTTTCGACGACAAGAACATCAACGCCGTCTACATCGCCACGAACAACCGCTCCCATGCAGAGCTTGCGATGACCGCCATGGCCTCCGGAAAACACTGCGTCATCGAGAAACCGATGGCGACGACTATCGACGACGCCCGGAAACTCGTCACCATGGCGGAAGAGCGTACACTCAGCCTCGCCATCGACCATATGATGACGAAAAACGCATTCAACATCAAAGCGAAGTCCCTCATTGAAACGGGGACTTTGGGCACGGTCAACGATCTTTGCCTGCACATGGAGTTTTTGTACGGCTCGACACCCGAGGAGGCGAAGTCGTGGCGCTGCTCCTCGCCAGAAGAGTTCGGCGGCCCCATCGGCGATGTTGCCAGTCATTGTCTCTATATGGCTGAGTTTCTCCTTGGTTCCCACATCGCCTCCCTCTCGTGTGTCTATCTTCCCAAGCATCTTCCCATCGTCGTGGAGGAGGGCGCACGCATCGCGTTCCAGATGGTAAATGGCCTCACAGGAAGCATCCGCGTCTCGTTCGGCGAGCCGCGGGGAGGGCTTGTGGGAACGCTGTCTAACCTCGGATACGAGGTCTACGGGGATAAAGGTGCCCTACGCGGCTTCGGCACGCTGTTCCAACTATCTGGTCATCCTGGCGAGCCTATCAAGATTCGTCTTGAGCTTGAAACCGCGGAAGGTGTCAGAAACGTCACGGTTGACAAACCGGACAACATCTACAAGGCGGTGGTCGAAGAGCATGCCGAAAGCGTCATTCGGGGCCTCCCGATGGACGGTTCCGACGGTCTGAGGAACCTCGAACTCATCCTCGCCGCCCACGAGTCCGCTAAGGGACACGAAACTTCATCATTCGGGAATGGCTGAGCGTCTGACGGAACCGCGGTATCTCGCCGGAGAGAGGTTGAATTTCTTTTTAAAGAGGTGGTGGAAATGACTCAGGCTGTCGAAGCCGGAGTCCATGGCGATCGCATGAATCTTGTCGTCGGAGCCCGCCAGAAGGGCTGCCGCATGATTCAGCCTGAGGTCGTTCACATAATCGGTAGGAGTCATCCCCAGGATCTTGCCAAACTCACGGCAGACATGCTCATGGCTTCTGCCTGCCATTTCCAATAAAGCCGGGACGCCCTTGAGAAATAGCCGTCCCGACTTGAACGCCGCGCAGGCGTCCGCCATCCATTCAGGCATGGGCGAATGCCGCGGAGCCTCCACCCCGCCGGCGGCCTCGGCGAATGCGGCCAACAACTCCACAAGTAGCACCTTCACCCAGACCGCCGCGGTTTTCGGGTCGGACACCAGGTCCGCCCGAGCCCGCTCAAGCCGACGCGCCATCTGCTCAAGCTCACCGGAAGGGACGACAAGATGCGCCGGGGTCTCGGCCTTGAGCATGGCGTCGAACCGTTCCGCCGTGCCCAAGGCATTCTGCGCCGCATGGTAGAATGGAACGCTGAACGCCACGTTATACAGCTCACAGGGACGGTCCTCAATCCTTTTGAAGCTGTGCGCATCGTCCGCCCGTATCAACCGCGCCGCCCCCGGCTCAAGAAATTCCTCGCCTCCATTGACCACATGCAGAATCGCCCCATCTGTAATGAGAAAAACCTCCATGAAGGTGTGACGGTGCGGGATGGAACTCACGGACATCGAATGGTGCCTGGCGTAGTTCAGCCCCGTGACGGGATTGAGGATGTCCGCCGAGAGGGTTCTGATGGTGCCATGTTGAATGCTCATAACATCAATATAGAGCATATGATGATCAAACAAAGACAAGTAATCAGAATGAGTCAATGATATAATGTAATCAATATAACGGATATATTCTGATCTACGACGAGCAAGGAGGTGCGCCATGACATCGAGGGAGAGATTGAAAATTGTGATGGCCGGTGGAATTCCCGACCGGGTGCCAGTGGATCCGGACATATCGAACATGGTGCCAGCGCGGAGGACAGGAAAACCGTTCTGGGATGTGTATGTCAAACAGGATCCACCGCTGTGGAAGGCCTACATCGACGCAGTGAAGTTCTACGGCATCGACGGCGGGTTCGAAATGTGTGGGCTCGATCCATGCCCAGACGAGGAAAAGAATCCGTGGGTTAATCGTATTGTGCATCGTTTTCCTGACAACTCCTTCGCCACGCAGGACTTCAACACAGCGACGGGCGAGTGGAACAGGCATCTCGTCGTGCACACCGCCGACAACCCACCGGCATACCGGGTGGCGCCGGAAAGCGTTGGCCTCCCTCAGACGCCGACAACGTGGGAGGAGATCAACGGAGTCACGCAGTGGCCGAAGGGGTTGGAACTATGGCGTCTGGTGAGAAAAGAAATGGGCGAGCACGGCGTGGTCGGCACTTCGTCGGGAGTGGGAACATGCGTTGTAGGATGTCCTGAGGATATCTATGAGTATTATGACAATCCCGGTAAATTCCACGAAAGGCGGGATCAGATGATCGCCCGCCTTGAGCGGCGCATGGAGCGGATCGCCGCCTTGGCTCCTGATGATCGGCCTGATGTGCTGTATTGCGGCGGTTCCGGATCGCTTATCTGGCAGACGCCCGATATGTTCCGAGAACTTGCGCTGCCCGCCCTGAAAAAGGCGACCGAGATGGCCCGCGATCTTGGCATTCCGACGCACGTCCATTCGTGCGGCCCCGAAACCGAACTGGTGAAGATGGCCGCCCTTGAGACGAAACTGACAGTGGTTGACCCACTTGAGATTCCACCGATGGGAGACTGCGACCTCGCCGAGTTGAAACGGTTGTATGGCTCGCAGATTGTTCTCAAAGGTAATCTCCACACGACCGGGGTGATGCTCAACGGCTCTCGCCAAGACGTGATTGACGCCTCCCGGCGCGCCATCAACGACGCCGGCAAGGGTGGACACTTCATCCTGTCGACCGGCGACCAGTGCGGCCGCGACACCCCGGATGAAAACCTCTTCGCCATGGTCGAAGCGGCCGAAAAATACGGAAGGTATTGATCTTCTTCAGCGACAGATGACGACGTCTATGTTGGCCGCGCGCAAGATCGCCGCGTCTTCCATAGACAGTCCGCCATCGGTGACGACGATGGAGATGTCGCAGGAAGAGGCGAACTTGACGAACGATGGTTTTTGGAATTTCTGACTGTCCGTCACGACGACCACTTTTTTCGATTTGGTGACGGCTTTCCGCTCCATCTCGGCGAGGCTGAGATCTTTGGTGAAGAAACCCTCGCCCGCGATAGCTCCGTCGCATCCGGTGACGAGAATGTCGATGTAGTACTCGTCGATGTTTTTCTCGGCGACCGGGCCCGACAGATCCAGAGAGTTCGACCGCAGCGTCCCACCCGTCAGAATGACTTGCACCGAGGTCTGGAAAAGGGCCGCCGCCACCAAAAGGGAATTTGTCACCACTGAGAGTTGCTTTCCTGAAATGGCGAGTTGGCGAGCCACCTCAAGGGTCGTCCCGCCCGTACTCAACATGATGGTACAGCCATCGGGGATGAGCTCGATGGTTTTCTTCGCAATCTTCTTCTGCGCGTCGGTGGATTGCCCGCCAACCAGCAATCCGCCGGGAGTCTTCGTTCTCGGAATCGCCCCTCCCTGAGAGCGTATCACCAAGCCGCGCTCCTCGAAAAGCTGGATGTCGCGGCGAATGGTCATCGTGGAGACGGCACACTGAGCAGCCTCTTCCTCGATGGAGATCCGCCCTAGTCGCTCCACTTTCTCCAGTAGTTTTCGCTGTCGCTCATTCATGATGTTAAATATTAACATAAATTTCACGTAAAGTCAATCGATCATTCGCAATAAACTCTTGACAAAATCTTGGGTAAGAGGAATAATGAAAATGTTATTATTGATCACTAATAACATTTATTAACAACTGAGGTGTTCCATGCCCTACAATCCAAAGACGTACGCGGTTGACCTAAAGCAGTGCCCGAGCATCAACACAAAAACCTTGCCGGGGCCAAAGTCGGTCGAACTCCATGGCAGATGCACGAAGTATTTCAAAGGTTTGAGTGAACAGGTCAAGCTGTTCCCCGTGGTCTTCGAGTCGGGGAAGGGCTGCGTCCTGACCGACGTGGACGGTAACAGGTACATTGACTTCTCCTCCGGCATCTATGTCACCACGCTTGGGCACTGTCATCCGAAAATCAGCGAGGTGGTCGCCAAACACGCCGGGCAACTCATGAACGCGCACGACTTCACCACGCCGATCAAAACCCAACTTGTAGAAAAGCTGGCGGAGATTATACCAGGAGATCTGCGTGGGTTCCAGCTCTACGACTGCGGCACGGCGGCGGTGGAGGCGGGGCTGCGGATATGCCGGGCGGCCACCGGGAAGAACGAGCTGATCTCGGGGTTCTACGACTTCCACGGCAAGACCTACGGGGGCGTCTCCCTCGGACACATCCGGTCGTCGGCCTATGGCGCCGTGAGGGCTCCCGGCTCGCACATGGTGCCAAGGCCGGATCCCTACCACCCCATGTGGACCAAGGCCGACGGCTTGATCGACGCCGACAAGTACATTGAATTCTATGAAATGTACATAGACCGCGCGACGGTCGGGAGCGTGGCGGCCTTCGTGCTCGAGCCCATCCAGGGGTGGGGCGGCTCCGTCATCCCGCCGGACGACTTTTTCCCGAAACTCAAAAAGTTCTGTGAGAGAAAAGGTATTCTACTGATGGCGGATGAGGTCCTCACAAGTTGGGGGCGGACCGGCAAGTGGCTGTGCATGGAGCACTGGAACGTCGTCCCTGACGTCGTCACGATCGGCAAAGGCTTCGGCAACGGCTTCCCTGTCACCTGCGTGGCGGTCAGGGAGCAGTACGCGAAATCTTTTGAGTCGATCTCAGCCTCGAGCAGCTACGGCGGCAATCCCATGGCCTGCGCGGCGGCGCTCGCCAGCATCGAGGTCATCATCGAGGAGAATCTGCTTGAACGATCGACCCATTTGGGAGAAATCGCCCTCACGCATATGAGACGGATGATGGATCGCCACCCGATCATCGGCGACGTCCGGGCGAAAGGCTGCCTAATGGGCGTCGAACTGGTGAAGGACAGGACCACGAAGGAGCCGTTCAACGAGGCGGGGAAGCTGGTGTACCAGAAGGCGTTCGCCAAGGGGTTGGCGTGGATACCCGCGGGACACATCCTGCGCATGAGCCCCCCCGTCGTCATGACGGACGAGATGCTGGTCAAAGGGCTGGACATCATCGAGGAGGCTATTGGGGAGACTGAGAAGCAACTGGGGTATTGATCATATGGAACGGAAAACCTTCAAATTTGGGATCATCGGCGGCGGACTCATGGGGCGGGAGTTTGCCAGCGCGGCGGCGCGGTGGTGCCATCTCGTCGAAGCGGCGGCGAAGCCCGAAATCGTCGCTGTGTGCGACAAAAGTCCGGCCGCCCTTCAATGGTATACTGAGAATGTGCCGTCCGTCAAACTTCTCACCGGTGAATACCGGGAATTGCTGGCCTCCACGGATGTCGACGCAGTGTACGTCGCCGTGCCGCATCATCTGCACCAGGAGCTGTATTGCGACGTGATCGACGCGGGAAAGCATCTGATGGGAGAGAAGCCGTTCGGCATCGACCTTCCCGCCTGCGAGGCGATCGTCGAGTGGACGCGGCGCAATCCACATCAGCTCGTGCGCTGCTCATCGGAGTCGCCGTTCTTCCCGGCGGTCCAGAGGATCGGCGGACTGATAGACACGGGGGCATTCGGCAAAATCATCGAAGCCAACACGGGCTTCCTCCATTCCAGCGACCTCGACCCGGAGAAGCCGATGAACTGGAAGCGCATGGTGGAGTTCAACGGCGAGTATGGCGTTATGGGGGACCTCGGCATGCACGCCTGCCACCTGGGATTCCGCGCAGGGTGGACGCCCCGCAATGTGCGAGCGATCCTGAGTGACATCGTCAAGGAGCGCCCCGACGGCACAGGCGGACGCGCGCCGTGCCGGACCTGGGACAACGCGACGCTGTTTTGCGAGGCGGTCGATCCACGGGATGGGGAATCCTTTCCGTGGACCATCAAAACGCAGCGCATCGCTCCCGGCCAGAAAAACAACTGGTATGTTGAAGTGATTGGGACGAGGACGTCAGTCCGCTGGTCGAGCGTCAGCGCCGACGAGTTGCATCTCATGGAATACGCGGGGGGCGAGCAGGCGTGGAAGACCATTCAGACCGGCCACGAGACGGCGTTCAAGACAATCACCGGCGGGATCTTCCAGTTCGGCTTCACCGACTCGATCCTGCAGATGTGGACGTCGTTCCTCCACGAGATGGCCGTCGGCGCGCCGCCCGCGCCGTTCGCCGGCTGCGTCACCCCTGACGAGGCATTGCGCAGCCACCGGTTGTTCACCGCCGCTCTGCGCTCACACAAGGAGTGCGCCGTAATCGGGGCTGAATAAGCAAAAATAGAGGGAGCTCTCATGTCTACTGTATTGATTGGCTGGGCTGAGGTTGACACGACTCCTGAAGAGAGAGTTGACCTGTGCGGACAATACTATCACCGTCTTTCCGAAGGTATTCATTCGAGGCTCTCCGCCACGGCACTCGCTATGGAGTCAACCGACGGCGCAGGTCAAGCCGTCATGATTTCGGTGGATTTGGTCGGCTTCAGTGCAAGATTCCTGGAGGAGCTGTGCGAGTCGCTGCGCTTCGCAATCCCCGGATTGGATCCGACCAACATCGTCTTGAACGCCACGCACACCCACAGTGCCCCGTGCGTCGATCCCATTGCCGCCATAAGTTGGCTGTCCGAATTGCCGAATGCCATGCCGATACTCGACTACCGGAAATTCCTGCTTGGGAAGCTGAAAACCGTCGTCCTCGAAGCGTGGGGGAATCGGAAACCGGGCGGGATCGCCGCCGCAATGAGTTTCGCTCGGGTAGGGCACTGCCGCCGCACCGTATATGCCAACGACACCGCGGAGATGTATGGTCGGACCGACCGGGAAGACTTCATCGGCATGGAGGGGGGCGAGGATTCGGGAATTGATCTTCTTTTCACATTCGATGGGAACTGCGCGCCGACTGGCGTGATCCTCAACCTTCCCTGCCCTTCACAGGTTATGGAGGCGACGTACAAGATCTCCTCTGACTTTATGGGCGAGGCGAGACGTTTGCTCAAGCAGCGTTTTGGCCCGGAGTTCCGGATCCTCGGCCAAATCAGTGCGGCGGGATGCCAATCTCCACGCGACCTGACACGGAACGATAAAGGCGAGCCTGATTTCTGGCGTGAAGACGGCGTGAAAGAGATTGGGGAGAGGCTTGTAGCGGGCGTCGAGCGCGCCTTCCCGCAGGCTGCGGGGCGGATCGACTTTTCCCCCAAGATGGGACATGCCGTCAGGGAAATACGCCTTCCGCGGCGACGCGTGTCGTATCACGACTATGTCCAAGCCGAAAAACAGGTGCGCGAGCTTGAGGCGGTCATTCCCGAAAATGAGGCGTACCGCCGCTTTTGTGAGGAGGTCGGTCGAAACGAGAAAATTCCCGGCCGCCCCGGCCCCTACGACAGCAAGCTGCATCATTTCGTGTTAATTCAGAACAACAAGGCAGTGCTCGCCAGATGGCGCGACCAAGATGAACACCCCACATACGAGATGGAGCTGCATGTCATCCGGATCGGCGATGCGGTTCTCGTCACAAACCCGTTCGAGTTGTATCTTGACTTCGGGCATCAGATGAAGACTCGCAGCCCGGCGGAGCAAACCTTCGTCGTCCAGCTCTGCTGCGGAACGGGCGGGTATCTGCCGAGCGCGCGCGCCGAGGAGCTTGGCGGCTATGGCGGTCTGGTCATCAACGGTGAGGTCGGCTCCGATGGCGGGGAAATGCTTGTTGATAAAACGCTGCAAGAAATAGGAATATTATGGAAGTAGAGTCATCCAGGCCGATCGACGCGGTCGTGGCCGGCTATCTCGGCGTGGACATAACGCCTGGATTCGCAGGGCGAAAACCCGTGTCCTTCGCCGAACTCTTCCGCCCTGGCACGCTTATCGAGACCGAAGGACTGCATTTTTCCCTTGGTGGCGTGGTGGCGAACACCGGTCTCGCGATGCGAAAGTTCGGACAGCGTGTGGCAATGATGGGATGCGTGGGTGCTGATGCGTTGGGAGATATCGTCACAACGCAGTTGACACAGGCCGGCGTGACCGAAGGAATACGCCGCACGAGCGCGGCGGGAACTGCCTACGGCATTGTCATCGCGCCTCCGGGCATGGATCGTTTTTTCCTGGAGGATCCAGGCTGTAATCGTGTCTTCACTGCGGACGACATCGACTATGAGATTGTCGGGAAAAGCCGTCTCTTTCACTTCGGGTACCCTCCTCTAATGGAGACTCTGTGGTCGAACGGCGGCCTGAAACTTACAGAACTTTTGGGCCGCGCGCGCCAACAGGGAGCGGTTGTCTCATTGGACATGACGCTGCCGGATCCGGCCGCACCTGTGGGAAAGGCTGATTGGCAGGCGATACTATCCGCCGCGTTGCCGCTGGTGGATATTTTCGTGCCCAGTATCGAAGAAATTCTCTTCATGTTGGTACCTGAGCTCTATTCCAGTCTTAAGTTTCAGTCGGCGGGCGGCGACATGATCGACGTCATCCCGGCGGAGCAGTACGGACGAATGGCGGAGAAAATCCTCTCCATGGGAATCAAGGTTCTTCTTATCAAAGCTGGCCACAAGGGGGCATATCTGCGCACAGGCGATCTGGCGAAACTCAATTTATCGCCGTTGCGCCTTTCCGATTGCGTCGGCTGTCCGAATGGCGCCTGGATCCCGTCTCTGCCTGTTGAGGCCGGACGCTTCCGTAACGCATCCGGGGCTGGGGACTGCGCGGTGGCGGGATTCCTGTCCGCCCTGTTGAAAAATGAGACTGTCATGACGGCCGGCCACTACGCGATGATGGCCGGAAGGGATAATCTCTACGGGCAGGACGCCTTATCCGGTCTTACGGACTGGGCACATATGTCAGAATTATTACAATCCACAATGCGTTGAGGGAACCATGTGGTGTGATTTGGCGAGAGCCTCCATGGGAGGTGAGGATTTCTCCTACTATCTCCACAAGTATCCAGGAGCGTACTGCTTTATCGGCGGCGTCATCCAGGCCTCCACAATCCGAAATTCGACTTCAACGACGAGGCGGCGCGGAATGGAATCATCTTCCTTGTCGCCATAACACTCGAGACTTTGATCAACAAAAAATAGCATGGGGCACTTTATGGATGGAATAAGAAAGGCACGAGTTGGCTTTGTCGGCTTCGGGGAGATCAACACTCCGGAAGAATTCATCGACGGACGCTGTGCCGATGCGGCGAACATGCTGGTGGAAAAGGGGCTGGAGCTCATCGTGGCGTCGCCGGTCTGCGATGATCCGCAGGGCAGGGAGGCAGAACGGGCGCGGACGGAACTGGGCAAAGAAGATTTTGACCTTCTCGTCATCTGCGTCGCCGGTTGGATCCCGTCGTGGGCGGTGTTCAGCGTCATCGAGCCATTCAAGCACAAACCAATGGTCCTCTGGGGCTTGAGCGGCTTGAAAGACGGCGACCGTTTCGTGACCACCGCCGACCAGGCGGGGACGACCGCTTTGCGCAAGCCGATGGAGGATATGGGCTACACCTTCAAATATGTCGTCAACTACCGCGGGAAGTCGCCGCGGGTTGACGAGGTCGTCTCGTACGCCCGCGCCGCACGCGCCGCATCGTTGTTGCGGAAGGCGAGGATCGGCATGGCGGGATACCGCGACATGCGCCTTTATGGCACCATGTACGACGGCGTGTCGCTGAAATCAAAGATCGGTCCAGAAATCGAGCACTTCGAGTTGCTGGAACTGAAGCAATTCATGGAACAGGTGGGGGCAGACACGATCGCAAAGATCGCATGCGATGTCAGGCAGCGGTGGAAATTCGTTCGGGAGCCGAAACCGGGGACGGTCGAAAATTCCGTCCGGCTTTATCTCGCGATCAGGCGGAAAGTTGAGGAACGCGGCTATGTCGGCTTCTCCTTCAGCGACGTTGATGGCGTCAAGAAACTCATGGGCTTCGCCCCGGCGGGGGCCATGACGTTGTTCCACGACGAGTTGGCTATCCCCAGCGTACCCGAGAACGACAGCCTTGGCGCAGTTACGCAGCTCATGGTCAACTACCTCACGGGACAAGCAGCCGCCTATCTGGAGTTCTACGAATTCCTCGAGAATGGAGCACTGATGGGCGTTCCAGACTATGTGCCAGCGGAGATCGTCAAGGGGGGCGTCACCGTCATGCCCAACGCCTTCGGCGGCTTCGGCGAGGGTCTGTTGAACGTCTCACAACTCAAGACCAGTACGGTTACACTTGCGCGCCTTTGCTGCGCAGACGGACGCTACGCCATGCACATTGCGGTGGGCGAAGCCCGCGCTCCCGCATTGTGGGAGGAGGCCGGCTGGGCACCCCCCGCACCGCAACTGCCCAGCCTTGAGATAGTGTTCGACACGCCGGTCGAGGAGTTCATCCAAAAGGTCATGTCGCAGCACTACATCATCTCCTACGGCGACAATTCCGAATTGCTGAAAGATCTTTGCGCCATTTTGAACATCGATTCCGTGTGAACAAATGTGACGCGCCGAGCGCGTATTCTTTACGCGGTATCTATAGATTGCGCGAAAGCAAATCAATGAAAGGAAAAGAAAAGACGATGGATAAGGACAGTCACACTGCCACTGTCGCACGCACGCATTCCGCGGATCTTTCTGAGATCGGCCCCGTCGAATTAGGGCCAGTGCCGCGGCCCGCCCAGTTTTCCCGATGGGCGAGGGTGGCGCAGGTCGACCTCTCGACTCTGCCACCGGTGAAGACGTGGGAATGCCTCAGAACCAATGAGAAAATACGGATTGACGGACGCCTTGACGAGGCGGTCTGGAAGAGGGAGAAGTGGTCCGAGCCTTTTGGTCTTATCTCCGACGGATCAACAACATCCATGAAGACCCGCGTGGCAATGCTGTGGGATGACGAGTGCCTCTACGTCGCCTACAAAGTGGAGGACTACGACATCCGTGGCAGCATGACCGGCTTCAACGACCATGTGTATATAAGCGATGAGGACGTCGAATTCTTCTTCGAGCGGGAGGGCTATTACTATGAGCTTGGAATCAGCCCACTCAACAACAGCTATCAAATCCGATGGACCTGGGTGGAGCGGCTGGTGAGGGAGCAGGGGTTCGCAGAATTAGAAGAGCTTTTCAAAACGCCGGACGTCCTCTACTATGTCGCAAGGGAAGGGGAGAAGATCGGGCGTCACGCCGACCTGAGCTACCAGCTCTCCGGACTGCGGCATGCGGTGTTCATCGACGGCATCATCAACTGCCCAGAGGTGCGGGACAACGGATGGACCTGGAGCATCGTGGGCAACGACAACATCCACATTCCAGAACGCTGGAACCAGATCGTCTTCATGGATAGGGAGGCATAATGACCATGCGAGTGCGTTATACTTGACGCAGTATCGCGCAACACCAGTGGCCTATGGGGCATGCGCTGGTGACTGTTCGTGGTGCCCATGCTGGTGGCGCCGCGGGCTTGATGGCACAGGAAATCTCCTTCTCAGGAAAGGCTTGATGTGCAAGTTGACCACGTAGTTGACCAAGGCCATGACGAAAAACGATACGACGATAAGGACGGCGAAATATCCGCCGACAAACCACCATGATGATGGTGATACCGCCACACCCATTTGTTTCAGGGTGAACTGGTAATACGTGTGCGTTGGTATGTGCAGCAGATAGATCGGCAGCGAAAGATTTGCCAGTAGCTTGAAGAGCCGCGTCAGTCCAATCTTTCCCAACCAGTTGTCATCAACCGCCATTGCCACGAGCAGGAACGACATCGGAGCCAACATGAGCCCGTGGGTGGCAAGAAATGCCACCTGCCCTGTTATCTGGCACAGGAAGACCAGCCATCCCATGTTGAAAAGCAAGATCAGGAAGCTGGCCATGTCATTCGTCAGCAGGTAACTTCCGAGCGACTCCTTTATTTCCCAGTAGTGACGGTAGATGAGGGATCCGATGAACATTCCGAGCAGCACCTCGAATATCCTGAAAAACGGGAAGACATGCAACTCCATCTCGATTTCACAGTATGCGCGCGGCGGATACCCCGGCGTGATGGGGATCAGCAGCAGATAGATGAGAATGAAGAAAGAGATGAAGCACAGGATGATCATGATCGCCAACAGCGAGCGGACTGTGCTCTGCGATGAGATCTTGCGCCCGTAGTAGGCGTCGATGAAGTATCCAAGCACGAAGACGCTCATCGCCCACGCCGGACGGTTCATGGTCGGCATGTCAAATAGATAGGGTGGTAGAAGCGAAGCGGAGTAGAAGAATTCGCCGAGCGCTCGAAACGAGATGTAGCCGTTTACCCAGTCCTGCCGCAATTCCCACGAAGTCATCATGGCGGCCCCAATGATAAGATACGGAACCCCGCGCGACACATGCCGGATAAACGTGCGGTGCGGGCTTTCCATATCGTCACCCTGATCCTCCCGCTTCTGGTTGGTGTAGGCCAGAACCAGGCCAGAAAGGACAAAAAACAGGCTCGTGGAATACGAGGCGGATGACGATAACAAAATAGTGAGGAATTCGGGAAGGGATTGACTTATAAAGGTGCTCTCGAAAAGGTGCCCGTTCACGATATGGATGGCGGCGAGAAAGCGCACGATGTTAATGGAGTTTAGAAATTTTGGTGGAGGAGGATAGTGCATGAAGAAACAGTTTTTTCTTGGCTGCGGAGTGATACTATCCAGCACAGCTACATCGACTTGCCACCCGTAAGGGAAACACCCTTTTGTAGAGCATTTCGCATAGACAGGCGCATAAACGAACAAGAACAAAGTCATATCTAATTTCCCGTCTAAAGAGGTTATTGTCAAGTTGGTGTCGTGGCAGACACCACATCCATAGAAACGCTCTGGGCTTGCCTAAGACGAATAGAGCTGCGAACACAAGACCTATCCGCATGTGTTTATGTTGACGGATACTTGTATGTGAACTCTTGACATGGCAACCATCACGCGGTATACTTAACCAGGTTTAGTTGACCTGTAGACATGGAGCGGAGCGATTATGCGCAGAGCTACGATCAGCGACGTTGCGAAGAAGGCGGGCGTAACCAAGGCGTCCGTCTCCATCGCGCTGCGCAACAAGCCCGGCGTCTCTGACGAGCTCCGCAACCGGGTGAATGACATCGCCGCCCATCTCGGATATGTGGCTGACAGCGCCCGGAACACTCGAGGGAAACAGCTGAATTTCCAATTAGCCCTCCTCCTTATGTTCGATCATCCTCCGCGGGTGACAGGCTCTTTTGGTGGTTCATATCTTGGCGACATCATTAACGGGTTTGTTTTCGGATGCCACCAAAACGGATCCAGCTCCGTACTGTCTTTCGCCCAACGCGACAAGGTGGAATTGAAGGATTTAACTTTTGCGACGCGCAAGCAGGTCGACGCAGTGGTCGTCCGCGGGTGGATGCCTGAAAGACTCCTTACCATGCTCAAAACACTTTCAATGCCATTCCTCATGCTTGATTGCGAGCGCTGCATCCCTGAGATACCACAGGTGAAGATCGACAACCTCAATGCGATGGAACTGCTTGTTGAGCGGCTTGTCAACATGGGCCGGCGCCGCTTTGCCACAATCACCGGTGATCTCGACCACGCAAACGGCTTCGAAAGGCTCGCTGGCCTGCAGGCATCTCTCGGCAAGCGAGGTCTTCGGCTTGAAGACCCGATGGTCATCCGCGAGAGCTGCTTCGACGAGGAATCGGGACGCCGCGGCTGCCGTAGCCTTCTTGCGGCGACCCAAGCATTCGACGCCTTGATCTGCCATAACGACCTCATCGCGTTCGGTGCTATCGACGAGATGCGCATCCTAAATCCAGCACTTTTGCGCAAGATCACAGTCACAGGTTTCGACAACATGGAATTCCGCACTTTTGTCGATCCGCCAATCCTTTCTGTCGACCCAAAGCCATTCGAACTCGGCCGCTATTCGGCCGAGCTGATAGCCCGTCATGTATCGGGAAACACAAAACTGCCAGGGACAACCTTCGTGTTACCGTGTGAGTTGACTTCGAATGTGAAATACATTCGATAGAGGAAGATTTCCTATAAATTCTGATATCTTGGGTAGATGTCTATATCACGAATGTTTTAACTTCGCTAAAAGGAGGCGGATATGAGAAGAAAGATTCTGATTCTTGTGGCGTCAATTTCCTTCGCCTGTCTTCTGGCAGCGGAAGAGAAACCGACGAATCTCATGAAAAACGGCGACTTCGCCATTGGATCCGATGGTTGGACGCTTCAAATCGACAAGCAACCGAATGATGGCGTGTTGAAGGTCGAGGATGGCGCACTACTCCTCAGCCGTCAGAAGGATGACTATTTCATGCGCGCCTACCAGGATGTCGAGACCACGCCGAGCGCCGTCTATAAACTGGACTTCCGTATCAAGGTTGAAGGCTCTGGCACCGGCAGGTCGTGGGTAATCCTCCAAGGCAAAGACGGGAAGTGGGTTGAGAACAAGATCATCTACAGCGAGCCAGCACAGCCGGGAGACTGGCGGACGATGTCGCTTACCGTCCCGACCTTCCCCGACACCGCCAAAACCCGCATTAATTTCGGCGTCAACGGAAAGAACATCAGCAGCAGGGTTAAAGACATCCGACTCACCCAGGTGTGGGAGGGGCGCCCCTTGTTGACTATTCCTGTTGTTGACAATCCCGTCGTAATCGACGGCAAGCTTGACGATCCCGCATGGAGCAAGGCGTTGGTACTTGACGATTTCCGCGTGTTGGGAGAACCTGGCCGCAAAGCCATCCCTGGCACCAAGGTCCAACTGCTTATCGCCAAAGGCAAGCTGTATATCGGTTATACGGCGACGGAACCGCGTCCTGAGTCGATACGGTCAAAGACCGAGAGGGACACCCTTGGCGTGTATTCCGATGATTGCGTCGAGACGTTCATCTCCCCCGACGCCAGCCTGACGTTCTTCCATTTCATTGTAAACCCACTCGGCTTTAAAGGCGTGGAACAGAAGGGGACATCAGGGCAGAACCAAGTATGGTACTCAAAGGCACAGGAGTTTTTCGCTGGCGAATGGTCGGCCGCCGCTCATGTTGACAAGGATTCGTGGACAAGCGAATTGTGCGTCGACCTAAAAGACTTGGATTTGAAGGTGGACGGAGCCAACCCTGTTATCTATACGAACTTCTGCCGTCACCGTCCAAGCGAGGAACCCGTCTACTCAAACTGGGCGGGATTGATGGGGGCGACCTTCCATGCGCCCACGTATTTCCTTCCTTTGAGGATCGCTGAGGGAGCCGTCGCGAAAAAGGTGGAGCAAACCGATCCCGAGAAACTTTCCTTCACAAAGCAGCTTTCCTTCCCTGGTCTCCTCGTGTCAGGAAAACCCGTAAGACTTGAGAGCGGCGAAGGTTCGCTGCCGATACCATCGGTGCTTATTTTTGACGAAATAGACGTCACGCTTGATCCCGGCCTCAAGGAGCAGATCTCCAGAAGCGTCTGCCGCAAGGACGGGGGAGAAGCGGTCAGCGTCATGTGCTCCCTCTGGCCCGAGTGGCGAGTTCCCGTGCCTGTCTCCGAACAAGAAGCAAAGATGCTCGACTCGGGCGAGGCGTTCCAACTGACCATCGATCAGAAAGAAGTCAGAATCGGTGGCAGAACCCGCGAGGGAGTCCTGCGCGGTCTGGCCACACTTGCACTGATGGGAAGTTGGGCGAAAAGTCAACCAGCCCAAAGCCTGCCCTGCATCTCCCTTCTCGACGCTCCGCGCTGCGACATCCGCGGTTGGTGGACCGGCGGCTCCCCTGAGGAGATGCGCAAGCTTGTCGATGTACTTTTCCTTCTGCGCTACAACACACTTGAATGGGAGATCAGCAGCTACGGCGCCTATGTCCCCTTCCCCTTTGAAAGCCATCCGAACATCGCCGATCCGAAAAAACCATATACGAAGGCCGACTTCCTCGCCACCGCCGACTATGCGAGGGCCCGCGGTATCCGCATGGTGCCCGTATTCTATTCATGGTCCCGCGCCGGCTTCATCCTCGGAAAACCAGAATACAAACATCTTGCGGAAAACCAGAAATCCGCTGTAAGCACAGGCGGAAGCAAGGCGGCGCACGACAAAAACTTCTGTTCCTCGAACCCGGAATCATACGCCCTCCTCTTCGACCTCTTCGCCGAAATCGTAGATACCATGAAGGTCACGGATCTTCACATCGGGCATGACGAAACGCACTACGACGACATGGCAACGTGCTCAGAATGTGAGAAAAACGGCGTCAAGCCCTCGGACTGGTTCGTCAACACCACCACGAAAACTCGTGACTTTCTTAAGACGAAAGGCGTTCGCCTCTGGATTTGCGCCGACGAACTCGACCCATCCCAGAACGGCAAACACCTCGACATCTCTGGAGCGGAGCTGCTCAAAAAGCTCCCTCACGACATCGTCCTGCAGGATTGGAAATACGACGCTGGACCGTTCCCCTCAATAAAGATGTTCGCCGATGAGGGGTTCCGTACCGTCGGCAGTTCGTGGCAGACACCCTGGAACGTCGCCAATCTGATCAAAGACATCCACCAATACAAAGCGGCGGGGTTCTCGGGAACCACATGGAACGCCATATCTCCCGCACTAATTCCACCGGAACTGGTCACCAACCTTTCGCTTGGCGGCTATCTGTCATGGTCGCCCGAGGATTGCGATCTTGGACATTTCCCGTTCCCGCCGGGGCTCCTGTACCGCCAAGCTGCGTCAGTCATCGGCGACGAACCAGCCCCAGCCGGTCAGGCAAAAAGTGTCTCAGCTCCGGCAGATCAGCTGACGTCGGGCCTGGATCTCAGTAAGGCTCTCGGCTTTCAGGAAAAATGCCAACTCGACTTTCTCAAAACTCCTACATCGTCGCGCCGCGGCGTCGTGCTTGACCCGTTCAAGAAGAACGGACAACCCGCCGCTCTCGTCGTAAAAGGCCGTCCCAAAGGAATCAAAGATGAAGGAGTAGACTGCCAGCCACTACATGTCCCACTTTCGGGACCAGCGCATTACGTGACAATCCTGCACACCGTGAAAAAACAACCGCTCGATTTGGACATGCACGGCATGGCGAAAGAATTCAAGGAAGCCGTTCCCGGCACCTACAAGATCCACTATCAGGATGGCACAGCGTGCGAGATCCCGCTCGTGTTCCGAGGAAACATCAATGACTGGAATGACCGCCTTGTTCCACGTGGAGCGGAGCCCGTTCTCTTCGGAACCGTCGGCAACTTCTACCACATGAACATCCCTGCGCTAACCTGGAGAAACCCACACCCGGACAAGGAATTGAAAGAACTGGAAATCATTCCAGGAAACCGTCTCGGACTCGACCTCGCCGTGCTGGCTATCGGCGTGGACTAATATCTGTTGCCGAATATATGTCAATTACGTGGAAACCGTGCGGACGGCGCATTGCGACGAATTCTGTCACATGCGTTCTTGGCACATTTTCCTATTACCCTTACTTCTCAAGCGTATACTTCAGACACCGCCTTGACAAAAGGGAATGTTTCAACAATATTTCAAACTTTCATATGAAACATTCCTGTGGGATGGATATCACGACATGAGATTCGCATATCGTATGTTGTTGGTGCTTCTGTGCGTGGCGGCGTGTTTCCCGGCGGCCGCGGCGGAGAAGCAACCGAAGGTGCCGCTGAAGCTGTTCGGCTTGCCAGACCCCAAGGATAGCGGACCGATGGCACAGGCGGACGTCGCGGTGTTCCGCGCGTTTTTGAAGAAATATCCGTACATTCAGCCAGGAGGGTTCTCCGGCATCAAGATCGCCGGCGCGGGAATGGATTCTGGCCCCCTGCTCGCCATCGCCGGTGGCAACAGCCCCGACGTTCTGTATGTGAACTTCAGACAATCCGACACGTACATCCAACAGGGATTTCTTTATCCGCTGGACGAGTTCATTAAACGGGATGTGACCGAGGACATGCTCAAGGACCGCGTGGCGGAACCGGTCTGGCCGGTCATCCGGCGCGAAGGTCCCGCACTCGGCGGTCTACCCGCCGGAGAACATGTCTGGGCCGTGCCATACGGCGTTCTCGTCAGAGCGCTGTTCTACCGCAAGGACGCCTTCGCCGAGGCCGGCCTCGATCCGAACAAGCCGCCGAAAAACTGGGATGAGCTCTACGAGTATGCCAAACGACTCTCCGATCCTGGCAAGAACCGCTACGGCATCGCGGTCGGGGCTGGACAGCACGCCTCGTGGGATTGGATGGCCTACCTTTGGTCGGCTGGTGGCGAGGCAATCGTCAAACGCAATGGCGAATGGGTCGCCGCATTCGACACCGAAGAGGCGGTGACCGCCCTCGAATTCTATTTGAAACTGACGATGGAACGCTGGACGGACTCAGACGGGAAACGGCAGATCGGCTACGCCCTCCGCACGGGGGACAACAATGCCTGGGACGAGGGACGCCTCGGCATGAAATGCCCTTACCTCGACGACAAGTCGATCGGTCAGGGCATCGACCCTTCCGTCGTTGGCATCGCTCCTTTCCCCAAAGGCCCCACTGGCCTCCGCGGCACCGAGTTGAACTGCACGATGATGGGAGTCTTCTCGGATATCCAGGGACGGCGGAACTCGGAAGGGGAGTTCGTTTCGGCGGAGCTTATACGCGAGGCGGCGTGGAAGTACGTCTGGTTCTATGACAGCGAAGAGGCTCGCAAAATCCGCGTCGACAAACTGGTCGAACTCGGCTACGGCAAGATGCTCAATCCTCTTTGGCTCAGGAAATTCGGTTATGACGATTATGTGAAGTTTGTTCCTGAGGGGTGGGAGGAGACGTTCACCGAGGCGATGAAATGCGGTAAACCCGAGCCCTATGGCCGCAACTGTCAAAACGTCTACGATTTCATGACCGGACCGCTCGAGGAGGCGGGACAACGGGTTCGCGAGGACGAGAATTTCCTTAGCTCACCCAATCTCCGCGCCGAACTGAAGAAGATCCTTGACGCCAGCGTTGAGAAGACCAACCGCGTGATGATCGGCAAGATAACGCCACAGGAACGCAAAAAGCGCAACATGGTCGCCAGTATTGTCTCCCTCATCGTCCTCGCCATCTTCTCCTTCGTCCTTGTCAAGGTCTGGAAGATGTTCTCTCCGCCGGCCGAACTCAACCAGAAGGGGTGGGGGTTCCGTAAATACTCGGTGGCGTATCTGATCATGCTTCCGGCTGTTATTAGCATCGTTCTGTGGTATTACCTCCCAATGCTCACCGGTACGAAGATGGCTTTCTCGAACTTCCGCTTCGTGGGAGAGTCGAATTTCGTGGGACTCCAGAATATTGCGGATGTCCTTTATAGCCCCGACTGGTGGAATTCGCTGTGGAACACGTTCCGCTACATGGCACTGATCCTCGGACTGGGCTTCGCACCGCCGATCATCCTGGCGATCCTCCTGCAGGAGGTTTCGCACGGCAAAGTGATCTACCGCATCATCTACTACCTTCCCGCCGTAATGAGCTCACTTGTCGTCATCTACCTGTGGAAGCTGTTCTTCGAGCCAGGCCGCGCCGGCATCATGAACCAGATCGTGCTCTCACTGGCGGCGCTCCTTGGGCAGGGCAGCATGGAGCCCGTCGCATGGCTCGACGACCCGCGAGTCGCAATGCTCTGCTGCGTGATCCCAAGCGTATGGGCGGGAATGGGACCGGGCTGTCTCATCTATCTGGCCGCCCTCAAAGGCATCCCTCCAGACCTTTACGAAGCCGCCGACCTTGACGGCGCCAATTTCTTCCAGAAGATCGCGCACGTCGTTATCCCATCGGTCAAAGCTCTGATCATCATCCAGTTCATCGGGGCCTTCATCGGCGCCGCGATGAGCGAAGGTATGATCCTCGTGATGACCTACGGCAAAGCCAACACCGAAGTCGCGGGACTCCATATCTTCAAAGAGGCATACATCTCGCTGCGTTTCGGCACCGCGATCGCGATGGCGTGGACGCTTGGCGTCACGCTTCTCGTCTTCACCGTCTACCAGCTCAGGATACTCTCGAACGTCGAATTCAAAACAACGGGAAAATAAAGGATTCCGAAAATGGCGATCATCGGTGATGTGGGGCGCAGAAGCCTCAGTGTCCGCATGCTGAACATCGGCATCCACGCGGTGCTGATCATCGGCTCGTTCACCATGATATACCCCTTTCTTATCATGCTCTCGGGGTCGGTGAAAAGCTCCTTTGACACCAAGACCTTCAACGTCATACCCCCCTACCTCGTTGAAGAGCTTACCTTCTTCCAGAAGCATCTCACCACCAAATACAACGACCGCACGCTTCTCGCCACTGGCAACCTCAAGGAGCCCGTCGTCAGTCTCGACAAGATCACACATCCCTCCGTCAATGCCGATGCCGTCGCCGCCGACTTCTCTGAATTCCTGGCGTCGGGATCTGGTGCCGGGCTTGGGCAGCAGTTCTATGGCATTGGCATGATGGTGGAGAATGGCGTCTATCCCTTGATGTTGCGAAAGTTCCGCAACTGGCTACAGGTGCAATACGGCGCAACCGACGAGGGACTCTGGAAGCTGAACAAGGAGTGCGGCACCGAATTTCTGACCTGGGATGAAATCCGTGGTCCCTTTGAAGACTTTCGCCCACGCCGTTCGGATCCGAATTATCAAGGTTTTCTATCCAAGTTTCAGGAGTTCAAAGAGAAGCGTACTGACTCGTTGACTCGCTACTATTTCGACGTCGACGGCTACTTCATCGAGATACTGTTGCGCGACTACGGTAAGTCTCTCGAGGCGGTGAACAAGGCACTGGGAACCACCTACGTCAACTGGACGCAGGTGGTGGTCCCCGAGCGCCTCCCCTCCGCCAACCCGGCCTTCACCAAAGCGTGGGAATCATTCGTCCGCCATGAGTTGAGCCTTGAGTTTCTCGCCGTCGACCCCTCCGCCCTCGGCGTGTACCAGACATTTCTGAAGAGCCGCTACCGCGACGACATCAAGCCGCTGAACACCGCCTACGGGACAACCTATGCGACATTCGGAGAAATTCCCCTCCCCGAAAAATCACCCCGCGGCGCCAGGCGTGTTGATTGGAACGACTTCATCTCGGACAAAGCCCCCGCCGATAAAATCACCATTTGTGGCATCAATCAGATGTACCGCTCCGCTCTGAAGAAGAAATACTCCAGCATCGACGAGCTCAATCGAAGGCAGAACCGCGGCTATACGAGCTTCGAACACGTTGAACTCTCCGCCACAATTCCTGAGCAAAATCTGCGCATGAAAGCCGACTGGAGCGAGTTTGTCGATGGCATCGAGGCCGGACGCGTCGGGCTCAAGCGCAGCTCCGTCTTCGTCTACCGCAAGTTCCTCAGCGACGTCTACGTCGATAAGCCGAAGGCGAAGGTCGACTACGAGATGATGTCCAAGGACTACGAGGTCCGCATTATCACCGAGAAAGACGTTCCCGCATTCAGCGCCTATCCTGAACGCGGCCCCACGAAAGCCCGGTCCGACTACGTCAACGCCATCAAGGCTGACGAACTCAAGGAGATGCGCACTCTGCGCGATCCTGCTTCACTCAATAAGGATTGGAACACGTTCCTCACCAAACGCTATGGTGAGATCGCCACACTGAACAGGGCCTATGGGCTCATCCCTGAATCCATTGACGCCGTCTCCATCCCCACCAAGGAGTGGGAATGGGTGCAGTTCAAGCAGAACAAAAGCCTCCTCCTCAAGGAGTTCCTCTGGCGCAACTACGCCATGGTCATCGACACTCTTGTCCTCAACGGTTCCGCGGCGGTGAACACCATCGTCTACTGTCTCCTCGCCATCCTCGCCGCACTGCTTGTCAATCCACTCGCCGCCTACGCCCTCTCGCGCTACCGTCCGCCCAGTGCTTATAAAATTCTCCTGCTGCTGATGCTGACCATGGCGTTCCCCCCGATGGTGCTCGGCATCCCAAATTTCCTTATGATAAAAAAACTCGGTTTGCTCAACACCTTTTGGGCTCTTGTTCTGCCGGGCATGGCCTCCGGCTACTCTATTTTTCTCCTGAAGGGCTTCTTCGACAGCTTGCCCAAGGAGCTATTCGAATGCGCCACGATCGACGGAGCCAGCGAATGGACCATGTTCTGGCAAATCGCCATGACGCTGTCCAAGCCCATTCTCGCCGTCATCGCCCTGCAGAGTTTCACCATGGCCTACGGCAACTTCATGATGGCCTTCCTCGTCTGTCAGAACCCGAAGATGTGGACTATCATGGTCTATCTCTATGACCTCCAGCAGAGATCGAGCCCCGCCGTCGGTTTCGCCGCCCTTGTCATCGCTGCCGTTCCCACCCTGCTGGTTTTCGTGTTCTGCCAGAACATCATCATCCGCGGCATCGTGGTGCCGACGGAGAAGTAGTGACACAAAAAGTCAGGCACTTGCCCTCGCCACCAGACGCGGGGCGATTCGCTCCGATTCCTCGGTCTTGCCGTAGATCATGTTGACAATCTTGACGATAGCCCTCGACCCGAGCTCTCGAAAGGGTTGTTGGATGGTAGTCAGCGGTGGATCGACGAGTTCCGTGAGGTTCAAGTCGTCATAGCCGACCACAAGAAAGTCCTCGCCTACTGTGAAGCCAGCATCCCGCGCAAGAGCGTAAGCACGGAGCGCAAGCTCATCAGTGACGCAGAAAAGCCCGACTGGACCAGCACGCTTTTTGCGTGACAATCGTTTCATCTGCTGGCCAAGTTTCTCGAGGGAATCGAACACGTCAGCTTTCTGTCCTGAATCGGCTACAACTTCAAGGAATCCCTCATTGCGCCCAGGAAAGGACCCGTAGACAAGGAACATTTGGCACCGGCGCGAGACAAGCCGCTGAGCAGCGAGGCGGCCGCCTATATGATTATCGACACTCAATGCAGGAACTGAGGCCGGCGGATCATTGCTGTTTAGAATGAGCACTGACCCTTTGTCAACTCGATAGCGCTCGAGTTTAGAGGCGACCGACTCGCCTTTCAGCATAATAGTGTTGAACGGATAGGTGATGATTCCCGAATGCGCGGCGGCCGCGGCGTTGTGAAGGAACAGATCATAGCTCTCCAACGTGATGCCGAAATAAAGGTTGAGTGGAAATCCACGCAGGCCGGCGGCCTCCGAAAGCCCAATAACCAGATCAGCGACCAAGCGGTTCGAATATTCTGGTATGAAGACGCCGATGGCGGGTGATCCGCCGCGCTTAAGGAATTCCGCCGCGCGATTCGGTGTAAACCCGAGTTTGACCGCCGACTCCTTAATGACACGCCGCGCCTCCTCTGAAACTCGAGCGTTCGCCGCGGGATCCGGACTCAGCGCCCGCGACACAACCGACACGTCGAATCCCGTGTCCCGCGAGATATCCTTCAAAGACGCCATAAGGAAAACCTTTTTTAAATTGACCGTCACCACCAGCTCTAATGTACCTGCTTCTATCCAAGATTATATTGTGGAAATGAGACGCAAACCCCAGAAGTCCCGGTAGGAGTTTACCATAGCAAGGTAGTTTCGTAGCCGCACAGAGTCGGTGATGGCATTGCTGGCGGTGAAGATGTGCCCCCCATTTCCGAGTCCGGCTTCGAGGCAGGCGATGGTGGCGCGCCTGATCTCATCCTCCGATCCAGAACTGAGAAGGTTCCCGCAGTCGATGTTCCCGATGAATGTGATTCTATCGCCATACAAAGTTTTGAGCCGTTCCAACTCCATTCCTGCCCCTTGGTCGATTTCCATATAGCCGTCGGTTTCAGTTCTGATCAGAAATTCCTCCATCACATACCAAAGACTGCCATCGCTTGTGTTGACAGATCGTCCACCAAGGTTATGGATCTCCCGGGTAAGAGAACGCAACTCGGGCATAATGAATGTCCGGTACATCTCGGCGGAGATAAGGGGATGCTTGCCGGCGAAGTCGCCACCAATCCCGATCAGCGAGATCCCGATGGAGGCATAGTTCCTCGCCATGATGAGGGCCGTTTCCGTGCAAAGGCGGAAATGCTCATGCGCCACCTCTGGCTCCATGGCCATCGTCTGCATCAAATCTACGTCGGTCCATATTCCATGGACATAATCTGGCGCGATGAGCGGCATATTGAGATCCCGTCGCCCCATCTCTTCCTTGAGCACTTCGAAGACGAGAAACCTCTCATTGCTGACGATCGTTTTCGCCGCCGCACGCCGCGCAGTGTTGCGGGCGGCGACCTTAGCGACCGGATCGTCGCTGTCGCCTTCGGAAGGCACCGATACCGTTTGTGCGGGTGCTTTCCGAGGAGGCAATGGATTCGGGCAGACGTACAGCAAGTCATGCCCAAGTTTCACAGCTAAATCGAGACGATCCGACACATTCTGTCGCAACGCTTTTTCAAATCCCATCTCTTGAACCGCCTTCTCCCATCGCTCGCTCTGCCCGCGGTAGTCGAAATACGGACGCCCAAGCAGTCCGTCAGCCACCGGCGAGAGCAACACGTATTCGAACATCGGCGTGCGGTCGGGTTCTGTATGAGTAAAAGCCGCTTCAACTCTCTCTTCTGATGTCATCGCTCCGCCTCATCCTCTCTCTGGCAGAAACGGTGTCATCCCCAAGTGATGAAATATGAACGCCATGACGATAGGCGCATTCGTCCAGCCGGAGTAGACGCTGCTCTGCCCGCCTTCGTACTCGTCGCCTCCACCCCATTCCCCCTTCCGCGTGTCATACATCCCACGCCAACAGCCGCGGAGCTGTTGCACGGAAGATACGTCCTGAATCTTTTCGAGAAATTCGAGGGAGTGGCGGTATGCGTCCTCGTACTTTTTATCGCCGAACAGCTTAAGGCAATGCTGAAGGCCAATGGAAGCGAAGTTCTGTGTGTAAACAAGGTCGGCCAGATGCGGCGAAGCCGGCGTCTCATAGTGCTCGGACGGAAAATGACCGTCAGGCAGTTGCCGTCCGATAAGTATGTTCGCGGCCTTCCGGGCAACTTCCTCCGCCATGTTAAGCCCCGTCGCTCTGGCGGCGACGGGAGCGGCGATCGTCAGATAGGCGTATTCAGAGAGACTCCATGGCAGACCACCATTCGCCGCCGCCTTGAGGGAACGCTCGTCGTCAGGCGGCGGTCCCGCCAAGGCCCTCGTCTCATAATAGCGGCTAATCGTTTCGACGTAGTTCGTGTCCTTGTCCTCGAGCGAGGCAAGGGCAAGAGCCATGGTGCCGAGGCCGCACCAATGTGGATTCAGCAGCAATCCTGCAACGCCTTCGACCACTTTTCGCTCTTGTTGTGGCTTGTCAAGCTCATCGAAATATCTACACATGAACGTGTTGAGTGTCCTTGCTGCGTTCACGGCGTGCCCCCGTAGTTCTGTCCTCCCTCTTTTCGCCAAGGCAAACATGATGGCGATGTTCCACGAGTTGTCGTCGACCCAATAGCCGGGAGCTTTCATCTGTTGATAGAACTGCCACAGGCCGAACGTCGGACTGCCTCTATCGGTATCGAGCAGCGACGAACGACTGAACAAATAGTCCAATATCGTATCAGCGGTCTGCGTGCAAGAAGGGTCACTCAATACCTCGGCGGCAAGGTCGAAGAGGAAGGCCGTTTGGAAGTTGCAGTCCGAGCGACGATGCTCCAAGGCGATGATTCCAGGCCCCAGTTTGCTGTGCCAGCGAAAACTTTGGAGCGTCCTCTCAAAAGCCTTGTTTCCTTCGGTAAGCAGCAACCGCTCTCCCACTCCCCAGAAACCGTCGGAAGGCCTCATCACCCCCGAGTTCCTGAACCACTCAACACTCGACCTGACTACATTGACCGAATCCATAGCGTGTCCTTTCGTGTGCTTATTTCGACAAAAGCTCATTACAACGAAGCAGCATCCGCGGCAGATGGAAGAAGCACTTCCACTTCCCCCCTTTCATCATCGTAGTAGGACGCCCGGAGCGGTCGAGATAGCCGAACCACTCGCCATACGCCGGATCGGAGAAACGCGGCCAGGTCCACTCGCAGAGCCGTTCAAACCAGTCCTTGAATCGACTGTCGCCGAAACGCGCGTGCGCCATCAGAGCGGCGATAATCGCCTCGCAGTGCACCCACCAGAGCTTCATGTCCGCCTGTAGTTCAACGTGGGGCTTGTCCAGGGCGTCCATGAAGTAGAAAAGCCCGCCATGCTCCTTGTCCCAGCCATGCTCGAGCGTCGCGAGGATGATCTCGGCCGCCTTTTCCGCCGCACATGGTTCGCCGATGCGCTCGGCGGCCGCCATGACGAACCACATCGCCTCAAGAACATGCCCCGGATTCAGATGTCTTCCTGTCGGGGAGTCCAGATCGAATCCTCCCTCGATCGGAACATTCTCGAACATAAGGCGAAGATCCTCATTCCAAAAGGTGTTGAATACTAATGAGATCAATCGCCTCATCTCATCGTCGTACGAATCGCCCCCAAGACACTCGCCCATGACCATCGCAAGATTGATCTTGATCATCGGGAACGACAGCGCATGGTAGTTCCGGGCACCGGGCATCCGCTTGTTCCACTCCCCTTTCGGCGCGAGACAACGTGACGAATACTGGGCGAACGCCGACTCCGCCTCGCTTCGGTGTGCATCATCCCCCGTTATCCTGAAAAGCGCCGCCGCCCCCATACAGGCGAAACAGTCGGAAAAGACACTGTGCGGCGCGGAGGAGGGGACGCCGTCGCGCCGTAACGAGAAATAGTATCTTCCCTCGCCGTCCTTCCCGTGGCGCGTGAGGAATTCGAAACCGTTCACGGCAAGCTCGAGCCACTCATCTCGACGCCCCACTTTATGGCACAGTTCGGCAAGCGTCCAAACCACCCGCCACTGCATCCACATGAACTTTTCAGTGTCATAGACAGATCCATCGCGGCCAAAGCACGTGAGATATCCACCATTATTCTTGTCGGGACAGTGTCGCATCCAGAAGGGCACCACGTCGTTCAAAAGCTCACAGGTGAAGAAATGAGCGTCGAGATTCATATCTCCTCCATTTGCCATACGTTTGGCATGATTATAACATATTGCCAAACGTTTGTCCATAGAGTTGTCATCATTTTTTATCAACTCTCTGGACTACCTTATAGTGAAACGGTCGTCGCACGCGAAATTCGTTGACAACATCCTGCTGTATTCACGAGCCGCATTCGCTCAATACATTTTTTTGGATGATGCTGAAACCGCCGCAACGACTTCTGCGCGGTTGCGCCTCGTTACCCTCCACCCATGCCAGAAATTCCACCTTCAGGCCTAACGTCCACTAAAGTATTTGAGCGCTTCTACAAAGCAGTTTTGTATTTTATAAGTTATTATATAGTAAGTTATTAAATTATTTTTGCCTATACTCCGGATGCGGCGTCTTTCTCATGCGCAATCAAATGCGAAAAGTGTCGCCAAAAGGTCTCCGGCACATCTCTTTCGCATCTCGGAACCCCATGGTTCGCAGACGAATAGGAAGCCGTTCCCAGCGAGAATGACGAACAAAAAAAAAAAAAAGGTCTTGTTTTTCTTTTTTCCGCCGTTATTTTGAAACCAAACCCCAAACCACCAAGGAGGTCGAAAATGGCAACGGCGAAGAAGGCTGGAAACTCGAAGTTCATGGCTCCCGTGACCCCGTCGAAAGAACTCGCTGAGGTCGTTGGAGCGAAGGCGATCCCGAGGACCGAAGTCACCAAGAAACTGTGGGACTACATCAAGAAGAACGGCCTCCAGGACAAGAAGAACAAGCGCTGCATCAACGCCGATGCTAAGTTGAAGCCCATCTTCAAGAAAGACCAAGTCACGATGTTCGACATGGCCAAATTGGTCAGCAAGCACCTTTCGTAAGTCTTGGATTAGCCTGCATTTGATACCACTCTCCTCCCGGAGAGTGGTTTTTTTTTCAACACATTCAAAAACTTTTCATTTGAACGCAACCGACCGGCGCCGACGCGCCTTTTTCACATCCAACACCCTGTGCTCAGCGTTTCTGTTGTGTGTTTTAGTCTGGAAGAGGTTGAAATCGGATTGAAACGCTCTTTATTAAATCTTTTTCCTTTGTGGGTTCCGAGCATTCGTTTTCAGAAGGATCCGAACACATGGACAATGAGCAGATTCAGACCGTCGTCGCCCTTCATAAAGAAAGGGTTATGCCAACATACAGCTCAGAGATCCTGCTGGTGAGAGGCAGGGGACCGTACGTGTGGAGCGCCGAAGGCTTGCGGTATATGGATTGCACCTGCGGGATCGGCGTCTGCAATCTGGGGCACTGCCATCCCGCCGTGAGCGCCGCCATCAAACGGCAGTGCTCAAAACTCGTCCATGTCTCAAACCTATTTATCAATGAGCACCAGCCACGACTCGCCGACCGACTGGCTCGTCTATCCTTCGACGCCAAAGTATTCTTTGCCAACAGCGGAGCCGAGGCCAACGAGGGAATGATCAAATTCGCCCGTAAATGGGGATCCACGCGGAACCGGCACGAAGTTGTCTGCATGAACGACTCCTTCCACGGACGAACCCTGGCGACGATCGCCGCCACCGGCCGGGCGAAGTACCGTGTCGGGTTCGCCCCCGACACCCCCGGATTCAAACATGTGCCGTTTAACGATTTGCCTGCCGTGACCGCCGCGATTGACGATAAAACAGCCGCCGTCCTCTTGGAGCCCATCCAGGGCGAGGGAGGCGTCATCCCCGCCGATCCGACGTTCTTGAAGGGAGTCAGGGAGCTGTGCGACGCGAAAGGCGTACTGCTGATGTTTGACGAAGTCCAATGCGGCATGGGCCGAACCGGCAAGATGTTCGGATATCAGCACTATGCGGGAGTTGAACCCGATTTGATGTCCCTCGCCAAAGCCCTCGGTAACGGGTATCCTATCAGCGCCCTGCTTGCCCGTCGCTCGCTCGGTGACGCACTCACCGCGGGAACCCACGCAAGCACCTTCGGCGGCACACCGCTCGCCTGCGCTGCCGCCTTGGCGACACTCGACGCCTTCGAAGCGGAAAACGTGCTGGAAAACTGCCGCGCTCAAGGAGCGGCCGCGATGGAAATGATCACCTCACTTGCAAAAAAGCGGCCCGTGATCCAGCAGGTCAGAGGGCTCGGCCTCATGATCGGCGTCGTCCTCGATCGCGAATCGAAAGGACTTATTCCCATCGCCCGGCAGGAAGGGCTCCTTCTTGTCGCCGCCGGCGAGAATGTCGTCCGTTTCTATCCGCCACTTACCAACAACACGCCAAACGTGGCCAAGGCGGTGCGGCTTCTTGACCGCGCCTTAGTGAAGTTCATGCGGGAGGGTCAGTAAACATGAGACATCTCCTTAATATAGAAGATCTTACACAGAACAGTGTTCAGTTGATGTTTGATCTCGCCGCACGACTGAAAAGGGGACGCGGTATGTCCTCCGAAAAGCCACTGGCGGGAAAAAGCATCGGGCTGATCTTCTACAAGGCGTCGACGCGAACACGGGTATCTTTCGAGGTCGGCATCCACGAGCTTGGTGGCCATCCGCTGTACTACGACTCGAACAGTCTGCAGATCGGACGCGGGGAGTCGATCGCTGACACCGCATGCGTGCTCAGTCGCTACCTGCATGCCGTTATCATCCGCACCTATGCGCAAAAAGATCTCGAGCTTTTCGCGGCGAACTCGAAGGTTCCAGTAGTCAATGCCCTGACCAACGAGTTTCATCCATGTCAGGCTTTGACGGACGCTTTCACCATCTTCGAGGTGGTTGGACGGTTAAAGGATGTCAGGATGACCTACCTCGGCGACGGAGCCAGCAACATGGCCAACTCACTGATGCTTGTCTCGAAACTACTGGGCTTGCGGATGACCGTCTGCTCCCCCGAACGCTATGCGCCGCGTCTTGAGATTCTGGCGGGATCTCCTGGCGACGGCACGGTGGTCTTCGAGAAAGATCCATTGAAGGCAGTCGCCGACGCTGAATTTCTGTACACCGACGTCTGGGTGAGCATGGGCTTCGAGAACGAGGAGGCGGAACGGGTTGCCATCCTCCAGCCCTATCAGCTCAACACCGACCTCGTGGGGAAAGCACCGAAAAATACGAAGATCATGCACTGCCTCCCCGCTCACCGCGGTATGGAAATCACCAACGAGATCATGGACGGCCCCGCCTCCATCGTCTTTGACCAGGCGGAAAACCGTCTCCACGTCCAAAAAGCCATCCTCACGACCATCCTCGCCGATTAACCTTAACTCCTGAAGCGATGCCGCGAGGATCGTTCGTTAAGCTTCCATGAGAGATAGGCGACGAGGACGATGTTGATCGTGAGGATGACGATCGTAATGAGCATCACCCTCTGGAAGAGCTCGTACAGTTCAATGGGTATGTAGATGGCTGCGGAAACGGCGGCGAACCACTCCGCCCACCCCATCTCCCGCCACAAGCCGTAGGCTTCGATGAGGCGCACCCCCGCATACACAATGGCGCACACGCCGATGAGCCAGAGATTCTCGCTGCCGATCCATGAGACGAACGAATGAAGAAGATCGGGAGCGCCGTGTGCCGAGGCGGCCTTGAACGGAAAAGGAAATTCGCCATCGGGATCTCCAAGGCTGGCAAGGCGCGAGATTGAGATGACTCCCGCGCCGAACGCGAGAGCTAACACACCCTTCGCCCCTTCGAGAACGGCAATCGCCTTGAGCCCTGCCGAACCACGCGGAACCCCTTCGAATGAGATATTCGGCGCTATACCCGCCTGTTTTTCCTCTTCCATTGTCGCCCTGCGCTGGAAGCGTCTGCGTTTCTCCTCACGTAACCCACCCACCCTTTCATAATACCCTGTGGGAGGATAGAATAAAAGAACATTCACCACACGTGCCTTTATGACATTGCTTGCGCCAACTAGAACCGGGTTAAGCTTCGCTGGGCTGATATGCCTGCTGTACCTGTCATCGATCCAATCGAAGTCGGGACTTCTCTTCCTCATCATCGGCATCCTGCTTGGCTGCTTCCTGGTGAATGCGGTGGCAGCCATTCGGAGCGTGCGACATTTCAACATCGTGAACATTTCGGCGAAGGGTATTTTCGAAGGTGAGAAAACTGGGTTTTGGATGACCATCGAAAATCGGTCGTCACGCCCTATCGGGATGATTGAAGCCTTCTGGGATAGAAAAGCCACCGCTTTCAAGATCGCAACAGTTCCGCCATTGACCGAGCGACGGCTCCGCGTAGAGGCTCTTTTCGCGCGGCGTGGACCGCTTCGCCTGCCGGAACTTTCCCTCAGCTCTTCGTTCCCGTTCGGGCTCATCCGTGCCACAGGCGTATGCGGCAGCAGCTCCGAACTGTTGATCTATCCTGCCGTGTATCCGTGCGATCCTCCTATGGCGTCGGGACTGGAGCAGGTGGTGGGCGGCTCGCGGCGCGGCAGGCTGAAAACGCAGTCTGGATTCGATTTCGCCGGAGTGAGATCCTACACAGGCGACGCTCCGCTCCGCTCGGTTCACTGGAAATCTAGCGCCAAAGGGTTGGGCTTGATGGTGAAGGAGTTCGACGAGGAGCTTTCCGGACGGTTGACGATCTTGATCGACACGGTCGCAGCCAAAACTCCTGATGGGGGCATCTCGCTCGATTGGGCGGCTCGGGCAGCCGCCTCACTCGCAGTCGCCACTCTGCGTAGGGGGGATGGCGTGGAACTGATCGATATCCGCCAGCTCCGCATCCACCGTGCTCCGCAGCTTGCGAACTGCGAGGTGATCCTCAACGTCTTGGCCTGTCTTGTGGAGACCTCCACCCCTCTCGAGACGTCGACGTTGCAAGAGGCCATTGCGTCAACTCCTCGCCGTTCAACCCTTTGCGTGATTCTGACCAACGTATCCCCCGAACTTCTTGCCGTTCTGAAACATCTTCAGCGAATCGGCGGTGTCAATTTGTTTCTGCCAGAGCACATTCCACTTCAAAAAAATGAAGTACAAGGACTTAACCTTTATAGCTACAACGACTCATCCTTTTCACGGAAATGACTATGCGCTCCAAAGATCCATTGTCCCTTATGATTCTGCTGGGGTTCATCTGCCAAGGATTCGCCTGGGAGAACTATGTGGCACCGGTCCTCACCGCACTTTTGTGGGTGATCTGCCTGCGGTTTTACCGTCAGACCCCGTATTTCTCGCGTGAGTTCGAAGTCTGGTGTCTCTTCTCTGCCATCATCGCGTTCACGTTTTTCAACCTTGGCGGCAAGAGCGTGTTTCGTCGCTCACTCGATGTGGGCAATGCGTTGATGGTCATCCAAGCACTGTGGTTGCTCCGCCCGCTTCTGCCGCGCGAGCGGATCTACTCGCTGGCGATGGCAGTGACCCAACTCGCCATCGGCGCACAGGTGATCGTCGACTACGAGTTCCTCCTCCTTCTTGCCTCCGCGCTCATCCTCGTTCCTAAGGCGTTGCATGCTACCGCGGCCGAAGCGTTCGAGGGAGGTGCCGCCGCCGAACCATTCCGCCTTGCGGAATGGCGACGCGAGTTGACCACTATTGTCGCCGTGATGGTGTTTTTCTTCCTGGCACTCCCGCGGGGTCAAATCCTAACCACGGGGCTCTTCAATGTCGGAGAGTCGCCACTCGCGCCGCGGATGGATATGGCAGCCGCCACCATGACACAATCCTCCGATCGAACCCTTTTCCAAATCAGCGGTGACGATATCGGCTATCTCAAATCCTATGCGCTTGACACCTTTGACGGTCGTAAATGGACCGCCAGCAAGTCAAGCCTCTCTTTGGGGAGAAGGTTTACAGTCGACTCCGTCGGCAGCGTTAAAAGGCGGGTCGAAGTGAAAAATGTCGCCGCCCTCGCCAACACCCTCCCGTCAGATAGAGCGACTATAAACGTGAAGGGTGACTTCTTCCTCAACCGCTACATCAGCGAACAAGGCGGTATTTTCTTCGTCCCCATGTGGGGGCGGACCGAAGGGGCCTACGAGTACTGGACAGTGAAAAAGGAATTCACTACACCGGAGTTCCTTACACGCCAAAATAAAGCGCGGTATTCCGCCCTCCCTCAACAATCTGAAAAACTTGTGAGGTGGCTCGAAGAGGTCGTAGGAACTGAAACCGATACGATAGCCGTCACCCGAAAGCTCGAGAACTACCTTAAGACCAATTTCACCTATGACCTCGGTGCTCCCAGCCTTGAGCCGCAAAGCCCATTAGAAGACTTCATCTTCAACCAACGCCGCGGTCATTGCGAACGGTTCGCCTCCGCCCTCGCTATTCTTTTGAGAATGCGCGGCATTCCGTCACGAGTCGTCATCGGCTATGTCCCAGGCTCGAAAAATCAGTTCGCCGACTTCCATCCGGTCACCCCGAACGACGCCCACGCATGGACGGAGGCGCATATCGAAGGAAAAGGCTGGATAACGCTTGACGGAACCGCCACCAGTGTGAGAACAGCCGAACGGCAAAAAAAGAAAATTTCCCAGTCGTTGTATGATTGGGTGGAATACATTTGGTACTCAAAAATCGTCAATCTCACCGAGTCTGATCAGAAATCTCTCGTAAATTTCTTTTCCGACGCGTTCACCGCAAGTGTCGGCTTTATCTCAACGTGGCGCATGGTTTTCGCTCCACTTGCCGCACTTCTATTCATGATAGTTGTCTTCTCCGCACTGTTCCAACATGGAAGGAGCAAAGCCCGGACGCCACATATGATTGGACGAGTGTGCACCAGTGAGCATTCAGTTTCTTTGCGTGCGGCCCGTGGGTTTTATGGTCGTATGCTCAAACTATTGGAAAGAAAAGGTCTTCGAAAAACGCCGTCCCAGACACCACTGGAATTCCAGACAACGCTCTCAGATAAATCGTTTCCCCTGGTTGAAGACGCAGGGGTGGTCGCCAAAGCCTTCTGCGACGCCACGTACGGGGGTAAGGAACTACCTCCTGACCGGAGGGCCAGTGTTGACAACGCGCTTGACCACTTGCGAAAATGAGCAGGAGACAGATTGGGGAGAACATAACCGGCTTCGCAGGTCTTTGAGCCCTCTCAGAGGGCGGAACAGTTGATAGGGGTAGGAAGAGCGCATTGGATTGCGCCCCCCTCCCTCCGAACCGGACAGGCGGATTTCCCGCATCCGGCTCTCCGGTTGGTGTTTGACTCAAAAATTGAGACCGGTGGCCTCGCAGTAGGCTACGGTTAAGGAGAAGACACGGGTTGAGCTTGGCGATGATGGCTTCCAGACTGTGTCCGTTTGCCCTTTTGGTCAGTTGCCGGACTTTGTCTTTGAGCTTGTCGAGGCTTTTCTTGCGGGGCCATTTCCTTCCCTCTCGAAGCGGTAGCCGAGGAATTCGAAACCGTCCCCGGCTCCGGCGTCCACGATTCGGGTTTTCTCCGGATGGAGCTCAAGTCCCGCCCCGGCCATCCATTCCCGGATGGCCTCAAGAGCCGCCTCCGCTTACGCCTTCGTACCGCACAGGACAACGAAGTCGTCTGCGTATCTGACCGTCTTGAACCCTTTCGTCTCCATGAGATGATCGAAGGGGTTCAAATAGATATTGGCGAGCACCGGGCTGAGCACCGCCCCCTGTGGCGTCCCTTTCTCGGGCGTCCATTCGGCAAGTCCATCCATCACTTTCGCCTCAAGGTAGAGCCTGATGAGCTTGAGGAACCGCCCATCGGCTATCTCCTTTTCCACCTCCATCAAAAGTTTGTCGTGTGGAATACTATCGAAATACCCTTTGATGTCGGCGTCAACCACCCATCCTTGCCCGGCCTTCAGCAGGCAGTCCACCTTGCAGAGGGCGTCCTTGCATCCACGGCCGGGGCGGAACCCGTAGCTGTTGTCGGAGAACTTCCACTCAAAGATCGGCTCCATGACGTTTCTCGCCGATGCCTGAACCGTCCTGTCACGCACCGCCGGAATGCCCAGCGGTCTTTTCTCCTCGCTCCCGGGCTTGGGCAGCCATGTCCTTCGCACGGTCAGAGGGGTGTATGTCCTTCATCAGACTTTGGGATATCCGAGAGATTTCCACGCTCAGATTCCCTTCGAGGCGATTGACGCCCACACCGTCGACTCCCGCCGCTCCACGATTCTCCCTCACCTTGCGGAATCCCGCTTCGAGACTCCGAGGCGACCATACCTTGTCAATAACGCTGTACCACTTTCCTCCTTTGACTCCGTTTTCCAGAGCC
>CAYTFM010000033.1:37538-39834 GCA_964436735.1 uncultured Victivallales bacterium | reverse complement strand
GTCGGGGCTCGGTTCGCGGTGTCTGTACAGAGCCACGAGCGTGAGCGAGTGGTTGCAGCTGCGGCCGCGACGGCCGGATAAGTTCACGTGAATGGTCAGGTGCGTGCCATCCTCGCATCGAGCGGGGAGAGCGGGAGGGGAAGGAGTTCGTTGCCGTCAGAGCCCTCGGTGAGCGAGATGGGGCCAGCGAGATCCTCAGTGAAGTTTTTACTCGTCGCGCCGATCTCGGCGACCGTTCCCGCGAAGAGTTTTTGACGGACATTGATCTTCGGATTCGCCTCGTCGCCGAACTCGTGGTTGATGGCTTCGAACTGCGTTTCGATCTGGGGCTTCTGCTCCTCGAGTTTGTTTTTCTCTTCAAGGATGGAGAGGATCTGGTTGCGTCGGCGTTCGGGAAGTTGGAGAAATGGCTCGGAGTCTGGCGGAAGGGCGGCGGCGAAGGGCGCGAGAGTTCGGTCGATTTCCTCAAGGCGTTGGACTATGGCGGCGAACTGAGTCTTGAGAAGTCTGACACAGTCGAGGGTCACGTAGTCGACTCCGGCCATGACTTTGGTGAGGATGTGCTTCTCCGTGCCGATCTTGCTGGCCTCGATGCCCTTCAGGGCGATGCAGGAGCCGCCGGCGATCTGGCCGTCGGGGATGCTGATGGCACCTCGCGACTTCACCTGTGAGGAGAGGATCTCGGTGGCGACAAGCACGTCACCGAGGGTCTCGATGGAGATGTGGGAGATCGATCTGGCGCGGAATGTCCCGCCGCATTTGATCAACCCCCGCGCCTGGGAGCGTATGGAGTCCACGGTGATGTCCCCCTCCGATTCGAGCGTGCTGGCGCCGACGGAGCCGCTGACGCGGATACCCTTTCCTCCCTTGACGGAGACGCTGTTTTTCACGTCGCCCCTGATGCCGACCCGGCCGATGAAGTCGATGTTGCCGGTGGTGCTGTCGACGTCGCCGTGGATAATGATTAAATCCTTGATGGACAGCGTGTTGTCGTCTCCGATCTCAAGCCGTCCGTCGATGCCCGCCCGGTAGAGGTTCTTCCGCTGGTCAAACTCGACGCCAAGGCCGACGAGTGACGCGTCGGGGTGGTCGATGGGGATGGCGATGGGGTGTCCTTTGCGCACGTTGTCGAAGGCGGTGAGCAGTTTGAAGTAATTCGGCTTTCCGTCGCCGGGGGGCAGTTCCATAAGTCCGAGCTCGGGGGAGCTTGGCCTGACGAAGATCTGGAGCCGCGTCGCAGGGGCGGAGGTGTTGGATTTGGAGGAGTCGGGCTTCACCTCCACAGGGGTTGGGGGGGGCGGTTGAGGTGTGCCGCGGTCGAGAAGATTAAGCTGTCCGAGCTTCTCGACGACCTTGCTTTTTTTGAATGGCTTGAGGATGTAGCCTTGGCAGTTCAGCGCATGTGCCTCGATGATGTGCTCCCGCGCGGTGGAGGAGGTGATCATGAGTATGTTGACCTTCCGCTCGTCGGGGATGTTCCAGCTGCGCTCGGTGTTCCTGATGACCTTCAGCGTGTCGATCCCGTTGAGTTTGGGCATGTTGAGGTCGAGGCAGACGAGGTCGTACGGCTCGTTGCGCTTGTGGGCGTCTTCGAAGAGGCGGACGCATTCCTCCCCGTCCTCCGCGAGGCCGCAGTGTCCAAACGGCGCGAGAATAAGCTGCAGCAGGCTGCGGAATCCGGGGCTGTCGTCGGCGATCAGGGAGCGCATTGTGGATGAAAACTTTCGTTGCTGTGTCAGGTAGAGAGGGTTCGGGGTTCAGGAAACGCATCAGGAATACGCCAAAGTCGTTTCCTGATTTCTCTCGGAAGAGTCGAAGAAAGGGAATCGGATCCTGAACCCTGAATCCTGAACCCTACGCAATGCGTGCTAATTGTCCGGAATATGGTATTCCTCGAGTTTTTTGTAAAGCGTGGTGCGGTGTACGCCGAGAATCCGTGCCGCCTCGTTCTTGTTGCCGTCAGCCTTGCGCATTGCCGCCTTGATCACGAGCTCCTCGGCCTTCGCGAGCGGCATCGCCGGCAGCGATTCGATCGTCGAGGCGTCGTCGGGGAAGGGGTGCGTTCCCGGCACCGACACTGCCGCGAACGTCTCCGGCGTCGCAGGGACCGCGGTGGGGAAAAGCAGGTGCGGGTTGTCGATGATCGGAGCCTTCGTGAGGATGCAGCCGCGCTCGACCACGTTGCGCAGCTCGCGGACGTTTCCCGGCCACGTGAGCGAGAGCAGGGCCGTCATCGCGGTGTCGGAGAAGCCCGTGATCTGTTTGCCGAACTTCCGCGAGAAGAACTCGAGGAAGT
>CAYTFM010000033.1:16844-37527 GCA_964436735.1 uncultured Victivallales bacterium | reverse complement strand
CCTGCGTCTGAGCGGAGGAATCTCCAGAGGGACGACGTTCAGGCGGTAGTAGAGGTCGGTCCGAAAGGTTTTGTTTGATACCAGTTTCTCGACCTCTTGGTTGGTGGCGGCGATGATCGAGACGTTGACGGAGATGTCAGAGGTGCCGCCGACCCTGCGGAATTTCTGCTCCTCGATCACTTTGAGGAGTTTCGCCTGAAGCCCGAAGTCCATGTCGCCGATTTCATCGAGGAAGAGCGTTCCGCCGTCCGCCATCTCGAAAAGCCCCACCTTGTGCTCCTTGGCGTCGGTGAAAGCCCCCTTGACGTGTCCGAACAGTTCGCTCTCGATGAGGGTGGCGGGCAGGGCGGAGCAGTTGACCTCGACGAACGGCTTGCCGGCGCGCGGGCCCCATTTGTGGATGGTCTTGGCGAACAGCCCCTTGCCGGTGCCGCTCTCACCCTTGATGAACAGGCAGGAGAAGTCGCTTTGCGAGACGGTCCGCGCGAGGTCGAGCGTTTGCGCGAGCTCGGAGCTGGGCGAGGCCACGATGTCGCAGGTGAGTTCAGCGACTTCCGCCTCTCGTTTGGTCAGTTCGGTGAGCACCTCGACGCGCTGTTGGAGTTTCGCGCTCTTGATGGCGTTGGCGATCGACTTGAGCAGATGTGGTTTCTCGACGGGCTTTTCCAGGAAGTCGCAGGCGCCGGCTTTCAGGCATTGCACGGCGGTCGAGACCTCGGCGTGGGCCGTCATGATGATCACCGGCGTGTCGCTGTACTCCTTCTGCCACTTGGTCAGGAGGTCGGTGCCCTTGACGTCGGGAAGCATCATGTCGAGCAGCACCGCGGCGAACGTCCGCTTGGCCATGAGCGCGTTGGCGGACTTCCCGTCCTCGGCGACGGCCGCGTCGTACCCCTCCTCGATGAGCATTTCCTGCACGGCGGAACTGACAAGGAGGTTGTCTTCGACGATCAGAAGCGGGGTTTTCTTATCTTTTTCAGCCATTCTGTTACTCCGGGCGCGGGATGTTGAACGCGACGCAAATACTGTCTTGTGTGTTTGATTTGATTTCAAGACCGCCGCGCAGGCTTTTGGCGATCCTGTGGGCGATCGAGAGGCCGAGTCCGTCATGCCTGCCGCGGGTCGTGTGGAACGGCGCTGGCGGAGCGAGGGGGATCTCCGCAGGGATCGGCGCGCCGGTGTTGGTGATGACGAAGGCGAGGCGCGTATCCTGCTCGGCGAACTCCCACCGCAGTGTCACGGCCCCCTCGGCTCCGGCGGCGTCCCCCGCATTGGCGAGTAGTTCCGCGACAGCGGTTTCGACCAACGACCCGTTCCGCAGCGCCAGTTCGACTTCAGGACCCTCGAGCTTCAAGGCGCAGAGCGGGTGCTTTCTGGCGAACGACTGGCGCAGGCTGGTCAAGAGTTCGCACAGATACAGCGGCGAGGGCGTAGGAAGGCGGTCGAACAGCAGATCCATGCGACGGGTGAAGAGTTCGAGGTTGTCGAACTCGGCGCACAGCACCGTGCATTTCTCCGATACCGAGGGCTTTCCCGCCTGCGTGGAAATCCTGTCCAAGGTCATCTTCGCCCCGGCGCAGAGGTTTCTCAGCCGGTGGCGCAGCAGACGGTTCATCGCCTGCGAGTCGATGGGCTCGGACGGGATAACGTTTTGATTGTCTTCCGACGTGCTATTCATGGCATCAACCATAATACGAAGAACACGAGATGTCCATATCGTAAGGCGTGAAACGTAAAACGTAAATGGAGAATGGAGAATGGAGAATGGAGCCGCGTGCATTTTTTTCTGGACATCGGTAACCTTGGCGTCTCTTCCGTGTAGAAAGGTATATGCGAGTGAAGAAGTGATGAGTCAATAATTGTTGTTAAGGAAGAGGTGGGGTATGCGTCGGATGGTTGTCGGTTTGGTGGGAATGTGTGTGGTGGTGGCCGCCTGTTCGCTGCGGGCGGGGCCGTTCAATCCCGAGCAGGTGCCGGCGGACGCCCTGTGGGCGGTGCATCTGAACTGCGAGAAGGTCTGGGCTTCAGAGATCGGCGGCAACGTCAAGAAGAGCGTGGAGACGGGGCCGGTGAAGGCCAAGCTGGATGTCTTGAAGCTGATTTTCGGACTTGACGTGATCACCGACATCAAGAGCGTCACGCTCTACGGCAAAAGCAAGGGGGAGAAGGCGGTGGTGCTCGCCGACGGCAAGTTCGACACGGAGCGCATTCTCACGCTGGTGAAGGCGGGCAACGCCTACGAGCAGAGGCAGTATGGCCGCTGGACGCTGCACCGGATCACCGACGACCAAAAGCCCGACGAGAAGAACTGGGGGACGTTCTACAGCGAGAAGCTGCTGGTCATCTGCGCCGACCCCCAGCTCGTCGAGAAGGCCATCGATGTCCTGGAAAAGAAACAGCCCTCCGCCAAGTCGGGCGCCACCTTGGATGTCAAGACGCTTTCCGACGACATGCTGATGCTGTCGGGGACCGGCGCGCTCGCCGACTCGATGATCGGGCAGGATCCGAACGCCGCCATGCTGAAGAACGTGAGCGGCGGCCGAGTGGGCATGTGGGAGAAGGATGGTCAGCTCAAGGCGGAGCTGGTGCTGAAGGCGAAGTCGCCCGAGATCGCCGAGCCCATCGAGCAGGCCGCCAACGGCATCCGCGCCATCGGCATGCTTTCGGCCTCGTCCCGCCCGGAGCTGGCGAACCTCGCCAAAGCCCTCACAATCACACGCGACGGTGTTGACATCCGTCTGGAATTCGCCTATCCTTCCAACGCGTTCTTCAACGAGTTTTTGAAGCCGCATCTCGACAAGGCGACCAAGGGCGGTAGTGCCGGAAACTAACGCTATCCCCTTTTGTCGTGAAAGGTGAATGATGAATGGCGAAACGGTGAAGGCTGGGGAACTTCAGGGCGTCGGTCGTTACGACGACGCCCGCCTTGCCTGCGAGGCGGTGGCGGGGTCGCGCGACGCCTTTGGCGAGCTGGTTCTGCGGCATCATGCCGCGCTGCGCTGCTTTCTCGCCGGAATACTGCGGAACCGGGCGGCGGCCGACGACATCGCCCAGGAAGCCTTCATAAAAGCCTTTCGCTGCGTGGGGGCGTACGAGCCGTCTTCAAGTTTTAAAACGTGGCTTTTCACCATCGGCAAGCGTCTCGCCCTTAATCATATACGCGATGAGAAGGGCAAGGTGGAGGTCGAGGACGATGGCTGGTTCGACCGCAATCCATCGACGCATCCCGGACCGTCTGATTCGCTCGAAGGAGGCGAGTCGTCCGGCGAGCTCGCGCAGGCCCTCCACTCCCTTGCGGAGGAGCAGCGCGAGGCGCTGTGGCTTCACTATCAGGAGCGGATGCCGGTGAAGGAGATCGCCGTCGTCTTGGGGAAAAGTCTTGTCGCGACGAAGGTGCTGATGTTCAGGGCGCGGCGGCGGCTTGCCGGCGTCCTTCGTGGAAATGCGCGCGTCGGCGTGTCCGTAGCCGGGCTTGCGGCGTTGACGCCATAACATGTAATTCCATTTCGCATTCAAACTGATAGCCGCGAAAGAACACAAAAGATCACATAGAAACGCATCAATATTTTGATGATCAAAAGATTACAATCTTTGTGCTCTTTGCGTTCTTTTGCGGCAACTGTATCATCTTGATTGCAGTGTGGAATAAGGAGGTGCGGTATGTGGTGCTGGTTCATGAGGCTTTTTATCGATTGGCATGGTGGCGACGCGTCAACGTTGCCCCCGTTGGTTGCGCGGCATGCCGTACGGTGCGGGAAATGCGCGGAGTTGGTGGAGAGCCACCGCGTCATCGGCGGGTTTCTGAGAGACCGCGGGGCGAGGCCGGCCGGGCAGTCCGATGTCTTCCTGCGGGAGCTGTCGTCGAGGTTGGCCAAAGAGCGTGTGGCTGCGCAGCCTTCTCTGGCGACGGTTGCCGTCCACAGGCTAGTGCGGCGCTCAAGCTTGATGCCTGCCACCATGGCCTCCGCCGCCTGCCTGCTGTTGCTCATGGTGGCCGTCGCCGCGGTGCGGCACTCCGCATCCCAGGCGAAAATCTCCAGCCAGACGCGGCCTCCGGTGACCGTTGCCGTTTCGTCGTCCATTTCAACGCCCGTTGCCGCGGCGGCAAGTCTGCATCCCGCGGTCGACGTCACGGCCATCCTCGCCACGCCGCTGAGCGCCGAGCGCGACGCGTTGGCGGGCGACATCCGCGCCGCTGTCGAGTCCCGCGTCAAGGAATTCTCCCCCGCCATTTCCATGCTGCTCGGCGGCGCGCTGTAATCTGGCGCGACAGCGGTCGCCAGTCGGGAGGGCAATTGCGGGAAATGGGTTTATATTTGCGCATCAACATCAGCCTTTAATTGGAGATGTCTATGCGCCGCTTGTTGGTTCTTTGTGTTTTCAGTCTCGCCTGCCTCGCCCTCTCCGCCCGAGGGGAACCCTCGAATCTCCTGCTCAATCCCGACTTCGAGTTCCATGTGTTCACGAATCACCGCGACAGCACGGGACAGAGCCACACGTCGAAGAACGTCGCCTTTTGGAATGCCGAGGCGTGGGGCGATGTCACGGTGACGCGGGTCGTCCATGCGCCTGCCGAGGTCCGTCCGCCCTTTTTCGCCCGGAACATGGTGTCGATCGCACCGGGGAAAAAACTGTGGCAGTTCTTCACCTTGCCTGAGGTCGGGCTGCTCCACGGCGACAAGGTCAGCCTTGCCGTCCAAGGTTTTCAAAAGGCTCCGGGAGCCTTGATGGCGCGGGTGAAGGTGCTGAAGCTCGACAGCGAGGACGGGAAATGGTCGCCCAAGGAGTTCGGGCTCAGGGATCAGCGCGAGTTCCCGCGGCATTCCCGCGGGGAGTTGGTCGCCGCCAAGACGTATGAGGCCGCCGCGGACGCCGCGGGGGCGGTGGCGTTGAAAATCGACGGGGCGGAGATTCTGGGTAAATTCACACCTGGCGAGGAGTCGCACAGTGGAGACATCAACACGATCGGTCTGTGCGTCGAGTTTGAGAACGTGGGAAAGACGGGCGACGTCTGGGTGTGCGCGCCCTGCCTGAGCAAAGGCGCGGCGGCCGCGGTTGTCACCGAACCGCCGCCCGCCGCCAGGGCGATGGTCCCCTATTACCGGCACATCCCCCGGACCATGCAGAAGCTGTGGAAAGGCGAGCCTGTACATATCATCGTGATGGGCTCGAGCATCGACCGCGGCAGCGCGAATCCTCCTCAATACCTCTATGACGAGAATCCGGCGTCGCCGACATTCAAGAAGCCGTTGACGAAGCCCGACGAGCTGTTCGACGCCGCGCAGGTTGGCAGGCCCGAGCTGGATGGCTACTTCGGACAGTGGCGGCATTACTTCAGCTACTGCGGGAGGCTGAAGCTGGAACTCATGCGCAAGTTCAATCTGCCGCCCAGCAAGATCCTGCTGAACTTCATGGCCTGCGACGGCTCGTGCGTCGGCGAGGCGCATTCGGGACTGAAAGAGTATTGCTCGCTCTCCCTGCCGCCTTCGGAGGAGGTGAACGGGCACAAGAACGGCAAGAAATGGACGGAGCTGTATCCCGAGCTGTTCGCCCGTCTCGAGGGGACGCGCCCCGATCTGGTCATTTTCGGCAGCGGCGCCAACGAGAAGACGGACTCTCCTGACGAGGTGGCGGTGTTTGAGGGGATGATCCGCTGGCTGCAGCGGCACTATCCGGGGACGGAGTTTCTGTTCTGCCAGTTCCAGAACAACGCCTCCTACACGCCAAACATCGGGGATCTGCAGGCCCTCGCGCTGCGCTATCAAATACCCTATCTTGACTACGACCGCGTGGCCGACGACCTTGCCCGCTGCTGCAATACCCGCGCCTATGTCCCGGCCGATGGCCATCCGCAGAGCGCCGCCCATTACGTCTGGTTCAAACAGCTTGAGAAGGCTTTCGAGTGCTGGGATCCCGTTGTCGCGGGCGAGGCGCAGCTTCTGCTTCCCGAACGGATCCACAAGAACAGTTACGGCTGGGAAGGAGAGATGACCACCTATGACGAGAAGAGCGGCAGGATCAAGGACGCCAAGTTCATCCTGGACGACACGGTGGTGAACACGTGGGGGACGGTCGACAAAGAGGTCACGCCTGAAGCGTACATCGACGGTGTGAAGCTGCATGCGCGTGGTAGTTTCCCGCGCCGCGACATCCGCAACTCGCTCGTGCGGCATGGCCGCTGCGCGCTCGGTGACCGGCATGTCTTCGAGCTTGTCGGCAAAGGAGCGAAGCTCACGTTCGTCGACGCCAAAACATGCCCCGACCGCCGCTCTTTCGGCATCGACAACCCGCTGTGGAGGAAGCCAGCGGGAGGCGTCAGCGACTTCGCGTCAGAATGGGGCGCGCCCTTTGGCTCAAAACAGCTGCTGGTGAAAGCGGGCGAGTCCGCCGAGATCGACGTTTTGTGCACGGACATCTCTATCGCAGACGTCGACGCCGCCGACGGCGGTGAATTGAAGCTGGTCGTCGACGGCAAGGAGAAGTTCGTCCAGCCGACGAATGTGCCGTTCACCGATTTCGAGAAGCGGCAGAGCTTCATCGAAAACCGCAAAGGCGCGCTCGGTTTGGGCTTCGGGGTGCATACGATCCGCGTCGAGGCGGTCAACGCCCCGGTGCGACTGCTTGGACTTTTCACCTACGACTCGCGGTCGAACAGGAGCGCCGAACGGCGTCTGTCCGGAACCGCGTCGGCTGGCGAGACCGTATCCTTCTCGCTGCCGTTCACCTGCCGTCCATTTGTGGCGGCGCAAGGCGGGCTCAAAGTGAGAGTGGAAGATGTCAATCCGGAGAGAGTCACCTTCTCCGGCGAAGGAAACGGCACGTTCGAAGTGACGGGGGAATAGCTCATGACACGTTCACCACGAGTTGAATGGTTCAAAGAGGCGAAGTGGGGCGTGTTCATGCATTTCCTCGGGGCGCCACCCAGCAGCGGCGGCGGCGCGGAGCTGGACGCCGAGGCGTGGAACAGGCGGGTGGACGGCTTCGACGTGGAGGGGCTCGCGGTGCAGCTCCGGAAAATCCGGGCTCGCTACTTCTTCATCACGCTGAGACAGAATTCAGGCCACTACTGTTCGCCGAACGACACTTATGACCGGATCACCGGCGTCTCGCCAAGCAAATGTTCCCGCCGCGATCTGGTGGGTGATCTGCAGAAGGTCTTGGCTCCCAGCGGGATAAATTTAATGGTCTATCTTCCCTCGCACGCCCCGATGAACGACCCGGTGGCGACCCGCAACCTTGGGTTCGTGGCGCCATGGGGCTTTGGCGGCTGGAGTCCGCCGCCCGGAACGTACACCGCCGCCGACGCCATCGACAACGACGAGCGTCTCTCCCGCGCGCAGCGCAACTGGGAGGCGGTCATCCGCGAGTGGTCGCTGCGCTGGGGCAACGGCGTCCGCGGTTGGTGGTTTGACGGCTGCTACTACATCGACAAGATGTACAAGCACGCCGACGAGCCGAACTTCAAGAGTTTCGCCGCCGCCGCCCGGGTCGGCAACCCCGACAGCATCGTCGCCTGGAATCCCGGCGTGATGTTTCCGCGCACGGTCGATGTAGAGGAGGACTACACGGCGGGCGAGGTCAACGAGCCATGGAATATCGACTCTCCCGGCCGGTGGATCGACCAGGCTCAGTTTCACGTGCTGACGTTCCTCGGCGAGTACTGGGGGCGCGGTCCGGTGCGGTTCCGCGTCGAGGATGCCATCGCGCACACCAGAGCCATCACCGACTACGACGGCGTGTTCACGTGGGATGTGCCGCTGACGCCCAACGGTCTAATCACCGAGGAGGCCGTCGCCGCGCTTTCCCAAATCGGCGAGGCGGTCGATGGCACCCGCGGGCGGCAGGCAAACCTGCCACGGCATGTTTTGATGTCGATGACGATTCCCGAGCCGCCGAGGATCAAGGTGGATGGCTCGAGCGCCGCCGGGCGGGTCGCCCTGACGCTTTCGAATCCCTGGGAGGAGCCTATCACCGGCGAGGTCGAACTTCGGCCAGTTCCCGCCAACGCCCTGACGGTTGAGAACGGTGGAAAGGTGCCGTACACGCTACCTGTCGGAGGAAGCGCGGTCTGCGCGTTGAAGGTCGAGGCGGCTGCGGATCTGAAGGCGCCCCGGCATCTCGAGATGATTCTGCGGCGTAATGGCAATCCTCGCCACGTGCGGCGTTGGGTGCCACTGGTCTGGGAAGTCGCGCTTCCCGGCAGTGACAAACAGGAGGTCGGTGAGAAATATAGAAAGACCAAGCGGTTTACCATCGACAGCCCCTGCGGCACGCGGCTTGCCGAGGTGAAGTTCTCCCTGCAAGGGAAGGGGCTCCTTCTCCTTGGCGTCGACGTCCACGACTCCGCGCTGCGGTGGGCGAAGAATCCCTGGGACGGCTCATGCGTCGAGTTTTTCGCCGCCCGGGATCATGATGCCCCCGTCGTCCAGCTTTTCCTTTTGCCGAAGACCGACAAGGACGAGGCGGCTGTTATGCGTGTCAAAAGCGGCGGGGGATGGGAACGGGTCGCTGAGGTGAAGTATAAGACGTGGGCGGCGGCTGATGGCTATATCGGGGGGGCGGTGATTCCGTTGCCTTGGTTGTTCGGCGAGGAGGAGCCTCCGCGCTGGTTCTGTTTTGAAGTGGGAATCACTGCCGGTGTCACGGCGGACTCCTTCACGAGAAGCAGGCTGTTTGGCGTGGACAACGCCTCGGTCAGCGCTGTCGGCTATGGGGAGGCGGTTATTTCTGGGCGTGAATCACAGGCATGACGATGTGCGTGGCGATGTTTTTTCATGGGGTAGGCGTAGAGTTTGTGGGAACGGATATGACTATAGGAGGTGTTGTATGATGAGGATGTTCGGGAGAGCTTTGTCGCTGGTGCTGGCGCTGACCGCTGTCTCCGCCATGTCGGAGGACGCCAAACAATTGAAGATCGCCGTGATTCCGAAGGGCACCACGCACGTCTTCTGGAAGTCGATGGAGGCGGGAGCCCGCGCGGCCGGGAAGGACCTCGGCGCCGAGATCATCTGGAAAGGCGCGCTGAAAGAAAGCGATCGGGCCCAGCAGATCGCCATCGTCGAGCAGTTCGTCACTCAGGGCGTCTCGGCCATCGTGCTGGCGCCGCTGGACGACACGGCGCTTCTGCGTCCCGTGCAGGCCGCCGCCGCCAAGAAGATCCCCGTGGTCATCATCGACTCCGCACTCAAGGGCGAGGCCGGCAAGGACTTCATCAGTTTCGTCGCCACCAACAACAAGACGGGCGGCAAGATGGGCGGCGAGCAGTTGGCCAAGCTGCTGGGGGGCAAAGGCAAGGTCGTGCTGCTCCGCTATCTTGAGGGATCGGCGAGCACCGTGGAGCGCGAGGCCGGCTTCCTCGAGGCGATGGGCGCCAATCCCGACATCAAGGTGATCGTCGACAACCGCTACGGCGGCGCGACCGCCGGTGATGCCAAGACCGCCGCGATGTCCATGGTCGACAAACTCAAAGAGGCCGACGGCATTTTCTGTCCCAACGAGTCGACGACCTTCGGCATGTTGCTCGCGCTTCGTCAGTGCAACCTTGCCGGCAAAGTGAAATTCGTCGGCTTCGACACCTCCCCGCCGCTGCTCGAAGGGCTTGAGAAGGGCGAGATCCTCGCGCTCGTCGCGCAGAATCCCACCAAGATGGGCTATGAAGGCGTCAAGACTGCCATCAGGTTCTTGAAGGGCGAGAAGGTCCCCGAGGCGATCGACAGCGGCGCCGCCCTTGTCACCAAGGACAACCTCAAAACCCCCGAGATCCAAAGCATGCTGGGGAAGTGAGGAGAACAGAGCCACGAGTGTGAACGAGTGGTCGCAGTTGGGGAGGAAACCCCTCCTTGACAGTCGGGGCTCTGTGCGACTTCCTCTAAAACTCCACCGTCACCTTCGCGCATGCGGCGGACTTCGGTGGAATCAGGTTTCCCTCGATCCGCGTGCCGTCGACCGTGATGGCACGTCCGCCTCCTGCGCCGTCCTTACGGCGCGTGAACGCGATCTCGTAGCGACAGCCGCGGAAGACGCGGGTGATCGAGTACTTCTTCCAACTGTCCGGAACCTTTGGCTCGATCCGCAGACCGTCGAAGTCGGCTTTGACGCCAAGAATCTCGTCGAATCCCGCCCGCAGTAGCCACGAGGCGTTGCCGGTGAACCAGGTGAAGAAGTTCTGACCGAACCGCGGATGTTTGGGACCGCAGTAGTAGTTGCCGGTGCAGTAGGGCTCGGAGGTCCGCCGCGCGTCGAAGTTCTCCGGATTGGTCGGGAGGAGATTGACGAAGGTGCGGAGTGCGGCGTCGCGGTCGCCGGCCGCAAGGCAGGCGAAGATGTGGAACGTGACGGCATGCTGGTAGATGGAGCCGTTCTCGAAGGTGCCTGGCTGCAGCCGTGCGATTCTGCCCACCTCCTTGGCTTCGTCGACATACGGCGGGTCGAGAAGAACCGGGCCGAGCGGTGTGCCAAGGTGCGTTTCCACCGATCGGACTACCGTCTTCGCCCGCTCGCCTTCCGCCAGTCCCGAGAAGACGGCCCACGTCTGGGAGTTGAGATGGATTTTTCCCTCGGCGTTCGCCTTTGAGCCGATGGGCTTGCCGCTGCCCGTGAAGCCATAGACGTACCATTCGCCGTCCCACGCCTGCTCGTTGACGTCCTTCTTGATCTCGGCCGCCCTCTCGGCGAGTTTCTGCGATGACGCAAGGTCGCCAGCCTTCTCGAGGAGCCCCGCCATCAGGCGCATGGCGTCGTACACGGCGATGGTCAGCCAGACTGACACGGCGTCGCCGTCTTTGCTGATCCCCTCCAGCGCGTCGTTCCAGTCGCCGTCGCCCGTGAGGCACATCTTATGCCTTCCACGGTTGCTGTAGAGGTGGTCGAGGGCGCGGGTCACATGTTCGGCGACGCTGGCTGGCGGCCCGTCGAGGAACGGCAGTTCGGTCTTGAGGATCGAGAGGTCACCCGTCTCTTTCAAGAGGTCGACGAGTGTGCGGGCCATCCACACGGGTGAGTCCATGAAGCGGCGCATGTCGTGCCGGCCGTCTCCGAAGCTGGAGAACTGACGCGGCGCCGTGCCGTCGGCGCATTGATGCGACAGGATCTCGAAGAAACGGATTTTGGCGGCCTCAGGATCGACAAGCGTGTAGCCCCAGACGTCCTGCAGGGTGTCACGATAGCCGTTTTGCCCGGAGCGGACAAAGTGGAAGACGAGATTGAGCTGGTTTTTGAGCCAGACGTTGAGGAAGTCGCGCATGGCGGTGTCGGGCAGGTCGCAGCGGATGTGGTTGATGACGGCGGCCCATTGGTCGACGACTTTTCTGAGCTCCGCCTCGAATACCGCGGGCGTGGCGTATTTGGTCTTTAGCGCGGTGGCTGCCGCCTTGTCCGTCTCGACTCCCGAGACGACGTGGAATGTTGCGGAGGCGTTGGCAGACAGGGTGGCTTCCCCGTTCAGCACGCACTCGTGGAAGGTGAGCTTCTGCCCCTTCCGCTCTTCGGGAAGTTTGGTGATGCTCGACCCACCCGCCTCGGGCGACATGAAAAGTCCGAACATCTCGTACGGAAGCTCGGGATTCGTCGAGTGGCATTCGACCGATTTCGCGTCAGTGCGCGTGGCGAAGTCCTTGCCGGGCGTCGAGATGTAGGGGATACCGTCTTCCGCGGTGTGGATGCCGAACTTCGCGAAGCTCCACGTCTGGGCGAGGGAGACGCGGAGGCGGCGAGAGGTTTTTGACGGATTGACGAATTTGATGATCCACAACTCGCAGGGATCTTCCTCCGTCACAAGAAGCGTAAGTTCAAACTGAAGGCCGAGGGCGGAGCCGGAGAAGACGCTGCGGCCGGGGCGGTGGACGCAGACGAGATCGGACGACTCGCGGAGGATGTTCGCCTTAGCGCCGGTTTCGACATCCTCTACGACGATCTCACGGCCATTTTTGAACTCACGCGGAAGGTAGTCGACTAGATGGTCATATTTGGTGATGCGCAACAGGGTGGTTTTGTACCAGGTGAAGCCGAGTCCCCTGTTCGAGGTGACCGATCCGAAGCGCTTGTTGGCAAGGTAGTTGAGCCAAGGACGCGGGGTGTTCGGATCGGTGATGCGGTACGCTGTCCCGTCTTCGATGAATTCGCCGAATCGACGAGTTTTGTCATGATACGCCTGTTCGGAGCACCAGTAGTCAGAGGTGTCGCAGTCATATGTTGGTGGTGTCGTTACCTGCTGTGTCATATGTCCTCCTGTCTCTTCGAGTATATGGTGAGTGTGTCTTGCCATGGACAACGTTTCGGACGTAAGTTATGTAGATTACTTGAGAATGCAAGGCGGAGCGTTCGCTGATGACGGGAGATCACGGCATCATGGTTGCTGGTGAAGGCGATGTCGCGGCGGTGCGGACAGGCGTGGGCGAGCGCCTGCGCATGGAGGACGTGCGCAAGTCGTTCGGCGCTACCGTGGCGCTGGATGGCGTGAGCCTCCGCGTCAACGCGGGCGAGGTGCTCGCGCTTGTCGGCGAGAACGGCGCGGGGAAAAGCACCCTGATGAAGGTCCTCTCCGGAGCGCACGTCCCCGACCAGGGGCGCATGTGGCTCGACGGTGTCCCCTTCGCTCCGCGGGATCCGCACGACGCCCGCCGCGCCGGTGTGCGCATGGTGTACCAAGAGCTTTCGCTCGCGCCGCATCTGTCGGTGATGGAGAACATCATGCTCGGCATGGAGCCGGTTCTCGGTCCCTTCGTGAGATGGGCGGAGGCGCGTCGGGTCGCCGCGGGGGCGATGGCCAAAGTCGGCCGTCCCGACATACCGCTCGAGTTACCGGTGGCGAGGTTGTCGATCGCCGACCGCCAACTCGTCGAGATCGCCCGCTCCGTGGCCGTCGGCTGCAAGACGCTCATCCTCGACGAGCCGACCAGCAGTCTCACCACCAAGGACATCGCCTCGCTTTTCTCGCTGATTCGCAAGCTCAAGTCCGAAGGGCACGCCATCATCTACATCTCACACTTCCTCGACGAGGTCAAGGAAATCAGCGACCGGTTCGAAGTGCTGCGCGACGGGCGGAGCGTGGGCGGCGGAAGCACCTCCAGCGCATCGGAGAATCAGATCGTCTCGATGATGGTCGGACGCGACGTCAAAGAGTTGTACAAACGCAAAGCGCGGACGATCGGGGCGCCCCTGCTCGCGCTCGAGAACGTGTGCGGCGTGGTCAAGCCGCAGGGTGCCACGCTTGTACTTCGACGCGGCGAGATCGTTGGGCTGGCGGGGCTTGTGGGGGCCGGACGCAGCGAGCTGCTGCGCGCCATCTTTGGACTTGATCCTGTGCGGTCGGGGCGCGTGGGGGTCGGCGCCGTGAGCGGACCTTTCACGCCGCGCGGCGCATGGCGCGCGGGCATGGGGCTCGTGAGCGAGGACCGCAAGACCGAAGGGCTCGCCCTTCCTTTGTCCATAATGGAAAACATGGTGCTATCGAATCTCCCGTTCATTACGACAGCAACGGCGCAAGCCACCGCCGCCGCTCCGTGGATCGAGAAGCTGCGGATCAAATGCGCGGGGCCATCGCAGCCGGTGGGGCGTCTCTCGGGCGGCAATCAGCAGAAAGTGGCGATCGCCCGGCTCCTGCATCATGGGGTCGATGTCCTGCTGCTCGACGAGCCGACCCGGGGCGTCGACATCGGAGCCAAGGCTCATATCTACGAGGTGATCGAAGAGCTTGCGGAACAGGGGAAAGCCATACTCATGGTCAGCAGCTATCTGCCCGAGCTCATGGGCGTCTGCGACCGCGTCGCCGTCATGTGCCGCGGGATTCTTGGAGAGGCGCGACCTGTCGGAGAACTTACCGAAAATAAGATCATGATGGAGGCGACGGGAGGGGCGGGGGAAGGGGGCGTTGGTCATTAGTCATCGGTCATTGGTCATTGGTCATTGGTCATTGGTCATTGGTCATTGGAAGGTTTCAGGTTTCAGGGGTCAGGGCGCGTTTCTCACGTTTGAAGTTGTTGGGAATGTCGAGTTTTTGATGTGGAGTTTACTATGAGTCTTCGTCGGATGACATGGATCGAGTTGCTGGACAAACTGGGGCCTTTGGTGGGGTTGGTGTTTGTCTTCGCCTTGTTCGCCGTTCTGCGGCCGTCGATCTTCCTGACGGTCGACAACATGCAGATCATGCTGCTGCAGACGGCGGTGGTGGGGACGGCGGCCTTGGGGATGACGCTGATCATCATCTCGGGGGGGATCGACCTCTCGGTGGGATCGGTGATCGCCCTCGGGACAGTGGTCATCGCCCTCTTGCTTTCAATGGGCTGGCCGCCGGCGGCGGCCGCGCTGGGAGGGGTGGCGGCCTGCGCGTTATGCGGTCACCGGGACGCTTGTGACCCGGCTCAGCTTGAGCTCGTTCATCGTCACGCTGGGGATGTGGGGCGCGGTCCGTGGCGCCGCCAAAGGCTTGGCGCACGAGAACATGATCACCGCGCCGTCCACATGGCTGAACGACCTGCTCAAAGCGCCCGACGCCTCGCAGGGGCAGTATCTTCCGCCGACCGGCGTCTGGATGATGCTTGTGTTGGCCGTGGTCGTGGCGCTCGCGATGCGGCACACGCGGTTCGGTCGACACGTCTTCGCCGTCGGCTCGAGCGAGCAGACCGCCCGGCTGTGCGGCGTGCCGGTCGAATGGGTGAAGCTGATGGTCTTCGTGATCGGCGGCGTGTTCGCCGGCGTGGCGGGGGTGCTGCAGTTCTCCTACCTTACCGTTGGCGACCCGACGACGGCGGCGGGCTACGAATTGAATGTGATCGCGGCGGTCGTCATCGGCGGGGCGAGCCTCTCCGGCGGACAGGGATCGATCCTCGGTTCGCTGGTCGGCGCGCTCATCATGACGGTGGTCTCGAACGGCTGCACGAAGCTCGACCTCTCCAACTGGGTGCAGGAGATCGTCACCGGCGGCATCATCGTCGCCGCCGTCATCCTCGACCAGCTCCGCCATAGTCGAGCGGCGTAGGAGTGGCAAGAGTAGCAAGGTTTCAGGTTTCAGGGTTCAGGGTTCAGGGTTCAGGGTTCAGGAGAGGATTTAAGAGTTGAATGTGAGATGGAAATGACTAAGGTGGGCTTGCCCGCAACCTGATTTATGCGAATCAACCAACACCGAAAACAATTTTGTCTTCAAAATTGTTTTCTCTGCTATTTCCGTCACCGCACCCGCGGCAATTATTGTATCAAACGCTACAGATTCAGAGCATTTTAGGAAATAGCATACTGAAAGGAGTTCTATGTCCCGCAACAACAATTGTCTCACACTGTCGGGGGCGATGCAGCTGCAGATCTCGTGCGCTGACGATCCTTGCGGCGCCTACGCCGCCTCAGAGTTAAAGCGGATGCTTGGGCGGTTGGAAAGCAAGGTCTTGGTTCAGCCTGCGCATAAAAAGGAGGCGTCGGGAAAGTGCTGGATCGTTTTGTCGGCGAAAGGTGCCGAGACGCTTGAGCCGAAAGGAAAAGCTTTTGACCACAAGGGTATTAGAGATGACGGCTATCGTCTCTCCGTCACCGAGAAACACGTGACCGTCTGCGCCTTATGCGCCAAGGGGCTGCTCAACGGCGTGTATGGGATCGCGCGGGAGCTTGGCTTCGCCTTCCTGCGTCCGGGGCTGGACGGCGAGTGGCTTCCGCTGCGGCGCGGACTGGGCGAGCTGCGGTTGGCGATCGGCAGCAGGCTGTGTAATCCCAAGTTCAAATACCGCGGCATCTTTTGGGGCGGGATGAGCAAAGACTACAGCCTCGACGAATGGATGGAGTTCTATGCGAAGCTGGGGTTCAACGCGTTAGGCGATCACACCTCGAAAGGGTCCTGTCTTGAGAAGGCCGCGCAGTTGGGGATACGGGCTGAATTCGGTGGTCATGGCTACCGCGACCTTCTGCCGCGCGAAATGTTTGCGAAGCGTCCGGAGCTTTTCAGGATGGCGCAGCCGGAGGATTTTGGCGGCAAACGGGTCGCCGATTTCAATTCCTGCGCGGCCAATCCCGAAAGCCGCGCGATCATGCGCGGCAATTATGTGAAGCATGTGGCGAAGCACAAGGGTAACTATGCCGTTCATCTGTGGCCCGACGATCTGCCCGGCGGTGGCTGGTGTCTTTGCCCGACGTGCAGATCACTGCCGCCCTCCGATCAGGCGATGGTGGCCATGCGCAACCTGTCCCGCGCCGCCCGCGAGGCCGGCATCACGATGAAAGTGCCGGTGCTGGCCTATCACGACACCATGCGCGGGCCGCGGAACATCGAGCCGGCGGAGGAGATGTTCCTGCTCTTCGCTCCCCGCGAGCGCTGCTACGGTCACAGCCTTGACGACAAGACGTGCGAAAGGAACAAGTTCTACCTGCGCGCCCTCAAGGAGTGGTCGGAGGCGTTCAAAAACCGGGAAGACGCCCACACCTTCGAGTACTATTTCGACCAGCTGCTTTTCCGTGGATTGCATCCCTTTGTGCCCGAGGTGGTCCGTGGCGACATGGAGGTGTATGCCAAGCACGGGATCGAGTCGTACATGGTGCTGCAGATCTGTGGCGAGTGCGTGGGTGTGGAGTGGGGCATGGTGCATCTCTCGCACCTTCTGTGGGGAGGCGAGGGGACGATCACGGCGCTGCTCGACTCGTTCGAGGGGGCGATGTCGAAGGCGGAGAGGGGCGTCCTGCGGGGGTACCTCGCCGAGCGGGCCGTGGCGTACACATCGGCCATGAGGATGTGCGGGCATGACGTCTCGGTTTACATGGACTACCGCTGGCTGCCGGAATCGAGTGACGAGTTCACCGCGGAGATGGTCAAGGCGTACGCCGAGTCGTCCAAGCGGTTGCTGACGGCGGTCGAGGCGCTGGTTAGTCGCCTGGAAGCCGTGCCGGAGCCGTCCGACGCGTTCCGGGATCTTGTCCAGCGCGAGGAGCTTTGCTCACGTTTCGAGTCCGCCGAGCTTGCGGTCATGGAGGCCCAGCAGATGGCCAGCCATCTGTACGCCAGGCATTTGAGCGGCGATGACGAAGCTGATGTGCGGAATGGTGTCGAATGGGCCGGGAAAACCATCGAACGTCTCAAGAAGGCCCGGTCCCTTGCGCTCGAGTCCGGACTGTCCGAAGACTGTTGGTATCTCAAAAACATCAACGGCTGGCTTTCTCGGGAACTGGCCGCCAAGGCCGCCACCATGAGCCCGTCGTAAACCGACGCCAAGCGATGGGACATCGCCGCTTGATGGGCATTGTGAGGCGTGGGGTATGGAACTGCCGGCAGATATCGCACGCAGGATCGAGGAGCTCTTCCTCGATTCGGAACGGCGGGAGGCGGCCACCTTGGTCTTGGGCGCCAAGCTGCATGACGGCAGTTTCGCCGGTCCCCGTTGCCAGCGGTGCGCGGTGGTCGCCTCAAACGGATCTCTGCAGCGGCTTGCCTACTACGTCAACCTTCTCGCAGTCGACTTCCGTGACGTGATTGTCGCCGGTGAATATGTGCCGCATGGCGGCAAGCTTGTCCGGGTGAGAAACCTGAATGAGCCGTTTAGCGAAGCTGAGGCGTAAGAAAGCCACTCACGGAGGTGGCTTTCACGCTGGGGCTGCCTTGACGCAGGTTCACGTTGAATGGGGAACTATTCACCATTCACGATTCACGCCCTTCCTAACTTCCCTTTTTGACGGGGACTTTGGTGGCGGCGGCGACCTTGGCCTCCCAGGCGGCGACGGTGTCGGGCTCGGGGAAGGCGGTGTCGTCGAATGCGGCGGTCTTGCCGATGCGCTCGCTCTTCGACTTGCCGAGCGGATGGTAGGGCATGAGGTTGATCTCTATGATGTTGCGCAGCCGTCCGGCCATCTCCGCGATGCCGGCGAAGTGGTCGTCCCGGTCGTTGAGGTGGGGAATGATCGGGCAGCGCAGGATGCTTTTGGCTCCGAGCTGGTCGAGTTTGATGAGGTTGTCGACGATGACGTCGCGGGGAACGCCGGTGTACTCCTTGTGGCGGACGGGGTCGGTCTCCTTGTAGTCGTACAGGAAGAGGTCGACGAGAGGCATGATCCGTTCGTATTTTTCGAACGGGGCGAAGCCGGAGGTCTCGATGCAGGTGTGGAGGTTGCGCCGTTTGGCCTCCTCGAGCAGGGCGAGGGTGAAGTCGAACTGGAACATCGGCTCCCCGCCGGAGATGGTCATGCCGCCGCCCGAGGTCTCGTAGAACGGTTTGTCCTTCTCGACGTCGGCGATCACCTCCTCGACCGTCATCTCCCGGCCGATCAGTTCGATGGCTTTGGCGTAGCACTTCTCGGCGCAGGCGCCGCAGCGCTGGCAGCGCACTCGCTGGAAGGAGCGCTGCCCCTTTTCGTCCATGACGTGGCAGGAGAGCGGGCAGGCTTTGAAGCAGTGGCCGCAGCCGACGCACTTCGAGGGGATCAGCGAGATCTCGGGTGGCTTCTCCTGCGACTCCGGGTTGTGGCACCAGAGGCAGCGCAGCGGACAGCCCTTCAGAAAGACGGTGGTGCGGATGCCGGGGCCGTCGTGGATGGAAAATTTCTGGATGTCGAATACCATGCCTGTCATAAGCCGCCGAACTCCGTTCTCATCATGACTTCGTCCTGCATCTGCGGCGTGAGGCGGGTGAAGTAGTCGGTGTAGCCGCCGATGCGGACCACGAGGTCGCGGAACTGCTCGGGGTCGGCCTTGGCCTTCCGCAGCGTCTCGTGGTCGACGACGTTTACTTGAACCTCGAAACCGCCGCGGCGCAAATAGGTGACGAGCAGATCCTCGAGCCGTTTCACGGATGCCGCCGAATCGAAGAGTGTGCTGTTGAACTTCATGTTGTAGGCGACGCCGCCGATCATCGCTGAATGATCCCACGAGGTGGCCGAGAGGATGGCCGAGGTGGGGCCGCACTTCTCCCGTCCCTGGGCGGGGCCGCCGCCGTCGGCGAACGGGAATCCGGCCTTGCGGCCGTCGGGCGTCGCTCCGCAGACGCCACCGAGCCGCTCGTGCATGATCCAGCAGAAGGCGCCGGGGACGAAGTGGGTCTCGTCCGGCGCCATCTTGTAGCGGGTGCATTCCTGTTTGATCCGTTCGACGATGGTCGCGACAAAGGCGTCGACGCCGGCGTCGGCGTTGCCGTACTTGGCGTGGGCGTTGAGGAAATGCTGGCGCAGCGGCTCATTGCCCTCGAAATTCTCGGAAAGCGTTTTCCGCAGCGTCGTGAAGTTGATTGCGCGTCGCTCGAAGACTTCCGCCCGGATGACGGCGAGCGAGTCGGCGAGGTTGGCGAGTCCCACGAAGGAGCACTCGACCCAGTTGTAGCGTGCGCCGCCCTCGTCGATGTCGAGCCCGCGGCTGACGCAGTCGTTGGTGAAGACGCTTTGAAGCGGCTTGCCGCCGTTTTGGCGGCGGAGCTCGCGGCAGCCGTTGTGGTGGATCGCGCCGTCGATGAGGATCTTGTTGGACAGCCGGTTGAGGTAGGCGCGGAGGAAGTCGTCGAAGGAGGTGGTGGCCTTGTCGCCGGCCGCCGCCTGGGCGTCGATCTCCTCGAGGAGGATTTGGCAGGTGCTGAAATAGGGTGAGGCGACCCAGACGTTGCTTGACCCGACGGGGGTGATCTCGACGCAGGTGGAGTTGATGTAGTTGTGCGACTCTTTCGCGGGCACGCCGTAGAGGCGCATGCCCTTCTGGATGGTTTCGTCGCCGAAGAGGGCGGGGGTCGGGTAGCCTTTGGCGATCAGTTCGACGGCGAGCGCGGTGAGATTCTGCGGCGTTTCCGCGTGCCAGCAGATGCCGACCGTCGGATACACCAGCTTGGTGCGGCGCAACGCCTCGAGGCACAGATAGGACAGTTCGTTGGTGACGTCGCGCCCTTTGGCGTCGCGTCCGCCGACCATCACGGGGATCGCCAGGCCGTCAGGGATCGTGTGGTTGACGTGGAGATAGAGGGCCTCGACGAGTTGAAGGGCGTCGTCCTTCGTGAGCGCGCCGCTGGCGATGTCGTTTTTATAGTAGTGGAAGAGCGTGCGGTCAAGGTGGCCGGGGCCGACGAGTCCGGCGTTGTCGGCCAATTGCGTGCCCAGATCGATGAGCCACAGCAGGTGCAGTGCGTCCATGAAGGAGCGCGGCGGTTCGTGGGCGACGTGACGGCAGGACTCGGCCATGATGCCAAGCTCGGCTTTCCGCGCGGCGGAGGCGGATGGGATCGCCGCCTCGACGGCCATGGCCGCATGCTCGATCATGGTCGAGAGCCCTTCGAGCGCAAGGGAGAACGCCTGATAGGTCTCCTTCTTCGCTCCTCTGGCTTTCACCGCCTTGGCGTCAATGGACTTCCTCAGCGCGGCAAGTCCGAGCTCGAACGCCTTCGAACGGTCGAGTTCGCAGTGGCCGGTCTGTCCGGGCTCGGCTCCGAGCGTGTTCCAGAACGCTTCGGCTTCCTTGTGCTCGGCGTCGGGGATTTTCCCGCCCTTGGAGACGGGCAGGGGATCGAGACTGAAGACGGGACGTCCGGCGAGGAGGTCGAAGTCGTCGACGGCGAAGCGCAGGGCGGCAAGGCGGTCGCGGGTGCGCATGCCGCGGCGGACGCGGCGGACGCGGCGGGGGAGCCCCTCGCTGGCTTTCATCGAGCGGTACTGCGTGATCAGGGCGTTGGCGTCGGTCGTCGCGCTTCCTCGCGACGCCTTCTCGTCCAATATCCGTTTTCGGATGGCCGCGGTTCGTTGTTCGGCG
>CAYTFM010000033.1:0-16834 GCA_964436735.1 uncultured Victivallales bacterium | reverse complement strand
ATGGTCGTATCACCTTCAGTAGGGGTTAGGGTTCAGGGGGCAGGGTTCAGGAGGGCGGGTATCCCGAACACTGAACACCGAACACTGGTGTGTCCGAAATTAGACAAGCGACTCGTGCAAAATCCGTTTGGCGTCGGCCACGTCCGCTTTTTTCGGATTGAGATCCGTGACGCCCTTCATGTAGGTGAAGGTGTCGGCGGCGAGAGCGTCGATCTTCTCGACGCGGATCTTCTTCGCCTTCAGCTTGTTCTCGAATTTGAAACGGCCGAAGAACTGATCGAAGGCTTTGACGATGTCGCGGCACCCGGGCACGAGTTGCTCGGCGATCCAGGCGTGCTTCTCGGGGAGCGCGGAGGCGTTGTGCGCGAGGACGCTGCGGTAGACGGAGAAGAGGGCATCGCCGTGCGCAATGTCGTGGAAGTGTCCGCCGATGACGTGCGCCATCACGTGGCCGAGCGAGACGACGGCGTGGCAGATGGCGACGCCTGAGTAGGTGTCGGCGAGGGCCATCCCAGATCTGGCCTCAAGGTCGGACCCCTTGTCGCAGGCGGTGGGCAAGTGCTTGGCGACGAGGGAAATCGCCTTTTCCGCGAACATGTCGCTCATGGGGCTCGCGGCGGTCGACGTGTAGGCCTCGACGGCGTGGCAGAAGACGTCGAAGCCGGTGATGAGCGTCAGACCGTGGGGCACGCTGAGCATCAGTTCGGGGTCGACGATGGACAGTCGCGGCAGGATATGCGGCGAACCCATGCCCGGCTTCTGGTTCGTTTTCGGGTTGGTGATCACCGAGAAGCAGGTGCAGTGGCTGCCGGTACCCGAGGTGGTGGAGATGGCGACGACGGGCAGGGTGGCGGCGGTGACCGGCTTTTCACCGATCGCGTAGGGCCAGATCGGGCCGTCATGCGTCGCGGCGACGGCGATCGCCTTCGCGGTGTCCATGGAGGAGCCGCCGCCGAGGCCGATGACGACATCGCATTTCGCTTTGCGGCAGATGGCCGCCCCTTCGTCGATCGAGTCGGTCGTGGGATTTGGAACGACCTTGTCATACACGGTCGTTGCCACGCCCGCCTCGGATGCGATTTTGCAGACCCTGTCGGCCAGGCCGTTTTTCGCGAAGAACGGGTCGCAGACCAGAAGGGCTTTCTTGCCGAGCGCGGCGATCTGCGCGCCGGATGTGGCGAGTTTGCCGGGACCGAAGACGATTTTCACGGGGATCGAGAACTCGAACGCGCTGCTCATTGTCGTGGACTCCTTTTTTTATTTCCTATAAAGCTATATGCATGTCCGCTGATGATAAGGTTGCCGCGGGGGTGACGACGGAAATAAAAGAGAAAACAATTTGGGTGACAAAATTGTTTTCGACACTTTTTGACAACTCATTTCAAAAATCTGATGCATCATGTCAAATCCGCAGAGTTGTTCTGCCCCCATTTCTCGAATTGATCTCCGGTGTAGCCGATGTCGGCGGAGACCGCCGCCGCGCAGGCGAGAACGAGTGAGCAGAATCTGCGCTCGACGTCATCCGAGAAGCGGCTGGCGAGGCCGGTGACGCCAAGCCCCGCGACGGCGTTGCCACCGACGTCGAACACCGGTGCGCCCACGCAGTAGATCCCCTTGGAGTACTCCTCCCGGTCATACGTCAGCCCGGTGCTCCGCACCTCCGCCAGCTCGCGGGAGAAGGCTTCGGGCTTGGTGATGCTGCGTTCGGTGAGGGAGGGCATGCCTTCCTTCAGGATCGATTTGATCCGCTCCTCAGGGAGGAACGCGAGCACGGCCTTTCCGAAGGCGTTCGCATGGCAGTAGACGAGGCTTCCGGGCGTGACGCGGAGGTAGAAGGCGGTTCCCGGCGCGATGGAGTCGAGCACCAGCATGCGTGTGCCTTGAAGCGTCTGGATCTGACAGGTCTCTCCGGTTTCCGCCGAGAGGCGTTCGAGATGCCGCCGCGCCCGTGTGCCAAGGTCGATGCGGTTGTGCAGACGCATGCCGAGCGAGATGAGTTTCGTGCTGAGCTGGTAGCTGTTTCCCGCGGGATCGAGTTCGACGTAGCCGCGCTCGGCGAGGCGCATCAGGATCCGGTACACGGAGTTGACCGCGATGCCGAGTCGCCTTGACAGTTCGTTGATGCCGAAGCTTCCCGGATTCTCTGAAAGGAATTCGATGATGCTCAGCGCCATGTCCACCGCGGGCGCCGAATAGGATGCGCCACTTTCCTTCCTGGCCTTTTTTTCCGCCATACCGCCGCCATGTGTTTGTTATATGGTATGATTATATTATATGCGGAATGGATGCCGCGTCAAGAGGGCGTTACAGGATTGATCCTAAAAACCGCAGCTGAACACCGCAGTCATGGCGCATCGTTCAATCTGCCGCCCTAAGCCGCGCACCATGAACAGTGGTAAGGGAGACTGCGCATCATCCTCCGCCGTGGGCTCACTTCAAAAGCAGCCGCCCGAAATTGCCTCGGTTCTTGAAGTTGTCAGCCTCTCCCGCCCACGTCATCTGCAGTTTCCGTCCGGTCTTCTCGGTGTCGCCGTCGTCGATGGAGATGTCGAACCCGATGACGCTCCCCGGCTGTGGCGTGAAAGCGCCGAACGCTTTCCAGGGAATGCCGATGGCCAGATCATAGCCGTCGTCTCGCTCCGAGCAGGCCGTCTTGACCGCCTCGATATCGAGCTCTTTGCCCGACTGGGAGCTTTTGACCTTCAGGAGTCCGGGAAAATTCTTGGTCGGCATGCCCAGAAGCAGCTGGCAGGTGCGGGAGGTGTAGGTAGGATTGTCTATCTGCTCATCCGGCGCGGGATCCACATACACTTCCACGGCGTCACCGTCGAACACCCATTCCCGGGCCCGGCGTTCGCCTCGGGCGTCGTCCGTCACCTTGACCGCCAGATAGAGGAAGTCGGCGTCGCGCGTCGCGTGCACCTCAGCGGAGCAATCCCCCCGGCCTTTCCATGCGTCCGGGCTCCCTTCCTTGATCCGCTCCCTCTCCCCGACGGCGATCACGCCGGCGTTCTTCCACCCCCCTCCCGGCGCAAGGTCGCCGAGATTGACCACCCCTTCCGCAGGTGGGCAGATTGCCAGCTTCCTCGGCCTGAGTTCGACGGACCGCTCAATGATCCTGTCGCCCACCATCGCCTGCAGAACCACAGGGGCTTTCTGCCACGCGCCGCTCGACTCGACGGGAAGAATCCACCTCCTGGATCCAGACGCCTCAACGATCTCAAGCTTTCCCGGTGAGGTGGTTTTGAACTCGCCGCCTGGAACCTTCACGGCGACCAGCGCTTCGACCGGCTCCGGCGTGGTGTTCCTGGCCTGGACGACAACCGCGGGGCTCTCGCCGAGGTAGGTCATCTGAGCGGACAGATCGAGGGGGATTTTACCGCGCGCCACTGCTCCCTCGAGTAGTTTGATCAGCCCCGCCGCGTCCAGGGAAGAATCCGGCACAAGATAGCAGGGGCTGTTCGTCAGCTCCACGGTCAGTCCCTCCTTTTGTTTTCCCTCAGCCGGGAGCGGATTGCCCATGAGGTCAAGGACGCGCACGTGGCCGGAGGCCGAGGGCAGCGTGAGTATGCTCGCCTTGTCCGGCTCGTCATAACTCCACGCCGCCGCCACCGCTCCTTCCTTCCGCTCGAAGACATACAGTCTGTTGCGGCCGGTGAGAGGCATCTTCGTGACGAGTTTCGCTCCTTGAAAATGCCTGGCGAGAGTGTTGTAGATGACGAAGAAGCGGCTGGGGACGAGCACCCCGCTCAGATGGCTCGGAGATCCGGCGTAGTGCGGGGCGAGAATGTTTTTCATCATAAAGGAGGCCGGAGCGGAGATCGACTGTCCGAGCCCCTCGGCGCAATCGATGAGGAACCGCCGCGCCATTTCGTGCCCCTTGATCAGATGCTGCCTGTTCGCGTCGTCCGGCGTTTCCCTCCCGATGTAATACAACTCGGTGTTCCACAAATCTTTACTGTCGCCACCGTTGTCCTTCATCAGCTTCCGAATCTCGTCGATCATCGACTCCGCGGATACGGGGGCCGACCAATCGAGACGCGCGCTGTATGGATGGAAGGAGATGATGTCGCAGTATTGAAGCGCGCCGAGCGCGAAGCACGCCTTCATGAAGGCGAGGATGTTTCCCTGCATGTCGCCGGTCGCGCACAATCCCACGACTTTCGCCACTGGATCGGCCTCCCTCACCGCCTCGAAGGTGGCCTTCAGAAAGGCGACATACTGCTCCGGCGTCAAGGTGACGTTGGGCTCGTTCAGCACCTCCCAGTGCGTCACGCGGCCCTTGTAGCGCTCCACGCACGCGCGGACGAACCGGCTCCATTCGGGAGGCGGGGGGAAGCATGTCTTGAATCCTTTCCGCGCCTCAGAGGCGTTCGCGACGGGGACGAACGCCAGCTTCCGCTTCGCCCATTCCGGATAATAGTCGGCGAACCACTTGACCTCGGGATTATACTGCCACCAGGCCCCAAGCACAGGAAGGACGCGGATGCCGCGCCGGGTGGCCTCCTCCACATACTTGTCGGTCATCGCCCAGTCGTACTTCCCCTCTTCGGGCTCTATCAACCGCCACACGAACGCCACCGAGTCCCAGTCACGGCTCCATCTCTCCCCGGCTCACGGCTCTCGGCTCGCAGTTCTTCCCACTTCCAGATCTGACGGTCCTGCCAGCCAACGCCGATACTTGTCGCCCGCGCGCCGCTGTCATTGAACCCGACGACGAACCCCTCCACGAGGGACGTCCCGGCGACGGAATCGACCACGGCGAACTCGAAGGTGCTTGTGTCCAGGACCGCTCCGTCGGCGCCGACCGCGTCGGCGGTTAGGATGAACTTCCCCCGTTTGCCGGGAGACACGTCCTCCATCACCTTCTCTGTCGTGGCGTTGCACCCGACGGTCACCACCTCCTCACCCTCCTTGACGGGGGACTCATAATACTCGTCGACGATTTTGTACCTGATCGTGATGGCCATGCTTTCAGCCGTGTTGTTCCGCACGCGGAAGCGCGCGGGATACTTCTCGCCGCAGGAAAGCGTATACAACCTCGGCAGGATTCTCTCCGTTCCGATTTCGAGGCGGGGGGATGTGTGGGGAGCCTCCCCATCCGCATCAAATTGGAGATCGTCAAGCCAGATGGAACACGGGACCGCGCAGACCGCCCCATTGTGACTGGTGTTGAGATGCGCTTCAATATAGAAATGGGAATAGCCCTCCGGCACGGCAAGGGGAAGCGAATAGCGGGCCCATTCGGTCGTGAGGTTGAACGTCCGCGCCGCGCCGGCGTGGGGCAGAGCCCCCTCGCGCCCTCGGATGTCGACGGCGACGCTGACCGAAGGAGCCGAGGCGCGCATCCACAACGAGAAGGTGTATTTTTTACCCCCCTCGACCTCGACCTCCTTGATGATCAGTTTCGCCGCGCCGCTCCGTGGGTTGTCGATGCGGAGGCTGGCGCTCCCGCCATGCCGCTCCGTGGTGTCGACCACGAGAGGAAGAAACGCGAGATCGCCCGCGCCGCCCTCCAAAGGCGCTCCCCGCAACAGGCCATACCCCTCGCTCCCCACCTCGAAACCGGGGTTCCTGATCAGGTTCCTCCCCCAGCAGGACACCCCCGCAACCCCGAAAGCCACAACCGCGGCAAGACACAGCCCCGCTTTCATCATGTTCGTTTCACTCCTCTGTTTATCGGTTTGACACGACCGCTCATCTCATGCGCAACGCCATCTCGTCCACATAGGCGGCCCCTTTGTCGACAAGTTGGACATGGACTTTGACCAACCTCCCCGGTAGATAGTGCTCTTTACTCTCCGGTCCGGGGATTGACACCGCAAGCGAATACCGACGCCACTCGGGATCGAGCGTGACATATTTCTCCTTATACCAGTGGGGAAGTGTCACCTCCTTGCCATCCACGGTCCGCCGCAGCCACCCATCCACGATGAGCCGTGCGGTCGTGTCGGGGATGATCGCCCTCATCCACACGGAGAACACATACTCCTTCCCGGGGATGGAGGGGACATATATGCCATACACGCCATATTGACGCCCTCCCGAGCGAGGCAGAGTTGAACCATCGACGCGCAGGCTCTTCGTTCCTTTGATGAAACCGGCGGACGCGTCCAGAGCCACGACCGTCGGCGGAGAGGAGCTCTCCTTGCCCCGATTGTCACGCACGGTCCACATGCATGGCGGTCCGCCATCCTCCCCTTCCTCGAAGGCGGGGTTCGGCAGCAGGTTTCCCTGCAAATCCTCGTCGGAAAGCTGGCGAAGCTCGAGGTCGTCGATCCATATGCCCCCTGTCGCCTCGCCTTGAGGGAAGAAGCGCATCCTGACAGACTCGCAATCACCCGTGTTGAAATAATGAACAATCCGATGCCAAAACGGAAAGCATCCATATCCCGCATACGTGAGCACCGGGTGGTTTGGGGGAGTGGGGCGCACCGCGTAAAACAGGAATGCCGCCGGCTCTTTCCCTTCCGCCCCTCTCAGATCAGAGCGGCACCAGAGAGAGGTGCGGTAATACGTGTCCCGCGCGACCTTCGCCTCACCGCTCAGGACAGTCTTGTGATGAAGCTCGGGCGCATAGTCGAGCCGCGCGCACCTCCCCGAATCTTTGCCGCCAGAAGCGTCGATGCCCCATGGCGGATCCATCGACCATCCACCAGTTCCGGCTTCGGCACCGGGTTTCTCCTGGAGAAGATTGTCGTCGCCGGCGGCGAGCGTCTGAGCCGCAATGGACAGGACTCCGCACATGATTCGCTTGAATCGTCTCATCAGCCTCTCGCCTCCGCATCCTATCCCGCGTTCCTCACGTTCCCGCCGACCACGTTAGGGCTCAATGCAAAATAACCTGTACATTTGGCGGGAGCGCCAGGCAGCCAGCCGCACGGAGCGAGGAATGAGCATATTGAAAATATGTGAGCGACGAGCGACACAGCGGATGGCTACCTGCCGCCCCGCCCCGGAGGGCTGGCGCTCTTCCGCCTTTTGCCTGCGTCGCTCATTCCTCACGTATCGCGATACGCTCGTCAATTGCTCCTTGTCAAAAGCCAGAATAGCTGCCAGCAAATGTGCAGGTTATTTTGCATTGAGCCCTTAGTGCCCGCCTTTCCAGAAGTCCCTTCCATCACCCGAGTAGACGACGGGAATGGAGTTGATGTCGAGCCACATGGCGTGACCGTCAAAGAAATGCAAGTTGCAGCCGAATCGGTGGATCATGTCCGGCATGAGCCCTGGCCCCATCCAGCTTTCCCACAGGGCGTCGGACTCGCGCCACTTGCTGTCTCCGCCGAGGACGGTGCGGCTGGGCGACACGCAGTCGTTGAGTTTCTTCAATGCGTTCAGCGGATTGTGGTATCCCACCTGTCCTCCCTGTCCATAGGCGTCGCATTTGCTATGCAGCTGCACAGCCTTGGGGCAACTGAACGCGGATGGCACGGTTTTCATTTTACTCCTGAGGGCCGCGCCGGTGTCGGTGAAGCCGAGGTAGGGATTGGCGAGCATCGTGTGGAACTGCTGCTCGTTGTCGATGAAAACGGGAGGCAGATATTCGCTCCAGTCGTTGGCGTACGACTGATACGCCTGATTCAGTTGGCGAAGATTGTTGCAGCAGCTCGCGATCCCCGCTTGGTCGCGGACCTGCGACAAGGCGGGCAGAAGCATGCTCGCGAGTATCGCGATGATCGCGATGACAACCAGCAGTTCGATGAGCGTAAAAAGAATCAGAATCGGATGATGTTGTTTCATTTCAAAAGAAGTCTCCCGAAGTTGCGGCGGTTTTTATAGTTATCACCTTCTCCCCCCCATGTCAACTGCTGCGCCCTGCCCGCAGACCGTGACTCCGTCCCCCGTCCCTCTCCTGGAAAGGTGCTCGATCGTGGCAAAGTCGAAGACGGCCACATCCCGCACGACTCCGGAGTCCTTGTCCACGAGCTCGGCGCGGAAAATGAATTTGCCGCACCTCCCCGGTGCGATGCTGCCGATCGGCACCTCAACCGTTGAGTTCGACTTCACCGCCACCTCCGCCATCTTGCGTCTCCTTCGTCAGCCGTCGTTTCCACCGGACACCCTTGGCACAATTTTCCCCAGAGCTAAGTGTAAAATTCCCGTGACGGTAATTTTGCAATCACACTCCAGCCAATGTTCTATCCCCCGTTATAGCTGTTCTTGTTGAGGTCAATCTCCTCCCCGATTTCCACCGTCTCAAGGTAGCGGGCGAACGCCTCCTCATGGCACTGCCCTGCGACGGGCTTCCAGCCGAGCCGCCGAAGCTCGACCGGTCCGCCCGCGCGTCCCCAGAACCATCTCCCGGGGAATCGAGGCGAGCGCGGCCCCAACGGTTTCATCCGGACGCAAGTTCGACACATGACCGTCAGTGAAGAGATAATTGTAGCGGCAGCGGTGGAGCGAGGTTCCGAAAAGATTCTGGTGGTCCACGCTGTCGGTGACGGAACATGAGAGGCTTCCCGCATAGTTGACGTTGCTCGGTCGCTCGACGCAAGCAGCGTGCGTGAGAATTCTCCAACCGCCGACAACTTTACCCCCTGCGGAGGAATGGCTGGATCCTGACAACTGTGTATTTTAACAATGTCCTCATACGCAGACAACCTCGCCATCTCGAATATTCACAATTAACGACACCAGGCTGCTTATACGTGTGAGCAATTATAAGGCAATTCATTCTCCCGCGCAATTGACGCCAGAGGAACAATTGTGTAAATTCACACCATACTTGTGTAAATCCAATGAACTGCCCAACAACCGGGAAGGAGGGAGTTATGCGGGAACGATTCCTGCGTCTGCTGCAGGTCGATTACAAGCTGGTCGGCGTATCCTGGGCGAGACACGCCGATCTATACGCGCCGTATTGGAGACTATACTGGAACGAGGGCATCGGACTTTCCGTCATATTCAAAGAGAGAGAATTGCAGTTCCGTCCCGACCGCCTGTACCTAATCCCGCCAGAGACCCACTACCGTCCTCGTCCACTCGGAGAGGTTGGCCAGCTCTTCATTCATTTCCTCGCATCACCTCCCTACCAAAAACTATCAGAGCCGGAGATCCTCGCCTTTGAGGTGACTTCTCATGACGCGGAACTGGCGATGGAGTGTGTCGAAGCGCTGGAACGTGGCCAGGCGGAACATCCCAAAGTGATGGCCGTGGCGTTGGCGCTGGTCGCCGAGGCGCTGCGGCGCGTGCCATGTGAAAAACTCTGGACCAACGCACACCTGGATGAACGCGTTATCAGGATCATGTCGGTTCTTGACGAGAGCGAGAGATCCATCTCCAACAAAGAGCTGGCGGACATCGCCTGCATGGGGCCCAACACCTTTCTACGGCTGTTCAAGGAGGCGACCGGCGACAGCCCCCAACTCTACGCGCGGCGGCAACGCATTGCGAAGGCCTGCCTTCTGCTTGGGTTCTCTGATTTGAGCATCAAGGAGATCGCCGAGAAACTCGGTTTTTGCGATCGCCATCATTTCACGAACTGCTTCACCGAGCATGTCGGTCAGACGCCACACGCCTACCGGCGAACCCGCCTTCAACAAGGATAAGCCGTATACGGCCCCTGAAGCCGTCTGCGTCAAGCCGGCGTTGATGAACCGACATAGATTCGCATGGCGGAAGTCCTTCCACCAAGCGAATCTAGGCGGAAGGCCGATTCAAGAGGCAAAACAGGTTTCGTGCTTCGAGTTTCGGATTTTTCTTACGGTTCGGCGTCTGGGGGGACGGTCTGGAAGGCGTTGATGATGTGGTCGGGGATCGAGCGGGGGCGTCCGGTGGTGGCGTCGATGAATACCCAGTCGGTTTCGCCTGTGGCGAGTACGGCCTGGTCGGAGGAGCGGATGAATTTGTACTTGCGCAGCGAGCGCACGCGGCGGAAGTTGGAGACCCAGGTGAGGATGCGGATCATGTCGCCGGGAAGGGCGGCGTTGAGGTATTCGATGCGATGGGCGCGGACGACCCACGCCGCGCCGATGTCGGCTGTCGCTTTTGTGCAGCCGACGGCGTCGGAGTGGCGGGTGGCGGCGTCCTGCATCCACTGGACATACGCCACGTTGTTCACGTGGCGATTGGCGTCCACCACGTCGTCGGGGACCGGCATTTCGAATCGATGGACTGGATCGGTCATGATGGGAATATAGATGCTCGAGCGTTAAATTAAAATTACGTCATGTGTGTCATATAGGCTGTTTCGAATTGCGACTAAGTCAGGACTGGAGGAGTGACGGGACGATAGTTCATAAGGAGGTATCGAGATGAATTCCGCGAAAATCCGTTGGACGGTTGTTGTCATGTTGGTGTCGGTCAGTCTTGGGGCCGGATCGGCCGCATGGCATTTCTGGAGGGAGAAGGCGCGTCTTATGGCTGATCTCAACCAGATGGCAAGTCAAAGCGACGATCAGTCGGCGACTGCTTCGGGGCAGGCGGATGGCGTGGCGTCTCCGCAAGGGGATTCGACGACAAAGGCCCTCCAGTCGAAGCTGGGGAAGCTTGCCCGCGAGAATGCCCAGCTCAGGCGCGAGCTTGCCCGCTCTGCCCCCCCCGCGAAACCTGCGGCGGAATCCGATGGTCCCGCCACGCCCCCCGATTGGCGGAATTTCCGACAGTCGATGATGCAGGCGCGGCAGGACTATCTTGACAAACTCAAAACCACCGATCCCGAGCAGTACGAGAAGGAGATGAAGGCCGAGGAGGCCCGCAAACAATGGTGGAAAGAGCACATGCAGCGCGCCGAGACCCGTCTTGCCGACCAGAAGCAGTTCATCGGCAGCATCGATACGTCCACTATGAGCGACGAGCAGCGGGAGAATCATGAGAAACTTGTTGACTTGACGGCCAAGATGGACGAGCTCGGGGCGAAGATCGCGGCGTCGACCGACCCGGATGAGCAGCATCAGCTGGGCCATCAGCGGGGCGAGTTGCTCCACTCCGCCAGAGCACTCCTCGAGTCGGAGAGGGCCGCCGTGCTGGCCGACCTCGGAAGGCGGATCGGCTACAACGACGCGGAGGCGCAGCAGTTCACCGACTACGTGAAGAACGTGTATGACATGACGTCGATGGACCACATGTTCCGCGGGGGCCCTGGCGGCGGAGGAGACCGTGGCGGTGGCGGGCGGCAGAGGTAGGGAAGAGGTTTCAGGTTTCAGGAAGGAAAAGCCTTTGCTGACACCTGACACCTGACACCTGACACCGCGTTGCGGCGCAACGGCCGCCTAATTGACCGTCTTTATCCGCTCCCCGATGGCCACGCCGAGGTCGTGGCATTTCTCCAGATCCTCGCCCGTGGGTACGAACTTGAGCGCCAAGGGGTCGGCGACGAGGTCGATTTTCATCGATTTCATCGCCTCGGCAAGGAGTTTGATGGACTCGCCGCTCCATCCGAAGGAGCCGAAGGCGACACCGATTTTCCTCTGCGGGGCAAGTCCCTTGAGGTAGCAGAGCAGGTCGGCGATCGTTGGATAAATGTTGTTGTTGATGGTGGGCGAGCCAATGACGAGGGCGGCGGCGTCAAGCACTTCCGTGGCGACGTCGCTGCGGTGCGCGGCGCTGAGGCGCATGACTTTCACGGCCGCTCCCGTCGACATGATGCCGTCGGCGATGGCGATGCCCATCCGCTCGGTGCTGCCCCACATGGTGTCGTAGACGACGACGGCCTTCCGCTTCGGTTTCTGGGTGGCCCATTCGACATATTTCCCGACGATCCATTCGATTTTCCCGCGCCAGATGGGGCCGTGGTCGGGCAGGATCATCGCCAGCTCGAGTTTGAGTTCGCCGAGATGGGTCGCCAGCTTGAGTATCCGGTCCGCATAGGGCAGGAGGATGTTGGCGAAATACTTCGACCCCTCCCACTCCAAAACGCTCACGGGCAGTTCGTCGTCGAACCTTTCCGAACTGGCGAGGTGCATGCCGAAGGCGTCCTGACTGAAGAGAAGCTGTTTCTCGACGAGGTAGCTGAACATGCTGTCGGGCCAATGCAGCAGTTTCGTCTCATAGAAGGCGAGGTTCATGTCGCCGAGGTTGAGCACCTCCCCGTCCTTGACGGCGGTGAGCTCGCGCTTGATATGGAGGTTCGCCTGGAGGTTTTTGACGCCATTGGCCGAGGCGAAGATCTTCTCGGGTTTGATCACGTCGGCGGCGAGGTCAAGACAGCCGGAGTGGTCCATCTCCGAGTGGTTGGAGACGATGTAGTCGATCTGGGTGGGGTCGACGACAGATCTGATGCGGGAGAGCATCTCGTTGAAGAACGGGCGTTTGACGGCGTCGATCAGGGTGATCTTCTGCGCTATCACCAGATAGGCGTTGTAGGTGGTGCCGCGCTCCGTGGCGTACCCGTGGAAGTCGCGTAAGTTCCAGTCGATGGCCCCGACCCAGTAGACGTTGTCGGCGACCTTGACGGCGTCGAAAATCCTTCCCATATCAAACTCCTTGGTTTTATTTCCTGAAGATACAGTGCCGAAGCGAAGAAGTCACGCTTAGGGGGATTGAAAAAAAAAGGAAGTGCGGTACCTGTAACGTCCTCGCTGTTCGAGTGTTCAGTGTGCGGGGAGCCAGAACTCAGGGTAAAATGAGCTCGAGCTTCGAATGCGCATCGTATCCACTCACGCTATTCCATTCCTAATCTTGCGGGATGGCCAGAAGAAAATTTTTCCGTCAAAATTTTCTTGAAAGACATTTCCGTCATGGGGCGTGTGGCGACTATTTTTACATATGAATCGGTCATAGAATACGCAGAAGGAAATGTCTTATGCGGCACGACTCGCGGTATATCGTCGGTATTGATCTTGGAACCACCAACACGGCGGTCGCCTTCGTTGACACGGAGAACGGCGGGCGCGGGGTGGAGGTGCTGGAAATCCCTCAGCTTGTCGCCCCCGGGGAGACCGCCAAACTGCCTTTGCTGCCTTCGTTCTGCTTGTATCCCGACATGCGGCTGCTGCCCGAGGGGGCGCTGGCGTTGCCCTGGAAGGGCGGACAGCTTCATGCGGTCGGCGCGTTCGCCCGCGACCACGGCGCGGATTATCCTTCGCGGCTCGTGTCGTCGGCGAAGTCGTGGCTGTGCCATGCGGGGGTGAACCGCCGGGAGAAGATTCTACCGTGGCGGAGCGATGTTCCCGGGCTCGCCGCCTCGCCCGTCGAGATCAGCCATCTAGTGTTAGAGCATGCCCGCCGCGCCTGGGACCATGTCCTCGGCTCCCGCAAGGACAAGCAGGGGAATCCGTGTCTGCTGGCCGATCAGCAGGTGGTGCTCACGGTGCCTGCGAGTTTCGACGAGACCGCCCGCGAGCTGACGATCGAGGCGGCGCGGCTGGCGGGGTTGAAAAACCTCATGCTTGTCGAGGAGCCGCTCGCCGCCTTCTACTCATGGCTCGACGCCCACGAGGCCGAGTGGCGGGAGCGCATCACTCCTGGCGACAAGGTGCTTATCGTTGACATTGGCGGCGGCACCTGCGACTTCTCAGTGGTGGAAATGGACGCTGACGGCGTCCTTTCGCGCTCCGCCGCGGGAAGCCATCTGCTGTTGGGCGGGGACAACATCGACGCCGCCATCGCGCGGAAGGCCGAGGAGAAATGGGGTGTCCGCCTTTCGCACGCCGAGTGGACCTCGCTGTGCCAGAAGGCCCGGGCGGCGAAGGAGGCCATTCTGGGTGAAGGACGTGACAAATTCGAGATAACACTCTTCCCGAAAGGCAGTTCCATCATCAGCGGCATGCGTCGCTACATGCTGCCGCGCGAGGAGTTGCTGGCGATCATCGACGAAGGATTCTTTCCGGTCGTGCCGTCCGACTCTCCACCGCCCGCCAAGCGCGGCGGCATCAAGGAGATGGGGCTGCCCTACGTCGCCGACCCCGCCGCCACGCGGCATCTGCTCGACTTTCTGCGGCAGGCGGGGCGTGTGGGCGGAGGGGGAGGAGGCGACGCGACGGCCGCGCCGCCGCCGCTTCGCCCGGACAAGGTGCTGTTCAATGGCGGCACGATGATTCCTCTGGAGATTCGTCGGCGAGTTCTGGACGCCTTGGCGTTGTGGTTTGGACGGGACTATTCCGCCGCGGAGCTTGTGGCGCGGGATCTGCATTTGGCGGTTGCCCGCGGCGCGGCCTACTACGGCGCGGCGCGGCGCGGCGTCGGCGTGCGGATTCGCAGCGGCACCGCGCGCGCCTATTATGTGGGCGTCTCCGGAGGCGAGGGCGAGGAACGGTACGTCTGTGTGATGCCCCGTGGCGTCGAGGAGAATGCGACCGTGGTGACGCCTCGGACGTTCACGCTCGAGGCCAATCGGAAGGCTCAGTTCGTCCTGCACAGCAGTGCTACGCGGGTGGGCGACAAGGCGGGCGACGTGGTTGACGACCCCGAACAGGTTGCCTTTGTCGCGCGGATGGTGAACGTGCTGCGCTACGGTTCGAAGGGAGAGGAGCGGACGCTTGAGGCGCGGATCGGCGCGGAGCTCACCGAGACAGGCATTCTCAAGCTGTGGATCGAGTCGCTCGAGTCCTCGCACAAATGGCCGCTCAGTTTCGATATACGGCTGGTCGGTGACGGCGCGCCGGTCTCAGACGCGCCGTCGGTGGTGGTCGAGCATGCCCGAGTCAGACGGGCGATCGATGTGGCGATGGAATTCATTACCGCTCCCGAGAAGCAGGGAAGCATCGTGAAAACACTTGAACGCGAGCTTGACTCGCCGCGGGACGAATGGCCGGCCGCCGCGCTGCGCGAGATGGCCGACGCCTTCCTCGTCGTCCCGTACGCGTCGCTCCGCGATTCCCGCGCCGAGGCGCGCTGGTTGAACCTCTGCGGCTTCTGTCTGCGGCCGGGGTTCGGCGATCCCGCCGACGAACTGCGCGTCAGGAGTGTCTGGAAGATGTGGTCCGCGGGAGTCAACTCTCGCACCGATCCGCAGGTCAATGCCGAATGGTGGGTGTTTTGGCGGAGGATCGCGCCGGGGTTGATGGTCGGTCATCAACGCGCCATCGCGCAGGATGCGCTAAAGATTCTCTGTCCCAACGGGAAGTATTCAACGAAAATCAAAACTGGCGATCAGGCGAAGGCCGAGATGTGGCGTTGCGTCGGCTCGCTGGAACTGCTTGAGCCATCACGCAAGACACCGGTCGGGGAATTGCTGTTGTCGCGGGGAGAGAAGATGGAGCCCTTCGAGTGGTGGGTGTTGGGCAGACTGGGGGCGCGGCGGCTATTCCGGGCTTCCGCATCCTGCGTGCTCCCCCCCGATGTCGTCGCGCGCTGGCTCGGTAAGATATGTGTCGCACGGGAGCGTCAAGCTGATCCGGCCATCCTGTTCGCCGTCTCACGCCTGGCTGCCGTCACGGGAGACCGTGCGATCGATCTGCCGGAGAAATCCTTGCAGGCGTGCAAGGAGTTTCTTGCGAGGAATCAGGCGAATCCGCAGTGGATCACGCATCTGGAAGGATGTGTCGACGACAGCTCCGAGGAGTGCGCCAAAATGCTGGGCGACTCCGTTCCCCACGGTCTCTCGCTCAAAGAGTGAGTGTGTGGTGCCACTTGAAACCGAGCCCTATGCGGCGCATGGGGGCATGGCGTGAAATTCGGGCGTGTCCTCCACCCTGACGGGTCGGGCTCGGATGGACAGGTGAATCGCATTGCGTCCTTCCGGGAATCCAGATAACACATAGTTTGCGCGCAAAAGGGGTTGCGATAATGGAAGACGTCCAGTATATTTTGTGGGAAGTGCGGCACAGAGGGGTGAAGTCGATCAGGGAGGTGTGCGATGATTCCACGGAGCAAGGTGGCGCCGGAGTGGTGGGACTACACGACGTTGGACAAGGAGATGTTGGATGACGCGGCGAGGTTGACGGAGCGTGACGTCGCCCACCTGGGACGTCCAGGGTTCGAGGTGCGCTTCTACGACACCGTCCAGGAGTTCTATCTTGCGGAGGCCTTGGAGTATGTCGAGGCGTGGCGGCAGGCGAGGGAGGATGCGCCCTGCGGGCTGTGCGGTCCGATCGGACCCACGGAGCAGTTGCCGCTCGTCGCCCGCATTGTGAATGAACTCGGCATCAGTCTCCGTCACTGTCATTTCTGGGGCATGGACGAGTGGGTGCTGGACGACGGGAAGGAAGCGGGGTTGGACTTCCCTCTGGGGTTTGCGAAGGCGGACATGGATCTGTGCTTCAACCGGATCAAGCCTGAGCTGCGCATGCCCGCCTCGAATCTTCATTTCCCCAAAGTCGACGTCTCCGAATACGTGGCCTCATGGGACAAGGCCCGCTGCGTTGTCATGCAGGGCGGGCAGGGGGAGACGAAGCACTGGGCCTTCAACGACCCCGTCAAACGCGAGGGCGCCTTCAAGGATCGTCCTCCGACGCCGGCGGAGTACCGGAAGCTGGGAACCCGCATGGTCGACCTGCATCCCATCACGCTGATCCAGAACGCGCGGACCTCGGGGGGCGGCGTGGTGCAGAAGGTGCCGACGCGGGCGTTGACTGTTGGTCCTGTCGAGACGTGGAAGGCGGGGCGTGTGTCCATTTGGCATCCTGGATGCCACGACAACCCCTTCGGCATGCGACTGACCAGCATGATGATCGCGAAGCGGATCCCCGACAGCCGCGTTCCGATGTCGCTGCTGGCCGACCATCCGGACGTGCGTTTCAATTTCCTCCGCGGCGCCCTCGGCAGCTGCGAAGTAGAAATGCATTGAGAGAAGGCAGGGCTCCGCCCCGCACCCCGCCAAAGGGATGCGATCCCTTTGGTATCCCTAACTTTTCTGCTCTGAGCCCGGTGGCGTTCGCCATCGGGCTCAGAGCAAAGTTTTGGGTGTCCAGAGGGCACCGTGTGCCCTTTGGCAGGGTGATGGGCCGGCGTCGCA
>CAYTFM010000032.1:35227-40003 GCA_964436735.1 uncultured Victivallales bacterium | reverse complement strand
ATGTAATTCTCAAGGCGGAGTTCAAAGACATGAAACCATCAGTGCTTTTTGTGGACGACGAACCGAGCATCCTCGAAGGCTATCGACGGGTACTACGACATCTGCGGGACGCCTACGCCATCGAGTTCTTCAGTTCCTCCACCGAGGCGGTCGCGCGGCTGAAAAGCAAGCGGTTCGATCTGGTGTTCACCGATCTTCGGATGCCACTCATCGACGGCATGGAGATCATCCGCAAAGTCAAGACCCTCCATCCCGGATGCCCAGTCATCGTCATCACCGGCTATGGCGAGGTGAAGACCGCAGTTGAGGCAATGAAGAACGGGGCCACGGACTACCTGCAGAAACCGGTGAGCGGTCAGACCCTCGCCGATCGAATTGGGATCATTCTCGAAGGCGTGGCGGCTGGCACGTCAAAGGCGGGAAGCCCCCCCCCGCGCCCAACGTCAAGTGAGCTGTACTGCGCCCGATGCGGAGCCAAAGCCTCGCCGCCACCGGACGCGGCTCCCCTCACCTTGTTCGCCTGTCCCGCCTGTGGTTCGGAGATGGCTGTGCCAATCTTCCGCGGCAATCTGCTTCTTGAGAAACGGTTGAAAGTTAACGGTCCGTTCACCACCTATCTGGGGTACGACATGGACAACAGCGTTCCCTGCCGTGTCCACGCCTTGGACGCGGCCCCACCTGAGGACAACGAGAGACTCCTGGCGATGTCCGAGGGGCTGGCAAAACCCATCAAGGCGCTTTCACATTCCAACATCGTCCCGCTGTCGCATCATGGTGTGATCGATGGGATATTCCACGCGGCGGAACCTATTCCCGAAGGACATCTGCTCTCCGAGTACGATCTGGAGACCGAACCGAGCGACATCGACGCCTGCATGGAGATTCTGCTGCAGGCCGCCATCGCCCTTTCCGTCGCGCATCACCGCGAGATCGTGCACCACCGGGTCAGCCCGGCGTCGGTGTGGATCGATTCCAGCGGCAAAGCCCGCATAGGGGAATTCTTCCTCTCCAACATCCTCTTCTCATACGAATACTGGAAGAAACTCCCCCCCTCGGCTCCCTCGCACTACCTCAGTCCAGAGCGGGTCGAGACGGGGTTCGAGTCAAAGCCCGGAGACGTTTTCAGCCTCGCCGTCATGGCCTACCGCATGCTATCGGCCACCTATCCGTTCGACGGCGTAAACGAGTTGGAGATTATCCATTCCAGAGTCGAGCGGAAGAAAAAGACTCCCGTTCAGGCGTTCTCCACCGAGAAGCCATTGATTCTTCTGCCCGAGACAGTTGACTACCGCCCTCCCCGCAAGCTGAGCGATATCCGGCCTGGGGTTCCGTCACCCGTGTCCGACATCGTGATGGCCGCCCTCTCATCCTCACCGGACGACCGTCCGCATCTGCCGACCCTGCTTGACACCATTCTGCAGATCCAGGCGGCGCGCAACCAGCAGGCGGAAGTCTACTCCGCGACGCGGCGCATGATCGACAAGGCCAGCACGATCGCGCTGACGCGACCTTAAGGAGAACGGGAGCGCCTTTTGCTGTGGATCGCGCACGTAACTGGGATGGGCAGCCACAGAGCGCCGTTCGTTTTACATCTCACGCTTCACGAGACACTCACAGATCCCGCTCCGCCTCGTTGAGGCGGGTGATGACCTCGGCGGGCGTCCAAATCCGTCGGTCGGGCGATTTCGAGATCATCTGCATGACCACCTTCTCGACAGACTCAGGGATTCCAGACGCCGACATGCCCAAGGGGATCGGATCCTCCGAACCGAGCTTCGCGACCAACTCCACGACCGAGTTGACTCGATAGGGACGTACTCCCGAGATGAGTTCGTAGGCCACTATACCGAGAGAGTAGATGTCGATGCGCGCGTCGCCCTGGCCGGTCCTGATGTACTCCGGGGCGAGGTAGGACGGGGTGCCGAGCAGTTCCGAGGTCATGGTGAGCTCGGAGTTGGGCAGATGACAGACGCCGAAGTCGGTCAGTTTGACTTTCAAAAACTCATTCACGAGGATGTTGTCCGGCTTGATGTCGCGGTGGATGATGCCGAGCGAGTGGACGGCATGCAGCGCCGAGGCGGCCTGTTTGATTATGTGTATCTTGTCACTCAAGAGTGGAATGCCGCCATCCCCGATCTTCTTCTTGAGCGACTCTCCCTCAAAATACTCCATGACGTAAAAAGGCGACAATTGGTCGTCGACGGTGGCCTCGCCATACTCGACAAACCGGATGATGCTGGGGTGGTCGAGATGCGAAATGGCGATGGCCTCGTTCACAAAGCGCACGGTCGGATCGCCCCCCCCCGGCAGCACATTCCGAAGGACCTTCATGGCGAAGACGCACCGGTCGGAAAGTCGTTCGCATAGGTAGACAACGCCATAGTTCCCCTGCCCCAAGGGTTTGCTGAGACGGTAGCCGCCGACAATCTTGCCCGATGAAGCGTGATTGACGAAAAGCTCCGCCGGCGGACGCTTCGCTCCTTTAAGCTTACAAAGCTCTTGGTACTTCTCCCCCGCCTGCGACAGCGCATGGGAGAGCCGTTCGAAATCAACCGGCTTCTGCAGGAAATCGACGGCTCCCGCCCGCATCGCCTCCACGGCGACGGCCATGTCGCCATGCCCGGTTAAAAGAATGACTCGTGTGTCGGGGAAGCTGCGCAACACGCTCCGCGTCAGCTCTATCCCGTCCATGCCAGGCATTTTCAGATCTGTGACCAGAATATGCGCCGGGCTCTCCCGCATCATCGCCAGGGCGTGCTGCCCGGAGACGGCGGTCCTGACCGTATAGGGTTGTCCTCGAAGACGGCGGGATATGCCGTCAACTGCCGCCTGCTCGTCGTCCACGATCAGCACGGAAAACTCCTCGCGGGATGTCGTGCACTCGTCAGTCATGAGAACAAACTCCATTTGAAAGGGTCAGGGTTCAGTTGCTGTGGCACGGCCATCGTGCCCGTGTATGAAGATTGGACAACGTCCGCTTGGGGGCCGTAACAGTGGGGTGCGGCACCCTCCGCGCCATGGGAAAATGGCGCAAAAGGTGTTGCGCCCCACTAAAAGATCTCTGAAATCCCTCTTGTCTCGTCCGCCGCGGACGAGACCTTCGGAGTGCGGTCGCTTGAGACCGCTTTTGATGGCCGGGCTTGACCGGCCATGAGGGGCGGGCGTCAAGCCGCCCGTCCAAAAGCGGCGTCGAGCCGCCGCACTCCGAAGGTCAGGCTGCGCCTGACGTAAATTCCATGAATCCAGAAAAATCGTATAAATACCACACAATGACCGTGTAATTGTCTGCCGGGAAAACTACATCGGCAGGCGGATGATGAATGTCGTGCCCTTGCCCTCTTCGGTCTCGAACGTCAACACGCCGCCATGCTTCTTGACAATGATGTTATGCGAAAGCGACAATCCCTGTCCCGTCCCCTTGCCAAGCTCTTTCGTGGTGAAGAAGGGATCGAACACATGCGCCCTGTGCCGCTCCGGGATGCCCGTCCCGGTATCCGCGATACGGATCTCGACGTGATCGCCGTCACACCGGGTCGACACCGTGATGACGCCTTTCGCACCATCCCCGGCAGTCTTCGCGGCGATGGCGTGGGCGGCGTTCACGATCAGATTGAGGAGCACTTGGTTCACGTCGCCGAGGAAACAGGGAACCGAAGGCAACAGCGGCTCCAGCTCCAGCTTCATGTCCGCCACCTGCCGCCATTCGTTGCGCGCCACCGTCACCGTGGTCTCGATCGCCCGGTTCAAGTCGGCCAAGGCTTTCTCCGTCTGGTCGGGATGCGAGAAGTCCTTCATGGCGCGCACAATGGCGGCGACGCGCTGAACCCCCTCCAGCGACTGTCCGACCGCCTTGGGCACCTCGGCGGCGAGATACTCGTACTCGCCCTCCCGCAGGGCGTCCTGCAATCGGCGCTCCCGCTCCGCTCCGTCCAGCGCCGTGGAATCGGCGCAGATGCCGCGGCAGCGCTGAATCAAATCGGAGAGCGCCGAGAAGGCGTCCTTGAGGAAGCGCGTGTTGTCCCCGATGAACTGGATGGGCGTGTTGATCTCGTGGGCGATGCCCGCCGCGAGCCGCCCCACCGACTCCAATTTTTGGGCATGGAGAAGCTGCGACTGCATTTCGCGCTCGGCCTTCTCCGCTTCCTCCGTACGGCGCAGGGCCTCGGCAAGCTGCTCGTTCTTCATCTTGATCTCTTCAACCGCCCCCTCCCGAAGGAACATAACAATGATGGACGACACAAGCAGGGTCAGCAGCAGACAGGTCGCCGCGACTCCCACCGACCGATACATGCCGACACGTTCGAGATCTGAGAACAAGAGCAGCGACCACCCATCCGGCCCTATAGGAGATGCGGAGACATGATAACGCCGTCCCTCCATATACACCATGCCGCCCAGCCTATAGTCCCTTATGGAGACGGGCGCCTGCGCGAATCTCCCCTCGCCGAACTGTCTGGACGCGCGAACCCTCCTGAGCGCCTCCCCGCCAAGAGGGGCCATCGTACAGAACACCCACTCTTTTTTGCTCGACACGAGGATCACCCCATTCGGATCGACGAGAAAAGCCCCGGGGTACGCGTGAAACAGAGACGCCATCTCATCAAGATCTTTCTTGATCACCACCACGCCGCGCATCCCGCCATCGTTTCCCCGGATTGCCGCGGAGGCGTAAAAACCGCGCTTGCCCGACGTCACGCCGAGAGCAAAATATCTGTAGCCTCCCTCCTTGACCGCCCTGGCGAAATAAGGGCGGAACGAATAATCACTCCCGACAAA
>CAYTFM010000032.1:26148-35217 GCA_964436735.1 uncultured Victivallales bacterium | reverse complement strand
CCCCGTACACCGGGTGGCTGAAGTAGACGCCGCGCACGTTCGACGTGACCCCCTGGGCCATGTAGGTGGCCGGGATCCCGCGGATCGCCTGCTTCCAGTACGGGCGGAAGGCGAAATTGTTCCCGACAAAGCTGTCCGGGGCGTTTCGGTTGGAAGAGGCGAGCACCACACCGCGGGGATCCGTCAGATAGCAGGCCGACGCCTTGTATCCAGCGTGATAGCGGTCCAGAATCTCGTTCGCCTTGGTATAACTTTCCGGCGTCAAATCGCCTTCCAGCAGGGAGCGCAAAAGCGGAGACCCCGAGAGAACCCGCACGCTGTCCTCGATCACCGCCAGGCGGGCGTCGATAGAGGAAGCCAGTGCCTGCACATCCATCCGTCCTTCGGCAAGCACCTCGTCGTGAGCCATCCGGCCAAGCCACCATGTGCCTGCCACGCCGCCGGACGCGACGATGAGGAAGACCACTCCCCCTATGGCGAGCAACCGCTTGCGGTATAAGCTGAACGTATTCCGGATAACCATACTACCCTAACGAATTTCAGGCCAGAAATGAAGTCTGCACTTACTCACGGCTCCTGCGGGACCGTCTGAAGCGGAATCAACACGCGCACAGCCCCTCCCAGCATCCCCTGGGCCTGGAAGTTCAAGAGCCGCTGACGGATGGTGTCGTTTATCTCGTGCCCCTTCGGCAGGAGCAGATAGCCTTTTGTGGTGCGGAGATCCTCATCCATGATCATGCCATTGCGTAGTTCCGTGATTTTGACCGCCCGGGCGGCCATCGCGGCATGCGTCGGCTCGATCTTCCGCAACGCGTCGAGGATCGTCCTGTCGTATTTCCCGCCCTTCTCCTCAAGACGCTGTATGGCGCCAAGCCATGTCGCGCCACGGGTGACGAGCAGGTCGAACTCGGAGACCAGCAGCAAGATGTGTCCGCCCGCGCCAAGCGGGTCCTCCGCAGCGAAGGGAATCAGCGGCTGCCCCTGCAATGCCACCATGCGGGCGACCGGCTCAAGACGGGGGATGCTCGCCAGCAGCTTCGCGCCGACCTCGGGGAAGGAGTCGATCATCCCCTTTTCGACATCCGTCAAAACCTGTCCCGCATAATACTTCTCGAGAACTTCGACAGGGATGGTGACGCACCCCGTTTGAGAAAGAAGGGCCGCAACCTCGATCTGCCACGTGTGGGCAATGGCAAGGGTTTTGGCGACCTGCGCGGCGTAGGCGCGTAGCCGCATCGCCCGGCTGAAGGCCACGGGATTGGTCAGCGAGAGCAGATCCACCAGCACCTTCACGCTCCCTTTGAGCGTCTTCTCGAGCAGTTCCCTCTCGGCGGTGACCAGCCGATACTGCTCGACTCCCGCCTCGAGCGCCTTCACCAGCGCCTCGGGGCTGCACGGCTTCGAAAGAAACCGGAAGATGTTACCCTCGTTCACGGCGTCGACCGCCGTCTGCTGGTCGGACATGCCCGTAAGCATGATGCGCACGCTGTCGGGGGATCGCTCGCGGACGGCCGCCAGGAACTTGATGCCATCCATCATCGGCATCCGCATATCGGAGACGACCACCGCGAAAGGCCCTTCGGCGGCAAGGACCTTCAATCCCTCCTCGCCACTGGCGCGGGTGACCAGATCGAACTTCTTCCGCAACTGCCGTTGGAAGCCGTCGAGAATGCTCCGCTCGTCGTCGACGCATAAGATTTTTTCACTCATATACCCTCACGCTCCACACGGTGAAGCGGCAAGATGCCGCTTCTACAAATTCTCCTTCACGAACGATACCGCTTCCGCCTCATTCACTCCTCGCCTCTCCCGCGAGCGCGGCCGCCATCCTCCTCCACTCCTCGACCTTCTCGGGCCCCACCTTGAGGCGGGCGAGGGTGTCGGCGTCAATCGCCGGCCCGGCGATGCGCCCCTCCGGTGGCTCCACCTCATGGGCGAACGCGTTCGCGAGATGCACCGCCGTCAGCGAGGTGAAACTCTCCACACAGCTCCTGGACGGCTGATGATGGAAGAGCGCCGCCTCCAAGAGGGGATCGGGGAAGCCCCAGATCCCGAGCAGATAGGCGCCGACCTCGGCGTGCGTGGCTCCGAACTCCTCATTCTCCGCCTCAAGCATGCCCTTCCCCGCCGTGGCTGACACCACCACCGACTTTAGACGATCAGGCAGATTGGCGGCAAGCACAAGATAGCCCAGATCATGGAACAGCCCCGCCATGAAGGCGTCGTCGGACGCCTATTTATCGGGGTTGCTTTTCTTCATAATGAGTTGCGAGCACTGTGCGACATGGAAACTGTGGCTCCAGAGCCATTGCATGGACAGCCCGGCGGTCTTGCCGCCACCGCCCGACGCCTGCTCGAACACCTGCAGCATCAGCACCATGGACTTGATGACGTCAAGCCCGAGCAGCGACACCGCCTGCGACGTGTTCTCGATATGGCGCCGCATGCCGAAAAACGCCGAGTTGACCAACTGCAGCACCTTGGCGCTCATCGCCAGATCCCGTCCGATGAGGTCGCCGATCTTCTGGATGGAGGCCTCAGGCGATTTGAGCTCCCCCATCACCTTCAAATACAGATCGGGCAGCGTCGGCAGCGTCTTGACCTGGGCGATGAGCTGCTTCAGGGAGTCGCGCTGCAGTATCTCGCGGAGGGCGAACGCCCTCGTGATCGTGTTCACGAGAAGTTCCGGATCGCACGGCTTGGACAAGTACTGATGCGTGGAGCCGATCGAGCGTATGATCAGTTCCCGGTCGGAATACCCCGATAGGATGAAGCGGATCGTCTGCGGGTACCGCTCCATCACGGCGTTCAGCAATTGCACGCCGTCCATCCCCGGCATCCGCATGTCCGAGACGATGACGTCGATCCGTTTCGCCTCCAACTGCTTCAGCGCCTCCGCGCCGCTGGTGACGAAGATGAGCTCCCACTCGCTCGGTTTGAACTTGAACTTCAGCATCCGCTTGATGCCGTCAAGCACATTCGGATCGTCGTCCACGAAGATGATGCTTTTCATAGAGGCCCCTTGGACTTAACCGGCTTTCGGCCGGAGCTTATCTGCGTCTACTGCCCCAACGGGGCTATGAGACGTAGCCCCCTTGGGGCAAAGAAAAAAACAATTTCCATGCGATTAAATTAGGCATCCTTCTCGAACACCGAACACTTCCCCCCCATTCACCGTACATCCTCACCGGTCACTTTCCCATTCTCACAGGTTCTCACAGGCATCACTGGCCGATTCCAGCGGCAGACGGATGACGAAGGTCGTCCCTTTGCCGACCTCGGTCTCGAATCGGAGCGTCCCCCCGTGTTTTTTGACGATGACCTGATGGGCGAGTGTGAGTCCCTGCCCCGTACCCTTCCCCAACTCCTTGGTCGTGAAGAACGGATCGAATATCCGGTGGCGGTGTTCCTCGGCGATGCCCGTGCCCGTGTCGCCGACGCGTATCTCGACCATGTCGCCGTCGAGGCGCGTCGAGATCGTGATCACGCCTTTCCCCCCGCCATCGCCCGCGCCAGCCGCCTTGATGGCGTGCGCCGCGTTGACGACAAGGTTGAGCAGCACCTGGTTGATCTCGCCGGGGAAACAGGTGACGGACGGCAGCTCGGGGGCAAGCTCCAGCCGCGTGTCGGCGACATACTTCCATTCGTTCCGGGCAACCGTCACCGTCGTCTCTATCGCCTTGTTGAGATCGACCTGCGTCTTCTCCGAGCCACCCGGGTGCGAGAAGTCGCGCATGGCCCGCACGATCTTGGCCACCCGCTCAACGCCTTCAAGCGTCTGGCCGATCGCCTTGGGGATCTCGACTTCAAGAAACTCCAGATCGCACTCGCGCGCGACGCGCTCAAAATCGGCAAACATCGCGCCATCCACCACGCCGTCGCGAGGCAGCGCTTTCCGCGCCGACTCCACGAGCTTGAGCAACTCGCCGCAGGCGTCTTTGAGAAAATGCACATTGTCGCCGATGAACTGCGTGGGCGTGTTGATCTCATGGGCGATGCCGGCCGCCAACTGCCCAATCGACTCGAGCTTTTGCGCCTGGAGGAGTTGCACATTGACCAGCCTCTTGTCCTCATCGGCCCTGATCCTCTGCACCGCGATGCCGATGCTCGCGCCAAGATCCTCCAAGTACGTCACCAACTCGACACTGAGTTGGCCGGGACGCCTGTCGTTGAGTTGCAGCAACCCGATTATCTCCTTCCCGCTCTTCAAGGGGATCAACCCCACCGTCTCGTAGCCTTCGGAGTTGCAGCGGTTGCGGGTGCGGGTCTGCCGTTCGCTCTCCGTCGTGGTGGCGAGAAGGCAGGTCGTGCAGTTCGACCAGAAGCTCCCCTTCGGGGTGAAGAAGGGAAGTGACGGGTCGAACCGTCCGCACACGATGTTCCCGCACATACACTCGAGGAACGATTTCCCGTTCACATCCCGGACGATGACGCCCGCCTCATCCCGCGTGCACAGAAATCTTTCCGCCTTGACGAACTCGTCAGAAAAGCCGCGGGTCTCATAATAGGGGAAATCCTCGCCCTGCCGCAACCGGACGCCCACCGCCTCGATACCGGTGAATTTCTTGATCTCTACAAGAAGCACCTTGATCAGGTCGTTGCCCGTGGTCTGCTCATTGAGCTTGTCGAGGATTCTCACGGTGAATGACTTGAATCGCTCAGCCTTTTTCCGTTCCGTGATGTCTGTTGAAATGCCCAGAAGTCCCGATATGGCCTTGCCGTCCGAAATCGAATACATCGGGGTTTTAACTTCCCAAAAGATGCGACGTCCCCCCACCGCATCGGCGACGTCAACCTCCTCCGCCGTTTGTTCGCCCAGAAACACCCGCGCGTCAATCTCCCGCAGCCTTCTGGCTGTGGCAGGCGGGAAAAAAAGGGAGTCCTCGCTCCCGGCAAGATCCTCGGCAGAGCGGCCGAACAACTCCAGCGTCAGCCGATTGGCATAGCTGTAGCGAGACTGGGCATCCTTCATGTAGACATAGACGGGCACCTCGTCAAGCGCGGCGCGGAAGCGCTGAGCCTCGACCAAGGCTGCTGTCAACCTCAACTCCGCGCGCTTCTGATCGGCCAGCAGCCGCTGCGCCTCCCGCTCGCTGCTCTTGATTTTCTCGGTCTCGGCCTGAAGCCGATCATTGGCCATCCGCAGATCAACCTCCTGGTGTTCGTGTTCGACGCGCAGACGGCGGAGCTCCCGCTGGGTATCGACACGCGCCAGGAGCTCCTCGTTTTGAAACGGCTTTGAGATGAAGTCAACCGCTCCAAGCCTCAGTCCTTCCACCCGCTGCTTCACCTCCGAAGCCCCGCTCACGAGGATGATCGGGATGTCGCACGTCCGCTCCTGCGCCTTGAGGCGCCGCACAACCTCGAAACCATCCATGTCCGGCATGCGGATGTCGAGCAGGATCAAGTCCGGTGCGCATGCGGCCGCCGCGGCTACCGCACGCTCGCCGCTGTTCACCGCACGCACCTGATAGTCCGCCGACGTGAGCACGCCTGCCACAAGCTCCAGGAACTCGCCCATGTCGTCAACCACAAGGATGTCGCCTTTGCCGCTCATTGGGTCTCCCTTAGTAATGAACAGAGATATAGCATATACGGCGCCATGTTGCTCGAATTCGGCTCTGAGCTCAAACTACGTGCGATAGACCTCAACCTTCCCGCCTTGCCACAACCAAAGCCACAACCACCACCCCCCTCCACAACCGCAGTTGTGGCGGGCATAGGTTCAAGATGAAGCTAGATTTTCTTGGCGGAAGAACTTCCGCCAAGAAAATATAGAGTTTTGGAATAGTTGGGTTTCCATGAGCATACAGCAAGAAAATCATACCACATTGAGATATTAGTACTTCCAGCTTTATTTGGGTTGCACAACAATGGCGCTCCCTCCCAAACTGGTGGATTAGGAAGTTCCGTGCCCCTTATGTCACAATTGTCAAACACGAATTTCTCCACAATCAGCTCTCTGAAAATGAGACTTGAGAAACTGCTGCAGGGATGCGCATCCCTTGAAGAGGCTTCTCAGAGATTCATCGGCGCATTTTACGAGGAATTCGCGGACTCCCTCGTCCTGGCGCGTCTTTTCGCCACGATCCCGTTCAAAGACCTTCCGCCCAAGAATCAACTCTTCGCGGCCGACCTCGCACATGCGAAAGGCGGCCTTGACCTCGTCTGCGGACACACATTGGTGCTCTCCCTGCTGGCCACCCGCGGCACACTGCCGGAATGGAACGACCGCGACGCCTCTAAAGGCCATATCGGAATACCCTTCATCTCAAAAGACTTCCTCGATGCCATCCCCATGATGTCACGCCTCCTCAAAGAACTTGGAGCGGAAATAGCCTGGATTGACCGCGATGACACCAAGATCGTGCTCAAGACAAGAGGGAGTATGGCCGGCGTTTTCTTCGTCATGGACGCCAAGACCGCGCTGGATCATGAGGGCAGGAAGATAATCTCCGCCCAGGATTTCGTGGAAGCCCACAAGGTGAAAACCGTTTTCGGCTTTGGGGGTGGCTACAGTGGAGTCCCCGAGATATTCACAACCACCATTTTCTTCGCCAATGAGACGCTGGAGAAGAAGCAGATCGAGCAATTCATGCCGCTGATCAACGTGTTCAAATCCGCCACCATGGTTCAGGCCATCCAAGGGAAACTGTTCTCCCGTCCCCTACCCACCACTGAGGATGCCGGCATATGAACAGAAAAAAAGTGCTCGTGGCTGACGACGACAAAAGCTGCCGCCTCCTCATTGAAAAAGTCGTCACGAAACTGGGCTATGACGCCGTATCGGCATGTGACGGCCTGGAGGCCTGGGAACTTATTCAAAGTGATCCGAAGATCCGCTTTGCCGTACTCGACTGGGCCATGCCATCACAAACTGGCCCCGACATCTGCCGCAAACTTCTGAAACTCAACGCGGAAGGACTCCGCATTTACCCGATCCTTGTCAGCGCGACCAAGCCTGACTCCATGATCGAGGGGCTGGAGGCGGGCGCGTTCGACCTCATGGCCAAGCCGGTGGACATACACGAACTGAGAAGCCGCCTTGCCATAGGAGAACGACTTCTTGACATGGAAGACGCCATGCGTCTACGCCTGGGCCAATGGACCAACTTCCAGAACGTCCTTCTCAAATTGAATAAGGAGCGCCAAGAAGACCTGCTTGCCAATTTCCATAAAATCACCGAGCAGGCGGCACAGGCCTTGTCCGTCGAAAGGATGAGCATCTGGCTTTTCACGGAAAACTGCTCACGACTGGTATGCGAGGATCTTTACCGCGTTCCCACCTGCAGGCACGATAGAGGCATGGAATTCAAAGCGACGGACGCGCCTCAATTCTTCTTGGCGCTTGCGGAATACCGCTCCATCACGACTGACAACGCCCGCGTGGACGAACGCCTGCGCGAGTTGGATGCCAGCCATCTCCTCCCCAACGACATCACCGCGGTGATGGCCGCGCAAGTGCTGCATGGCGGCCTGACCTATGGCGTCGTCCTGGCTGAGCAGGTGGGAACCGAGCGGCACTGGGGCGTCGACGAGCAGGAGTTCCTTGGGGCGATAGCCGACATGGTCACCCTTTCGATCGAATCCGCCGAGCGACTGAAAGCGGAGGCCGAGATCACCAGACTGAATGAGGACTTGGAGCTTGAGATTGAGAAACGCACCGCCGAACTGGCCACGGCCAACGCCCGTAACGAGGCCATCTTGGCAGCGGCCTCCGAGGTTTCCATCATCGCCACCGACCTCCTCGGCCACATCACGCTGTTCAATACTGGCGCGGAGAACATGCTGGGCCGCAAGGCCGCCGACGTCGTTGGCATGCCCATCGTCGATCTCATCCATTGCCCTGACGAGGTCAATCTCCGCGCCGCGGAACTGTCCCGCCAATTGGGAACCTCCGTGACCGGCTCCTCCGTCCTCACGGAGATTCCTCTGCGCAACGGTATGGAACTGCGCGAATGGACTTACCTATGCAACGATCAGCGACGATTGACGGTCCGTCTGGCGGTGACTCCTGTCAAAGACAAAAACGGGACGGTCACGGGGTTCCTTGGCGTGGCGATGAATATCACCCCTCAAATAACGCTCCAGAAGCTCATATGGGACACCGCGACGCAAAACGAGTTGACGCTCAACGCCATCGACCATGGGATATTCCGGATGGACACCTCCGGCACCGCCACGTTCATCAACTCGTCCGCTGTTCAGATGCTGGGCTTCAGCATAGAAGAGATCATCGGCAGGAATGCGCATGAGCTCATACACCACACCCGAATGGACGGGACGCCCTGCATCCCGGAAACCTGCCTCATCACGACCTGCGCCAGAAACGGACTGCAACGGCGGGTGCCACATGATCTGTTCTGGCGCCAAGACGGCACGTCGCTTCCCGTTGAATACACCGCCTGCCCCCTCTCCGCTGAAGGCGGCACAACGGGAGTCGTGGTGACCTTCCGCGACCTCACCGAGCGGCTCCGCGAGGAGGCCGAGCGGGCGCATATGGAATTGGAACTGGGGCAGGCGCGGAAGCTCGAATCGATCGGGCAACTCGCCGCAGGCATCGCCCATGAGATCAACACCCCTATCCAGTTCGTCGGCGACAACCTCTGCTTCCTCAAGGACTCGGCCGTCCAGATCGTCAAAGTCATCGCCAAGCTCTCACCTCTTCTTGAGGCTGCCCAAGAGCACCCCGCGCTGCGCGAGATGGCCACCGCCCTCGCCCACGCTGTCGAAGAGGCCGATATTGGATTCATCGAGACCGAGATCCCCAAAGCCATAGCACAGTCTATCGAAGGCATCCAGCGCGTGGCGAAAATCGTCCATTCCATGAAGGAGTTCGCCCATCCCGACAGCGGCGAGGACGCCTTCTTCAACCTCAACAAAGCCGTCGAGACAACCATCACGGTGACCCGCAATGTCTGGAAATACACCTGCGAGATGAGCCTCGAGCTCGACCCCGCGCTCCCCGACGTTCCCGGATCGCTGGGGCAGATCAACCAGGTCATCCTCAATCTCATCGTCAACGCGGTCGACGCCATCGGCGACGCCAGGAAGGCGCGGGAAACGGAC
>CAYTFM010000032.1:0-26138 GCA_964436735.1 uncultured Victivallales bacterium | reverse complement strand
TGACCGAAAAGGGCACCATCACCATCAGGACCCGTGCCGAAGACGACAATGTCGAGTTCTCCCTCTCCGACACCGGCAGCGGAATTCCTGAAAACGTCAGGAACCGCATCTTCGACCCGTTCTTCACCACCAAAGAGGTGGGCAAAGGCTCCGGACAAGGCTTGACGCTCGCCTACAACACCATCGTGACGCGCCACAAAGGCTCGCTGCGCTTCGAGACCGAGGTCGGGAAAGGCACGACCTTCCACATCTCGCTGCCCAAAAACCGCCTCCCGCAAAGTTGAGCGGTCGGCGCGGCTTCCCTAGTGGAGCGCCACACCTTTTGCGCCGAATTCCCATGGTGCGGAAGGCGCCGCAGACGCCACCGGGTGATCCAGGCGGCAATCGCCTCACTCCTCCGGCAGCACTTTGACATAGTCAAGTTCGAACACAAAGTCGGCTCCCGGGGCGAACCGCAGGCTCAGATCCCAGTAACTTATATCATCCAATTTGACCGCGCCGTCAGGAATTCTCATCGCGCCGCGCTGCCAGTCACTCATGCCGTGGTCGGCGACGGGAACGATTTGAAGCACCTTCGACGCCACCGCACGCTTCTTGTCCTGATCGTACGAGGACTTGAGGCACATCGTGACCGATTTGAGCCCCACGCCCTTGTGACGGAAGGCCCACTCCACTTTCGCGGGCTTGTCCAACGGCAGTTTCGGAATCTTGTCGAAATACACGCTCGCGCTCGCCTCGCTGGCGAGGGCGGGCAGCGCCTTCACGCTCACCACAAGTTTGCCATCTTTCAAACTCCACGACGCATCTTTGGGAACAGGCGCTTCCGACCAGTCCTGTATGCTGATGGCAGCTTTCGCGAAGTCGATCTCAAAAAGCGGCGCGGTGGCGAAGCGGAGAATGCCAAAGCATCTGGTGTCGAAAAATGATTTCCCCATCGTCGGCGACCACGCCTGATAGCCTTTGTCCTCGCCGCGGGGACGGCTGCGGTAGAAGTTCGCCAACCACTCAGAGCGTCCCTCCTTCGGCGTTGGCGCGCCAAGGCTGGCGTAAGGGATTCTGATCTCGAACTGAAATCCCTTGTCCATGGGCTTCACCGCCGACGTGAAGTCGAGTTTGTCCACCGCCTCCGCCTTCGTGCGCTCCAGCTTCTTGCGATACACCGCCGTGTCGCCGCGGGCGTTGAGGATGATCTGGAAGAACTGTTCGGACTTCGCCATCCCGGCCTCCTCGAGCCCCACCTGTTCCGGGCAGAAATACAACTCCACCGAGTCATAGTTGAAAATCGCCGCATCCTTCGGAGCTTTCGGCAGGACAAGCCCTTCCGACTCGTGGACGCGCCCTGCCACGCACACCGCCGCATCGTTGCGGGCGACAAGCATCTCCGTCCGCTCCTTGACCGCCTCCCCCTTCCACCCCTTCAACTCGACGTGCCTGCTGGCACCCCATTCGCCCAGATCGCCGTCCACGACGATCGGCGTGGCAGCTTTGGCGCAGTCGACCACCGGCTTGACCGTCTCGTCGGCGAACTTCCCGGCGTCGAAGAAAGGCGCCATGTAGGCTGCGGTGTACTGGACGCGTTGACGGTAGATTCCCTCCTCGGGAACGGCGGCGAGCGCCTGCCTCAGCAAGTCCTGCATCCGATCCCGAATCTCCCGGGGATAGCTCTCCTTCCACACCATCTGCTCCGGGATCGCCCGCTCAAGCCGGGACGGCGGCGGCAGATAGGACCAGCGCGTGTCCTCCCAACGGGAGACGCAGAGGTCGAGCAGCTCCTTCATGCGCGGGGCGGCGGGGCCGAACATCGCCGCGGGATACTCGGCGAGAAACGCATCGACGTCGATGTCAGGGTTCCAAAGAAGCTTGGCGTACAACGCCGAATTGAGGGCGTTCAACGGATAGCACTCCTGCGTGAACACCCCGGTGATCTTGTCCCGGTTGGTTCTGATGAAATCCGCTTGACTGTGAGGCGCAAAGGTGGGATACAGCATGCGCTGTGAATAGTAGGGTTCGTTGGGGTACGTCCAGATGAGCACCTTGCCGGTCTTGCCGTAGAAGTAGTCGACCAGCTCCTGGTTCGCCGTGCGGTACACCGGTTCCTTCATATAGCATTCCGGGGCCGACGCGATGGTGAGCGTGATGACGACATTGCCCGGTAGGATGACGCCCTCCGGTATGGTGGCGTCGCCTTGATACGCGCCGAAGACGCAGAGCTTCTTGCCGGGCCACTTCTGCTTGATGGCGGCGGCGAGTTTGGCGACGTACTCCCAGATGAGACGGGCGTTCCGCGTCTCGGGAGAGGCGTTCGTGTCGATGAGCGCAAGGCACCCGGGGCAGGCGCAACCGGTGAAGCCGTCGTTCGGCGCCCAGTAGACAAAGTCCTTGTTCGGCAGGCACTCCCCGAGACGGTCGGTGAAGGCCTCGGCCCCCTCGCCCGACGCCAGGTACCGCTCGATGTTCCGCAGATGCTGCTGAAAGCCCGCCTCGTTCGTATAGCAGCGCTGAGCCGAGAATATTTCCTTACCCTCCTCGCCCACCATGCGGGTGCCGTCGGCGCGCAGGGCGAAATACTCGGGATGCTCCTTGCCGTACAACTTGTGCCAGTCGCAGTCGGTGTGCTGCGCCTTGCCCGGCCACATGGCTCCGTTGCGGTTTCCCCAGACCCGGAATTCGTTCAGGGTGTAATATTTGTTGTACGGCTTCACCTCCATGCCGGTGGCGGTGCCCTTGTCGGCCTCGTCGACATAGACGCCAAACACCCGGCGGTCCTTGAACAGCGGCCCATCCTCGTAGGCGACCGATGGCATCGCGAGCCTTTTCCCCTTTCGGTCAGGCACACTGGTGCCCAGCGGCCCGAGGAAATACCAACGGACGCCGACGAACCGCTCAAGAAAGTCGACGGCGGCGAAGTAGCTCCCCTTGCTGCAGAACAACATGCCGAAGGCGAACGGAACCGTCTTTATGGTCAGCGGCTTGCCCGTGTCGATCGCGCGGTAGCTGTCGTTGCCCACGAGGATCACGCCGCCGGGAACGCGCTCGACGATGAAATGTTCGGGCTCCAACGCCTTCGCCCGCTCAAGAATCTTCGCGGTTCCCGCCGCGTTCACCGGCCCCACGAAAATCGCCTCGCCACCTTCTGGCGGTTTGGCCGCGATGGCGAATTCAACTCCCGTCGCCAGCTTCAAATAGTCGGCCAGAAACTCCGCCACCTCGCGGTAGTACGGCATGCCGGCGGCGGGAACAATCACCGCCTTCGCCGCACCGTTTTCCGCAAGAACCAGCGGCGCAAGGCCGTCGATGACACTCAACTTGACCGGGATCAGGGCCTTCGACTCCCACGGCCGCTCGGTGAGCGTCGCGGAGACTCGCCCCGGCGCAAGATCATCTCGAACGGCGGACGAGTTTCCCTTTTCCGCCACGCACGACGCCGCGCACGCCAGCACCGCCGCGGCGCAGAACACAACACACGACACCCCCCTCAGATACGCCATGTCGCCCCCCTTTTACGTGAAATTCGAAAAACGAAGCACGAAATCCGAAACAGCGGGAAACGATGTTGAACTGTATTCTTTACTTCATTCGAATTTAGAATTTTGGATTTATTTCGGATTTCGAGATTCGAACTTCGGACTTTTTGCCGTTTTCACCAGGTGCTTTCGTAGTAGCGGTAGCCCCAAAAGACATTGCCATAGAAACTGGCGCCGGCGTTTTCCTCATGCGCCACGTCTGTAACACTCTTCCACTGCAGACTGCCATCGCAGAACACCGCGTTCACGCCGGAACGGTGCCGATACTTCGCAAGATACCCCGCCACTCCGCGGAACTTGTCCATCTCGCACGGCGGCGCCCCCTTGTCGCCGAACAACATGCTCATGCTCGGCTTGGGGATGAGAGACAGCTTCCCATATCGTCCGGCGGCGTCGAGCGGTGGCGTCCAGGCCAGATAGGCGTTAATGCCATACTGCGCGCCTTTCCACGCATTCCACTCGGAGAGCGTGGCGTCACCTCTAAATGTCTCTGTGGGGCACGACAAGATGCCGCTCACCGCATTGGTGTTCATCGCGCCATTGCCGTCGATGAGGGGGATGGGCACCTGGAGATATCCGCAACTGATCAACTGCTGATGCCAGTAGTACAAGTTCGGAGCGATCCCCCCCGTGCCCGTCGGCACATACCAGTTGTCATAATCGGAGACATACGACAGGTTGCAAAGATACACCTGCTTCAGATTGCTGCCGCAGAGCGACTGCCGCGCCACCTCCCGCGCCCTGCCCAGCGCCGGCAGCAGCAGCGACGCCAGGATCGCGATGATGGCGATCACGACTAATAATTCTATCAGTGTGAAGGCCTTCACACTGAGAGAATTATTACTTGTCCGGCTCCGCCGTCCCTGCGTTTTATTCATATGACTACTCCTTAGTTTTGCGTTGTTTCCCCGCCCTATAAACAATCCGTCCGACGCGCATATCAGCCTGTCGATCATGCCGGGCACTCACACCACCGCCCCTCAGCCCCATCGGAGTGTTTTCCCAGATTTTTATTGGTTGTGAATTGACATCCTCAAACACAAACAATCCGTCCGACGCATATGTCAGTCTATCGATCGTACCTGGCAACCACACCGCCGCCCCTCAGCCTCCCTCGGAGTGTTTCCTCGGCGTGTTTTCGGATTGTTTTTGTGGCCACCGCTCAATCAACTCAAGGTCGGTCTCGCTGAGTGTGATCCACCGTCTGCGCCGCTCGGGGGGCTCTCCGGTCTTGATCCATTCCGAGAGCATCTCTACCGCGGCCTCGGCTTTTCTGTCGACCATCGACGCGCAGAGCACGGAGGGAGCGGAGTTGATCATGACACGCTTGTTCTCGACCGAGACGATCCGATTCCTCGGCACCTTTTTCTCCCACACCAGGAAGCGCAGTGTCTCCTCGCCCTGGGCGACAAACAGGATATCTTGATCAGCGAAGTCCACCGCGCGCTCCTCGATCAGATTACCCCATGATCCCACCCATTGTTCCGCGCCTCCCGCCTGCATCGGCTCCTCGTTCAGACACACCTCGCGGCGGCCGTTCGCCACCTGTGCGGCAAGAGCGGTCACGACGCGGCGAAACCCTTTGCCAGAGGCATAGGCGACAAGCCTCCTCCTAAGCGCGCGGGCATCGTCGAGAACGCAGGGCACCGAATCGTCGGCGATAGCTCCCAGCATCACATACGGCACGCGCAGCTTCTTCAGCAGCCGCACCGGCCCCTCCCACTCGCCGGGGAAGAAATTCGAGACGATACCTCCAGCCAAGCCGCCTTCGACAAGACTTTTTATCCGGTGGATTTGCTCGTCGATGGTGACGAACGGCACAAAGATAAGTTCATGATCAAGCTCGTGGAGCTTCCGCGCCGCGGCGGGTAGCATGTCGTGCTGGTAGAGGTTTATCTCGGCCGCCGAGAAGAACTCGATATGCAGGCAAAAGGCCACGAGGGGGATTTTGCCCGATTTCATGGCGGTGGCAAGACGATTCGGGACGTAGTGGAGTTCTTCGGCGGCTTCCAGGACGCGCGCCTTCACCTCTTTCGAAAAGCGGATCGTCCCTTTGCTTCCGCCGAGGACGGCCGAGGCGACGGCGCGGGAGACGCCGCACTTCGCCGCAATGTCTTTCACCGTGACGCGCCTCATCATACCCTCGTCGTGATTGATCGTGTAATCAAAACAAATATAAAGGAAGGCGCGCGCTTTGTCAAGAGGGCGGCCTAACCTATTATTAGCCTCGGAACTGAAGGTTCGGGAAAGTTGCCCTGCATCTCAGACCACCTTCAAACGCAAAGGCCGCATATCATCGTATTTTGAAAACGATCTTTGTCGCCTTCCTCTCGGCGAGCATCCGGTAGCCTTCGGCGACCTCGGCGAACGGCAGGGTGTGCGAATAGAACGTCTTGAGCGGAACGGCTTCGAGCCGTAGAAGATCGAGAAGATACTGGTGCGCCTTCTCCTCTCGGGGGCCGTCGACGCACAGGCTCTTGCGGCCTGGCCCTTTCCCGCAATTGAGAACGAGCGTCTCCTGCTCCGGCAGGGCGTACACCACGATGCGGCCACTCTCGGCAAGCAGCAACGACGCCGACTCGATCATCTCGACACTGCCCGTGGTGTCGACGACAATCTCCGCGCCTTTGCCGCCGGTCGCCGCCTTCGCCGCGACCTCGGCATTCTCCCGCACCGAGTTCACAAGGATATCCGCCCCGACGTCAGCCATACGGGCGAGCGCATCGTCTCTACGCCCAACCGCGACGACAGGGTACGCCCCCATCAGCTTGGCGAAATAAGAGACCGCCATCGCGACAGACCCCGTTCCGAGCACCACAAGCGAAGAGTAGAATGGAATCTTGATCTCGGCGAGGAAACTGGCCAGCTCTTTGAGAGTGACGAGCAAAGTCAGTTCCTCGTCCGACACCTTGAGCCCTTGCGGCACCTTCTGCTGATAGGTCACAAATCCATTGGGCTTTTTGCCCGGATTGTCCTCGATATAAGCCGCGCCGTCCGTCACCAGGCCGTATTCAGCGAGACACCCCCACAGCGAGCCATAGCCACCGAGCCGCTCGCCCGGATAGACGCACGACGGGCGCAGGAAGATGTCGCCCACCTTGTTGTTCCTCACCTTTTCGCCCACCTGCACGACCCGACCGACGCTCTCGTGGCCGAGAATCCCCGGGAAGTTCTCACCGCCGCCGAAATGCCCGTCGATGATCTTCCTGTCCGTCCCCGTGCAGCTCGCGCACGCGGTTATCTCGCAGAGGCATTGATACGGACCGACAAACGGCTCCGGCACACTCTCGACCACGACCTTCCCATCACCTTTGACCACGGCGGCTTTCATCCGCTCCTCCTGTCACGCGTCGAGGACCTTTCAACAAGAGAATGCGGGATATATACGTGGTTGTCGTCCATGACTCCGTCGAGGCTACGCGTGAAAAGTTCAAACGCCTTTCGCCCGATCTCGCGCGGCGACTGGTCGATGGTGGTGAGCGGCACCGGCAAGGCATGACTGAAGAAGAGATTCGCGACCCCCATCACCGAGATCTGCTCAGGAATCTTTACTCCGTTGGCGAGCAGTTCGAGCATGGCCCCCATCGCCACCTGGTCGCTGGCGCAGATCATGGCGTCAGGCATCGGCGACACGGCGAGCGCCTTGCGCGCCCCCAGCCGCCCCGTCTCCTCCGAGAAACCGCCCTCAACCAACGCGTCCGCGCCGAAGGCGAGTTTGTTCCGTTTAAGGGTGGCGGCCACGCCGTCGCGGCGGTGGAATGAGGAGCTCTTCTCGGGATCGAAACCCACGAACCACACATGCGTATGCCCCGTGTCGGCAATATACTGCGCGGCGTCGGCCCCAATGCGCTCGTCGTCGGAACCAACCCATGCGGGCTGCCTCGCAAGCCCCGCGCGGTCAAGATCGTCGTCGATCAACACGACTGGTCCAGCGGCGATCGACAACTCCTTGACCGTCTCGGGACTAAGCCGGTACGCGGCGGGAGCCACGATAAGACCGTCCACCATATAGCGGTTGAACATCTCAATCGATTTTCTCATCCCCATTTCGGCGTAGGCGTGGGGGGCGATCATGATGTTGTAACCGTCGGGACCGGCCGCCTCGCGGAGGCCATCGATTATCACGGGGAAAAAACCGGTGCCGAACTCGGGGACGAGCACCCCGAGAATCATGGTCTTTTTCGTGATCATGGCGCGGGCCAGGAAATTAGGCCGGTAGTTCAGCTGCTCGGTGGCGCGCCGCACCCTCTCCTTCGTCTCCTTGCTGATGTCAGGGAAGTCCTTCAAAGAACGACGCACCGTACTGGTGGAGACGCCAAGCATCTTGGCGATTTCCTTTATCAATTTTTACCCCGCAAAAATTTACTACATCGCTAACTGTATCGTTGCAGTAAGCATATCGAAGAATCAACCACCTGTCAAGGGCACACCGATGGAAAATCACCGAAAGCCAGGCTGCAAATTAATTATCTGAAAAACTATACGTATGCGCGTCACGTCACTTCCAGGGATGGAGCAGAACCTTTCCGCACCGCCCCGTGGCCTGCAGCTCGAACGCCTCCTTGACGTCGTCCATGCCGAATCGGTGTGTTATCATCACGTCAATAAGCGACGCACTGCGGTTGATGAGCTTAAGCATCTTCGGTGTGTCACGCAGATTCCAATGCCAACTTCCCTGAAGCGTGAGCCCGTCGGGGATCATGTTGCCCAGCTCGAGGTGCCCGCCCCAACCAACAAATGTGATATGCCCTCTGCGTCGAGTCGCTTTGACGAGAAACGCCTGCGCGGCGGGAACGGCGCAGCAGTCGATGGCCTTGTCGACGCCCCTGCCGTTCGTGAGGGATTTTATCTTGTCGAGGGCGTCGGGGTCGGCCGGATCGATCACCGCCTCGGCTCCGAGTTTCCGCGCCAACTCCGCTCGGTACCCGCCTCCTTCCAACGCGATGACCCTCGCGTTCCTCATCACCCCATTGATGACCGCTCCTAGACCGACCGGCCCCATCCCGGCCACGAGAACGGTGTCGAATGCGGAGACGTTCATGTTCTGCATCGCCCCAAACGAGGGACCGAGTCCGCAGCACGCCATCGACGCCTGCTCGTACGAGACCTCGTCCGGGATCGGCATAAGAAGCCAGTCCTGCTTGACGCAGTACTGGCTATACGTCGCGATCCCCGTCTTCGAGTCGCACTCTTTGAGCGGATCCAGCGTGTCCTGGCAGTAGATGTAGTCGCCGTCGACGCAGAGGTCGCACTTCCCGCAGGAGTATTGCGGCATGACCACCACCCGGTCGCCGACCTTCACCCTTCCCGGTTGAGCGACCTCGACCACCTCTCCCGCCGCCTCGTGCCCCAGTCTGTCCGAGATGTCGCCATTCAGGTAGGACTTGAACTCCGTACACATCGGGGCGACATGGATTTTGACTTTGACGAAGTTCTCCTTGATCGACGGCTCCTCCATGCGCAGGACGGCGCATTCCTTCTTGCCGGTTATCGCGATCTGCTTCATTTCACACCACCTCCCTTTTATACCGCTCGCCGAGATCGCCTGGCGGATTGAAACTTCTCATCTCGACGGGTCTTCTCTCTATCGCACTTTGGTAGAGGGCCAACACCACGGCCCACTCATGCAGCGACTGTCGCAAATTCGTGCCCGGCGCGGCCGAGTCGTCCTCGAGCCATCTGAACATCGCCTTGTGGAACTCCGCCTGCGACACGATGTTGTTCTTCCGCCACTCATCCATGCCGCCAAAGTCGCCGCCCTCGCAGGCCCCCCCCGACACGATCTCCCATCTGCCGAACTCCTCGTAATTGACCCGCCCCTTCTCCGCGTACGCCGCGACGCGGACATGCTGCCAGAACACATCCGGCGCTCCAGCGCGCGGCGAGACGGGTCCGGAGGTCCACAGTCCTCTGACGCCATTCTGGAACGTGATCAAGGCCTCGCTGGCCAACGGGGCCGGATGCCGCGCGTCCTCCCTGTCCCACCCGTGCGCATTGCCGAAAACAAGCGCGGCGGGAGAGTCCCCATTGAGCGACATTCCGTAATTGAGCGTGTGCGTCACCTGCCCCGAGATGTTCATGCCCGCCGAGAAGTCAAGGAACAGCACACGGCCAAGCGCGCCGCCGCGGAGCGCCTCCCGGCACTTCGTCAGATGTTGATGCCAGCGCACTTGATGGCAGACGGCGAACTTCGTCTTCGACGCCGCCTCAAGCTCCCCCAACTCCCGCCAATCGCCGACCCCGCACGCAAGCGGTTTTTCTGTGGTGCACAGCGGCACCTCCAACCGCGCGACCGTCCTCATCAACCCGAGCCTGACATCCGGCCAAGTGACGATGTGCGCGATGTCGGGCTGCTCTTTCTCGATCATCTCCTCGGCGTTGGCATAGTGACGGATTCCATATTTCTCCGCCAAGGCCTTTCGCCGTTCGAGACCCGGCGCGCAGCAGGCGACCACCTCCGTCTCGGGAATCGACCGATACGCCTCAATATGGTCGGACGCCCTCGCCCCGCACCCAATGACAACCGCTTTGCGTTTCCTCATCATGCCCACTCCTTATTTAAACGCATTTTATTATTCATCTCCGCATGTGTCCTCATCATATCACAGTGACGCCACTGGATAAATAGACAAAACGTCCGTATAGTTGCACTAAACGGTTGTAATTGGAATTTGCGATGAGCGTCTCAATCCTCGTTCCACATCTGATCGGACTCGACACTCGTCACAGCGTCGACTTCAGAATCGACCGTCCAAGCGACCCTTCAGGGAAAGCGCTGCTGATGTGCTTCCGTACGCCAGCCATAATCCTCACCGTCGACGGACTTGTCGAGCTCGAACCCGGCGACTGTATCGTCCACGACCCGCGCTTCAAACAAGTGCACCACAGCGTCCCCGGCGCATCGGATGGCTTCCGCAACGATTGGGTCCATGTGGATTATACGGTTACAAAGAAGATCATGCGGCGACTCGGACTCCCCTGGAACAAACTGATCCGCCCAGGGCGCCACGACGTGTTCGAACCGTTCATCAAACGCATGATGGCGGAACTGGACGCACCGGACGAGTTCTCGGACGCCGCCGTGGAGGACGCCGTCTTCGGCATGCTGCTCGCCGCGCACCGCGCCGAGCGGGAGCGGAGCTTGATGCACACGACGATGACCGTGGCGGAGCGGCGTCATTTCGACGCCATGCGCCGCGTCCGGTCCGACATGCTCGCGCGCCTTCCCGAGCGGCACGACGTGCGCTCGCTCGCCAAGAAGATGAGTCTCAGCCCGGAACGTTTCTCAGCCCTCTATCGGAAGTTCTTCAAAAGTTCTCCGATCAGCGACCTGCTCGACGCCCGGATCCTCGCCGCGCGTCGGATCCTCGCCTATTCGCACAAAACAATCAAGGAAACGGCCTGCGAGTGCGGATTCGAGGATATACATTACTTCTCTCGACTGTTCCGCAAAAAGACCGGCCTGTCGCCGTCGGAATGCCGTGACGGGCGCGCGGGAAAACGCTGACAAGGAAGAAGAACGATGACGTCCCACTTCATCCGCGCCGCGCATGTCGATCTGCAGAACCACTGCCTCGAGCTTGACTACCTCGACGGCCTCTTCGCCTTCCTCGCGGCCAACGGCTACAACGCCATCCTCATGGCGTACCGCTCCGCATTCCCCTACCGCTCGCTCCCCGAGCTGTCGCGGGAGGGGGCCTACACGGCGGAGGAGGTCAACCGGATCGACGAGTCGGCGCGGCACCACGGCCTGGAGATCATCCCGCTGGGACAGCAGTTCACCCACAGCGGCGACATCCTCGGACTTGAGAAGTTCAAACTGCTCGACGGTGGCGGCGGCTCACTCGACCTTTCGAGCGATGAAAGCTTGGAGCTCATGATCAAGTCAGGCGAGGATCTGCTTCGTCTACACCCCCGGACGCGACTGCTCCACTTCGGCGGCGACGAGATCATGCCCATCGGCGCCTCGGCGGCGTCGGGACGCGCCGTGCGCGAGCTTGGCGCCTCGCAATACTACGTTCGCTTCGTCAACCGCCTCGCCCAGGCGTTCGCCGACAAGGGGGTGAGCGTCTGCGTCTGGTCTGACATGCTCATCCGCTATCCGCAAGCGGCCGAGCGCCTCGACACATCCGTGGTGATCTTCTACTGGGACTACTGGAGCTCCGGCCCCCGGACGCCGTTCGTGACGATCGGCGGCGGCATCCCTGACATGTTCATCCTCGACGCCGACAAACTGCACGGCGACCAGCGGAAGCTCCTCATCCATCACGCCGTCCGCCAGAAGGACGATCTGCCGGTGGGGCATCTCGAGCGGTTCGGGAAGTATTGGGATATGCCTCCGGATCGGACAAACGTCCGCAGCTTCCCCTATCTGGCCTGGTTCAAGCAACTCGGGCTCCGCATCGTCGGCGCGCTCACCACCTATCCGGAAAAGAGCTCCTTCCTGCCCGACTTCCGCGACAAATTAGACCATGTGCGCTGGTTCGCGAAACGGATTCAAGAGTCATCCGGTGACGGCTTTGTCGCCTGCCTGTGGCCGAAACACTTTCCGCTGATCACGACCTGCGCCCCCAGCTTCGCCTCGGCTAACGCGCTGATGAGACGTCCAGACAGCACCGACGCCGAGATCTGCGCGGAGACCGCGCGCCGTCTTGGAGGCGACTGGACGGCGGCAACGCTTGAGGCGTACTTCGGCATCGGCAGCGACTTCGAGTGCGCCGACCTGCTCACGCCGTTGTGGAGCGACAAACCGCCGCTCGTCGACCGCCTCGAGTGGCTGAGGGATGCCGGAGAGCTTGAGAACGATATGGCAATGTGCCGAGCGTCGCTCGCAAAAGCCGAGGCCCTGCTCAACGGCCCCTGGCGCGGCATTCCAGCGGAGCGTTACGAACGCTTTGCGGTCGAGGATCTCGCCTGGCGCGCCTCGGTTCAGATCGCCTGGCTCGAGCACGACACGCCAAAGGCGGAAGAACTTCTCGCACAGGGGCGCAGCCTCGAATCCCGCTGCGGCGCACACCTGCGAGGCGTCTACCGTCCCTGCCATCACGCCGAGATTCTGCGGGACCGTTATCAGCCTTGGCACGCCCTTCTGGAATCTCTGCGCCTTCCAAAAAAGAACAAGTAAATTTGCTTTGCCGCATCGCCGCCGCCCTGCTTCACGAGAGCCATCACTGTGTCTCATGCTGCGGGAAAAAAGTTTCTCGCTCTTCTTGCTTTCGTTCATTGATTATGATAATATTATCCGCATAATATTAAACGCTTAATAAAACGGCATCAGCTATGACATCTACGAGGCGGCCGACCTTGAAAGATATCGCCCGGGAATCGGGCGTCTCCGCCTGTCTCGCCTCAAAGATCCTGAACGGCAAGGAGGAGGGTGTGTGGGCCAGCGACACGACGCGGGAGCGGATACTCGCCTCCGCCCGCCGTCTCAACTACACGCCCAACCACACCGCCAGGCAGTTGGCCAAGGGGCGCAAAGACGCCATCGGCATTTTCTTCGACAAAAGCTCCGATTTCGAGAGCGGCTTCATCATGAAGGCCGTGAAGGGGATCGTGTCGCGGGCCGAGGACTTGGGATACACGGTGAATCTCGGCCTTGCGAAATGCGCCAAGGAGGTCAAACTCCTCGAGACCGGGGCTATCGACAGCGCCATCCTGATTCCCGCTGGCGAGGGGCAAAACGACAGTTTGTGCAAGGCGATGCAAAGCCAGGGCATGCCGCACGTCTTCCTCAATCCGGCCGAGGCGATGGAGTGCAACGCGGTCTGCTGCGACGACGTGGGAGGGATGAAGCAAGCCGTGTCGCATCTTGCCTCTCTCGGCCATATGCGCATCGCCTATGTGGGACAGGACACGGACCATCCCAGCGAACCGACGCGGAGGAACGCCTACGCAGAATCGCTCTCGGCCTTGGGCGGCACACCTGTGCTCCTCAATCCGGGGCACGTCATAAGCAAAAACCTCATCGCCCAGGCTGTCAAAAAGAAAAAGACCACGGCGTTCATCATATACCAAGACGCCATGCTGGTAGACTTCTACATGGCCTGCCGCTCCTTGGGGTTAGACCTACCCCGCGACCTCAGCGTCATCGCCGTCAATGACATCATCGACCACAGACGGTTCATACCGGCTCCCACGGCCATCCGCATCCCGATATTCGAGATGGGAATGGCGGCGGTGGATCTGCTGGACACGCACATTAAAAACGGAGCCCCAGTACCTTCGGTGACGTTCGACGAGACTCTCATCGTTCGTGATTCATGCAGGAAAATCAACAAACAATAGGGAGGGCATATGAAGCGCGAGAGTTGTGTTTCCCGATTCACCCTGATCGAACTGCTCGTCGTCATCGCCATCATCGCCATTCTGGCGGCGCTGCTGCTGCCGGCGCTCAACAATGCGAGGGACACGGCCAAGGAGATCCAATGCGGCTCGAACCTCCGGCAGTTCAGCCTGGCGAACGCCATGTACATCGACAATTACAACGGCTGGTGCCTGCCCGATGTGTACGGCTTCAATGGCGTCGACAACTACTATTTCAAATGGATGGACAATTCCATCCTAGGACTGAGCTTCAGATCCCTTCTCGGCGTCAACGCCACCGCCACCGTCGGCTCGAACTATCCGGCAAGCCTGCTCTGCCCGAAGGCGAAATTGTCCTTCGCCAACCCCGTCGGCAGTCCGCCTCTCTACCCTATCATGTACAGCTACGGGATGAACATCACCTCGTTCGCGGGATGGGCGGCGGGAGATCCTCTCGGTTGCAAAGCCTCCAAGATCGTCAATCCTTCGAAAGGGATGAACTTCGCGGACGGCCTGGACTGGCAAATAGTCAAATCGAAATCCGACTATGCGGCGAACTACGGCGCCGTGGGGGAGTTCTACAGCTGGCCGGCCTATTGCGCCATGACGGCCTACCGACATTGCGGCGGAGCCAACGTGGTCTTCTACGACGGACACGCCTCCAAAGTCCATTACTCAATGCTCCAGAACAACAACGAGTATTGGTTACTCTGGTAGTCCTTCACAAGGGAATCACGAAACCGATCCTGCCCCAATACCTTTTTTATTTCCGTCGTAACCCCGACGGTAATTTCTGCACCAAACACATGGGTATAGAGCATTTTAGGAAATAAAAACAAATAGGAGAACCGACATGAGATCCGCCGCGGGAATGCTTGCCGCCCTGTTGTCTTTTGGCGCGACGGCACAGGAGGTCGTCCTCAACACCAACTTCGGCGAGAGCGCGGAGCCTGTATCGGTCTTCGACGGCAAGCAGAAAGCATCTCTCGGCGAGATCAAAGGCAGCCTGCCGAAAGGCTGGGCCGAGAACTCCAGCGGCTGGTGCGAGGTCTACGCAAACTGCGTCCCCATGGAAGAGAACGGCCTCAAGTTCCTCCGCATTGATGTCAAGGACGTCAAAAGCGGGCAGGCTCAGTTCTGCTGTCATATGGGCCCCATCCCGGAGAGTGGCTTTCTCAAGTTTCAAATCAAATACCGGGGAGGCTCCGGAAAGCTGAGCACAGGTGTCCGGCAGGTCGGGGCACCCTACGAGTTCATCAAACGGCTGGAGCTGCCCGCGGCCACATCCTGGACTGAGCAGACCTTCACCTTCAAAGTCGGAAAGACAACCGAGGAGACAGGGATCTGGCTCAACATCGCCGCGCCCTGCGTCACCGACATCGCCACGATAAAACTCGAACGGTTGCGCGAAGAGGACATACACGCTGAATGCAAAAAGGCCTATCCCGATGGCGGCCCTGCGAATCTCCTGCGCAATCCCGTCCTGCCCGCCGGACTCCAGACGGGCGAACTGGTCGACAGGAACATCTCCGACGACGAGATCGTCATCGTCCCCGACCCGCAGGTCGTGGGCCCGAGTGGCTGCCCCGCCCTCAAAGTCTCCTCACAGGAGCCCGACAAGACCATTAGTTTCATGAGCGAGGCCTTCAAGTCGGTCTACCTGCCCGAGAAGCATGCCTTCAATGTCAGATGCAAGGGGCCAGGCTCGATCAGCCTCGCCTTGGTGAGGGATTCCAAGTGGATCGTCAGCAAGGATTTCGGGAAGGCCGGCGACGACTGGCGAGTCGTCTCGCTCGACTACAAGCCCGAGCTGTGCGAGATCGAGAAGGCCAAAATAATCTGCAAAGGCGACGTCTGGATCGACGCGATGGAGGCCTGCCAGGCCTCGAAGGCGGGCGGTTTCGTCCTCCCCGGAAAAGCGCTTGCGGCCCTCTCCCTGCCCGCATCAGAGGCATCCTGCTCAAAAATTCAGTTCGAGGACGAGAAGTCCCTCGTGAACGTGAAGATTTTCGGCGACAGCAAGGGTGCCACCCTCAAAGCCAACGTCGTCGACCTCTACGGAACCGAGACGCCGCTTCCTCCACAGGATCTTCCGGGAGAAGCCATTTTCAAAGACGGACAATTTGACTTCTCCACCGCACTGAAGGAAAGGCCGTACGGCGGCTTCAGAATTGAGGTCTGGATCGAGCGCGACGGCGCGCCAATCTCGGCGGTCAACGAAATCGTCGTCTACCGTCTAAGGCGTCCGCTTTTCTGGGGCAAGGACGCGCCGGATTCGCCCTTCGGCATCCACACGATTTCCACCACCCGCCACATCACGATGGCCAAGGCCGTCGGTGCCAACTGGACGCGGCTCCACGACGCCGGACTGGAATACATCGGCTGGTGGAACCTCGAACCGGAGAAGGGACAGTGGCGTTTTTTCGACAAGGAGATCAACAGGTTCAGAGACCACAAGGTCATGATCTATGGGGAACTCAGCACCGCCCCCAAATGGGCCACGTACTACCAGGACAGCGGGCTGAAGACCTTCGGCTACTGGGACAAATTCTTCCAACCGAAAAACCTCGCCGACTTCGAGAACTACGTCAAGGTCGTGGTCGCCAAATACAAGGGAGTCATCGACTACTGGGACATCTGGAACGAGCCGTGGAATGTGGAATGGTGGGCCGTCACCCACGACAAGAGCCAGAAGACCGCCCATGGCTACAAGACCAGCGCGGAGCCGGAAAGGGATTTCGCCTTGCTTTCGAAGTCGGCCTACACCGCCGCCAAGGCCGCCAACCCCAATGCCTACATCAACGGCTTCAACTCCACGGCCGGCGCCCGCGGCGAAACCTGGACCAAGGGCGTCCTCGACGCCGGAGGACTCGATTTTTGCGACGGCATCTGCTATCACGACTATCAGACCAATCCGAGGCCGGGCGATCCCAAGGATCCGATCGCCATGGGTATCAAGGATGCGACGGGGCCGATCATGGCGAAGTGCGGCAAACTGCCCAAGCCCTTGTGGATGACCGAGGGCTCCTGCTTCACCGCCGACAACGCCCAGATGCGCCTCGACTACGGCCTCTACACAAACTCCCTTCCGTTCAAGAACAAGGACGCCTATCTGGAGTCCTCCGACAACCTCTGCAAATACATGCTGGCCCTCAGCTCCTACGACGTGCGCAAGTGGTTCCTCTACAGCATGCACTGCTTCAACGGGGACATCAACGTCTGCTCGATCCTGGTGACGCCAGACGGACAACTCCACCCCACGGGAGCGGCGCATTCAGCTTTCTCGTTCTTTGTGGAGGGGAGGAAGTTCGTGAAGACGCTCCCCCTTGCGGACAAGTCCTACGCGTTCATCTTCGAAGGCAGAGGCAAAGCGGTGACGGTTCTCTCCGGCAACAGCGGCTGCGCCCCGCTCGCCCTCAAAGTCCCGGTGGCGTCTGAGGCCTTCGACCTCTATGGGAACCAGGTCAAGGGCACCCTGCCCTTCGACGGCAAAGTTGCCTATCTGCTTTTCGAGGATGTTCGCCACGCCGAAGACGCCATCGCGTCGCTGAAACAATAACGAGGGGCACCCATGACGCCGCACAGCAGTTTTCCGCGCTACGAGAAGTTCTCGCCACTTGTCCCCGTGTGGTGCGTGACGCCCAATAGGACTGGATGCATCCACCGTTTGTTCGACACCTCGCCGATCAGCCCGTCAGGACGCTATCTGGCGGTCTTCCAGATGCCGTTCGAGGCGCGGCAGCCGGAACCGGGTGAGTCGGGGTGGATCATCGTGGTCGATCTCGAGGGCGGCACGGACAAGGTCGTCACCGAGACCCGCGGCTGGGAGCCGCAGATGGGAGCCAATCTCAACGGTGAACTCTTCTTCAACGACGTGGACACCGCGTCATGGCAGCTGTTCACCTGAAAATTCGACCCGCTCACAGGCTCGCGCATGCGGATGGAGGGGACGGTCTGCCATGCGTCGCCCGATGGCCGCTGGTTGATATCCGCCAATGTGACGGCCATGCGCAAAACCCAGCCCGGGTATGGGGTGCGGGTTCCCGACGAGATCGTCCGACGAAACATAGGACCGGCGGCTGATGACGGTTTTTACCTCACCGACACATCGACAGGAAAGAGCCGTCTGCTGGCTTCTATCCGCGACCTACTGACAAAGGCGGATCCTCCCGTGCGAGGATTCCGTGATGCGCGTCGATCCGCACCCGGCGTGGGACCGCACCTGGCGCTACGTGACCTTCAACGCGTTTGTGGACGGTACGCGGAAGGTGTTCCTCGCGGACATGCAAAAGCTGACGCAGTAAGCTGGTCTGAGATCCCGACGGTTTTGCTCACGCCGCGCGGCCAGCGTCGTAAAGATCGGTTTGCGGTGCTGGACTCACCTCTTGCGTTTTGCCCAGTTCGCCGCCACCGAATGGGTCAAACCGCTAAAACGCGCGCAGACGCCCCAGCCGCCACCACCTTGTGACACCTTGATCATCAATATGTTGAAGCCTTTACGCAGCGACACCGGCAACCGATCCTGATCCACGGCCAAGCCGCGCCGCAGCTCAATGCGGTTCGCGAGACATTTGCCATTAAGCCACACTGCGAATCCATCGTCACTGCCAACCAGCAACTCCGCCGCCTGCGCGACCTTCGACTCAACAACCGTCAGCAGGTAGGCGCAGCAATTCTCGTGTTGGCCATAGAACGCGTTCAAGGCGTTCTCGGGACTCTCGATATCAAGGCATCCCTCTGCCCAGTCGCGGGATAATACGGGAACGGAAGCCGTCATGTCCGCCTCGCCGCCCAGGAAGTCTGTGCCGTCCATCTTTGCCGTTGATTCGAACGGACCGCGCAGACTCCAGCAACTGATGAAGTCGCCGTTCTCCAGCGACTCACCGGGCATGTCCGCCGCCAACATCCGGAAACCGCACGGCGCCGTCGCGTCCGCCACCATGGAACCCCGCGCCTTCTCTATCGCCGGCATGATCTCCCGCGCCGCCGCAAACGCAACCTCATTGCAAACGGGGCCGGACTTTCCTCCCAAGGCGATCACGCGCCACAACCGGAAGTAGATCTGATCCTTCTCGCAGGTGAACTGATGAATCCGTCCCGCCGCCTTCACGGGCTCCGACTGCCACAGCGACGACAGGTTGACCCCTTTCCGCAATTCCTTGAATGACAACGACTCGCTACGGCTTGATCCGCTTTTGAAAAAGTAACGCTCAGCCGCGCCGCCGCGGAACGAAAGAGAGAGGCTATTATACGTCTCCTGGAACGGCAGAAAAGGAAGAACCTTGCGCGCCACCGGCTCCACAAAGAACGGCGGACAGGCCAGTTTCACCTTGAACTCGTAGCCATGATCAAGCGCCTTGACGCCCGAAACCTTCATCCCCTTGCGGCATTTCGCCTTGCCGGCAGCCACATCGATCTCCGCCGACTCGGTCAAGGGCGGAACCCCCATCGCCTGCAGAAGCCCGTACGCCATGACAAGTTGCCCGGCCGGATCGGGATGGACTGAGTCCGGTATCATCGTGAATTTTGAATCCACCTTCTTCGCCGCGGTGTCAACCTGCGTCATCAACCGATGGATGTCGAACACCGGGAGCTTCTCGCGCTTCGCCAACTCCAGCACGAAGTCGGCAAGTATGCGGAGACTCTTCCCGGAATAGTTGACGGCCTTGAGATCCTTGTTCTGGGCGTGATCAACCATACCCGGTGTCAGCAACACCACGCGGACCTTGGCGGCCTTCAAAAGCCGCACGAGTTCCTTCATTCCGTCGCCATAGCGCTGCAGGATCCCGTCATTCATCGGACAGTACGAGCCATCGTTCATGCCATAACAAATGGTAACGACCGTGGGCTTGAGGGACAGCACATCGCGCCGCAACCGATTCACACCACCAGGCGCGGTGTCACCGCCCCACCCCGCATTGAAAAAACTCAGGTTCAACTGCGGATACCGCCCGATCAAATAGCTTTCAACATAGTTGGTGTACAACTGCTGCTCGGTGATGGAATCGCCCAGAAACACGATCCGGTCGTTCTTCTTCAACACGAACGTGGACTTCGTCGTCGCCATACGCCTGCTTTCCTTTATACCTTTATAATCAATTCCATTTCGGACGTGACACCAGACATGCGGGAATATACCCTCGCCGCACGTCGTATTCGACCAGCATGGCTATCGGATCGCCAATAGAATACCGCGTTAAAAGAAAACCATGCGTCAATATTGATTCGACTTATCACTATCTCTATTTTAACCTTGAATTATCAAAACCAATCGCCATCGTTTTGTCAGGCCTATGAAAAAAACAACTGCAGTTCTCATCGGCTTGATTCTCACGGCGCACTCCCTCTTTGCAGGCGACAAAGCCGCATTCTCCTGGGGTGTTTGCGGTCATGCCGCGTCGTACAAACCACTGTGGAGCGACTTCGAGGCGTAACTCTCGACGCTGGCGAAGCGTGGACTCACCACCTACCGGTTCGATGTCATTCTGAACGACGACCGACCAAAGTACCCAGAAGATCTTCGCAATGTCGACGACCTCCAGGACTGGGAACTGCAGAACGAAGTGTCACTTGTGAAAGGAATCAAAACGACGCAGGACGGCAAGACCAGCACGGGCAGAAAGCCGGAGCACTTCGACACTCCGCTGGGACAGCAGTGGGCGGCGGTGCTCCGCGGCATGTCCCGTGCCGTTCACGAGGTGTACGCCAAACGCGGCAAGAAGTGCCGCACAGTAATCAACACCTTCTCCATCGACAAGCCGATCATCATCAACGAGTTCAACGCAGGGGAAGTCAACGCCCCCAAAAAAGGGGAAAGAGTACGACGACGAAGCGGCGCTCGCCAGTCTCAAGCGCCACATCGATTATATCATCGCCCAGAAAGAGGCGCGCATCGAGGGCATCGAATTCTACGAATTATACAATGAGCCGGAAAAGGACAAGGCGGAGAGCAACTTCGGCCTCATGTCCGATGCGGCCACAGCCCGGAGACAAATGCTGATCGCCGCCTTTTACGCGCGTGATAAGCTTTCCTCGGACGAAAAAGCGGCACTCGCCTCCACGGGCCTCTTCAAGAAGTCCGAACTGGACCGCAGATAGCCCACCCACATCCCAGGACCGCTACGGCGTCTTCCACCACTGGTACTGGAAGTCGAGCATGAAGGAGCGCCCGGCGAGCGACGCCGGCACGTTCACCTTGGTTCGCAGGATGTTGCGGTGGGAGAAGTCAAACTCCGGACGCGTCTTGGAGCGGTCGCTTGAGACCGCTTTTGATGGCCAGGCTCGACTGGCCATGAGGCGAGCGTCGAGCCGCCGCACTCAAAAATCCGGATATACAAAGCAGAAACTTAGCTGAAAACCTGACACAACGGTTTCGCGCTCCGCGGCGCCCTGAACCCTGCCCCCTGAACCCTTCTTCCCCCTCGCCGCTCACCCCCCAACGCTTTTGACGATCTCGGCAGCGATGGCTTCGAGCGGTGCGACGACGTCGACGACGCCGGCTTTGATCGCCATCATCGGCATGCCGAATACCGTGCTGGTCTCCTCGTCCTGGGCGATCACCCGCGCGCCGAAGCTCTTCATCTCCCGCAACCCCATGGCGCCGTCGCTTCCCATGCCGGTCATGATGACCCCCACGGCGGCGGCGCGGTAGATCTCGGCCACCGAGCGGAAGAGGTAGTCGGCGGCGCGTCGGCAGTTATTCTCGGGCGGGTCGTCGGTACTTTTTATGCGGACGGAGCCGGCGCGTTTCTCAAGTTTCATCTGCCTGCCTCCCGGAGCAATGTAGACGACGCCGGACTCGATCGCAACACCATCTATCCCCTCGACCACCCGCACCGCGCTCTTCTGCGCGAGCGACCCGGCGAGAGCGGCTGTGAACAGCGGCGGCATGTGTTGCACCACCACCACGGGAACGCTCAAGGAGGCGGGCAGTTTCGGAATGACGGAGCGCAGAGCGATTGGCCCGCCCGTCGAGATGCCAAGCGCCACGATGTCACGGCGAACCCCGTCACCGCTTGAGGGCACGAATGGCTTTGCCCGGACCGCGGCCGCGGCGGGAGCCTGAGCGGGCGCGGCCGAACGACTGACAGCCTCCCCTCCTCCGGCCATGCGACGCAGACTGTCCGCCGTCCGACTGATCCGGCGCCGACACGTGATCGCGTCGATGATCTCCTTGAGCTGACGCGACATGGTCTTCATTTCATCGCCGGGGGCGAGCCCCACCGGCTTCGCGACGAAGTCGCACGCTCCTTCTTCAAGGGCCTTCACCGTTATGGCGGCCCCCTCCGTGGTCTGCGCGCTGATCATCACCACGTCCACCTGCGGCGCCACCTTCTTCAGCTGGCGAAGCGTGGCGATGCCATCCATGTCCGGCATCACGAAGTCGAGGGTGACAAAGTCAGGGGCGAGCGTCTTCACCTTCTCCAGGGCATTCTTTCCATTGAAGGCCGTGCCGACGACCTCGACATCCTTGTGCTCGGCGAGCATGTCGCCTAGGATTTTCCTGAAAAACGCGGAGTCGTCAACGATCAGTGCTTTGAGTTTGCTCATGGGCATCCTGGCTAAGCTTTATTGTTGAAGCGGCATCTTGCCGTTTCACATTCGGTAGGATCCGCATCCATCCTACTTCACATACTGGCTCATCGTCGCCTTCAACTCCTGCCTTATAAGGAGGAAAGGGAAGTCGTAGACGCCTATCTTCAGTTCGACGGGACACTTTTCGACAAGAAGCTATTTGAAGCGCGCGATGCGTTTGCGGGGATCTTCGCCGAAACGCGGGCAGCGGTCGCCCAGCGCGGTGGCGAGTTTCGCCGCCAGTTTCTGGTTCCGGGGGCAGTAGTCCTGCGGATAGGCGGGAATCATGATATGCGCATTCTCCAGGCATTTCCGGAAATGCTCCTCCTCCGGCCACAGCTTCATGCGCAGCTCCTCGCTTCCGGCGGCCTGGGCGGCGGCGATTCCGGCAAACAGCTTCCGTTTCAGAGGATCGACGAGCCAGCGCCCCTCCCCCTCGCTCCTGATTTCGCAGATGGTGTGCGGTGAGGAGCCAGTCTCAGCGTCGATCAGATAGACGACCGCCGTCTCGAATCCCGCCTGATACCCCAACTCGCAGAATGTCCACGACATCCGGTCGCACATCCCCCTGCCCGTCTCCCACACGGCGCGCGGCCATGGCGGCCGCGACGGATCATCCTCGCCCGGCTTGATCTGAACGGTCAGACCGGTCATGAGACGCCCTATGGCAAGAGGAAGCCGTCCATCGACTAGCTCCGCCGCCTTCTTCTTGAAGAACAGCGCCTCGCGCCAGCGCGGGAAGTCGGACTCGTTGAAGGGGGCGGACAGATAGCCGGCCTTGACGCCGCCGCGCGCAAACAACTCCACGTACCATGCGTCGAGGACGATCTCCGGCGAGTCTCCCACGATCTTCCCCGCAAGCTCAACCGCCTTCGAGCCCTCGCCCCCCTCCACCGCATCCAGCCATTGCTCTTCAAGGGACTTCGCAGCAGCCTTGATGGCCTCCTGCGGCTTCGACTCCTCTGCCGCGACGGAGAGATGGAGGCAGCTGAAGGCAAGGCACAGCGCTCCAACACCCATCACACTCAGAAAAGCTTGTCGTCTCATTGTCATGACACCATTTTGTGGGCGCACCCCCTCTGAAGCGCGGCTGTTGGAAAGTTGCATCGCGGCTCGCACAATGCAACCCCGGGAATCCGCCGTTCCACAGGAAACGTCGGCTTGAGCGCTTGAAAATAACGGTCGACAAAGCTATAAACAATTTTGTCACCAAACTTACAGTCGCACTTCCATCCATACTTTGGGACACATGAGAATCGACAGTCCAAACACCCTCGATGCGCTGAAAAACGCGTTTATCGACTCTCGGGTCGAATCCCGCCAGAACGCGGGACAACTGTCGGCGCGGAAACTCGCCTCCGCCTACTCGGGAACCGACAAGTATGCTGGAACCGGGGTAACCGTCTCCTATCAGAACCGGCAAGAAGGCACCTCCTTCTCCAAGACGGACGTCGAGGCGGTCGGCGATTACTCGCGCCTTGCCAGAAAGGCCGCCGCCGCTCCCCAATCCGCCGCCGCCACCATGATCATGGCCGCCGAGCAGGCGTCCAGTTCCCAGGCGTCCGCGCAACCCATCCGCACCGACCAGACCGGCAAAGTCCGAATGGTCGAGCGCGAATACGGGTTGACCACCCGCTCCACCTCCACCGCCCAAGCCGCCTCCCCAAAATCCACCTTTCATATCACCGCATAGATTTTCCGTGGGAAAGCCTTCACCCGGATAATCTATGTTGAAAAAAATGCAAAGAACGCTTAGTTTGTACTCTTGAAACGCTCACTTTTACAACAATACCCGCGCAACACAATAATGGACGCCACAATGAAACGTAACTTTTCGATTTTGAGTCAGACCGCTCTGCTACCCCTTTTACTGCTCGCCTCATGCGCCACGGACAACAGCGAGGCTCTGCGGGCGCGGGCGGAGCTCCGCACCCAGTCGACTCCGTATACTCCCACCGCCTTCATCACCGCCGCCTCCAAGGGGGACATCCCCACGGCCAAGCTCTTCCTATCGGCGAAAACGAATGTCAATATCAGCGCCGACGGCACCGCCCTCATCGCCGCCGTGAAGCACAAACAACCTGAGATGGTCAAATTCCTCCTGGACAATGGGGCCGACGTCAACGTCAACACCTCCCTTGGCACCGCCCTCATCACCGCCGTCAGAAATGGCGATTTCGAACTTGCTGAACTCCTCCTCGACCACAAGGCGAAAGTCGACACCGAAACCGAGTTCGGCACCGCCCTTTTCGTCGCCGCTCAGCTCGGTCATTCCGAGATCATCGAACTGCTCATCAACCGCGGCGCCAAAGTCGACCGCCACGTGACGCCACAGCAACGGACGGCGCTCATGCGCGCCGCCGAGTTCGGCCAGACCGACGCCGTCGACATGCTTCTCGAGAAGGAGGCTGACCGCGAGGAGGTCGACGCCAACAAGCATGACGCCCTCTACTATGCGACAATGAATGGACACGCCGAGACCGCCACACTCCTCGCCGACAAGGACGAACGGTTGGCCAAAGAAAAAAAGGCCAGCCAAGCCCTCTTGAGGTCACTGGCGCGAAATGACGTGGCCACCGCCAAGATTCTGATCGAGAAGGGCGCCAACATCAACGCCAAGGCCTACGGCCAAATGCCCCTGCTCAACTGGACCATCAAAAACGGTTTCCTGCCGTCAGCGAAATTCCTCCTTGAGAGCGGCATCGACACCACCGCTGAGGATCAAGACGGGAAAATCGCCCTCGACTATGCGATAATCACAAAAAACGACGAATTGATCAAAAAGCTGACGCCCGCCGTCGCTCCCCAAGCAACACCAGCGTCCCCCGAAGCTCAACCGGAGAAAAGCGCCGCCCCGGCGCTTCAAACGGTTCCCGCTCCACAGGCGGCCACGCCTGCCGCACCCCCCGCGCCTGCCGCGAAGACCGATGCGCAACCGGCCGCCGAGCAACCGCAGCCCCAGGCGGTTCCCGCGACAAAACCTGCGCCAGCAAAAACGGACGCCCCCGACGGTAAGAAGGACGAGACCAGCAAGAAGGACGCCGAGAAGAAAGCCGACGGCAAATGGCCCGACCTCAGCTCGGAATACGACAAAAAACCGGCCGCCGACAAGTAATGATCATAGGGCATGCCGCGGCGGCTTCGCCGCAGCTTGAAAAGGGTTCAGGGTTCAGTTGCTGGAACAGCTGCATCTGGGGACGATACAGCGGTATCAGCAGCTTCGGCACGACAGCGATTCATTGTTGCCCTTTTCCTCCCATGAAACAAACGACCACAAAACCAAAGTGCGCCCACGGGAGCACGGCGAAGCCGGATGCTCCCCGCGTCATTCCCGGGAGCGGTGGTGTTTCTCTCCTGGTTGAACCTTGTCTCGGCAAAGGTGGGCGCGCTGAACCCTGAACCCTTTTTCATTATCGCCAAAACAAATCACGGGGGTCCATGTGTGTAGACTAGGCGCCTCGACAGCCGCTTTCCTCCTCTCGCTCACGCTCGCCGCCGGTCCGAAAGTAGCCGTTGAAGGCAGCGGCAAAGTCGATTTCGGCACCTACCCTGGCAAGGAGCGCAAGGAGGCCCGCTACGTCATCACGAACAAAGGAGACGCCCCTCTCAAGATCCTGAGCATCAAAAAGAACTGCGCCTGCGCCGAGGCCAGCGCCGACAAGAGCACGATCGCCCCCGGCGAGTCGGCGACCAACGCCGCAAGCGTCATCGAGAACTCCATCTTCGGCCGCTACG